>NZ_JAESPG010000016.1:0-179236 GCF_016756915.1 Pseudomonas sp. HB05
CGCGAAGGCGGTGGGTCTGTTTGAATTAAGGTTGAATGTGCCGACGCCTTCGCGAGCAAGCTCGCTCCCACATTGGCTTTGTGTTTGAGCCTGGACATGGTGGACGCCGCGAATCCCTGTGGGAGCGAGCTTGCTCGCGAAGGCGGTGGGTCAGTTTGCATCGGAGTTGGATGTGCCGACGCCTTCGCGAGCAGGCTCGCTCCCACAGGGGACGTTGGTGGCTTCGTGTTACCACCCCCAGAACTGCAACCACCAACCGTATCCCACCAAGCCGCTCGCCATGACCAGACAGGTCATGGCGGGCATCCGCTGGATCGGCCCGGCGCCGTCGCGGCCGAGCACTTTCCAGCCCAGCAGCAAGCTCCAGCCGATGGCCGCGACCAGCAGCATCGCCCGGGCTGGCTGTACCCATTCCAGCAACAACCCTTCGTAGCGCAACAGCTTCACCGTGGTGGCCGACAGGCCGAGGAACAACCCTGCACCGCCGAGGGGCACCAGGGTGATGGCCAAGGGCCAATACTGTGCAGCATCACCCGAGAGTCGGGCCGCCAGGCGCATCAGCAGCATCAACGCAGTGCCCATCAGCAACGCACTCATTCCGAGATAAGTGACGATGCAAAAACCGTCCAGCCAACTGAAACTGTCGTTGAGCCGCGGATAGTGCGTCAACAACCACCACGGCGCGTTGTCCAGCAACGGCCAGGTCACGTCGCGCGACACCAGCCATTGGGCCAACCCCTGTTTCAAGGCGATGAACCAAGGGCTGACGGTCCACTGGAACGCGCCCATCGCCAGGCCAATGACCCCGAAGAACAGCAAGCGCACGTCCCAGGGCGAGACCGTGGTTGGGGTGGCCTGGAGGATTTCCCGGTTGCTGGAGCGTGCGATCAGCCGCACCGCGTCGCGCTGGCCGCTGCAACGGCCACAGGCATGGCAATCGGCGGCGCCGCGCATCCGGCGGATGTCGAGCAAAGGCGCGCAGTTGGGCGGCGGGCGGCGCGGCGCCGGGTTTTCCAGCCAGCGTTTTTCATCCACGTGGAAGTGCACGGGTGCGAGGCGGGCGAGCAGGGCAAAGACGCCGCTGACCGGGCACAGGTAACGGCACCACACCCGTTTGCCACGGGCGAACAGCAATCCCACGACGACCGCCGCGACGGTCGAGCCACCGAGGATCAGCAGCGCCGCCTGGGCATAGTCATAGACGCTGATCAACTGGCCGTAGAGCGTGGTCAGGCAGAACGCCAGGGTCGGCCAACCGGCCCAGCGCAATCCCCGTGGCACGCCGAGGCCACGGCCGTATCGGCTGGCCCATTCGCTCAAGGCGCCTTCGGGACACAGCACGCCACACCAGAGCCGGCCGAACAGGACGATAGACAGCAACACGAACGGCCACCAGATCCCCCAGAACAGGAACTGCGCCAACAACGTCAAGTTGTCCAGGAGATGCGCCTGGCTGTCCGGCAACGGCAACATCGCCGGGAGAACCAACAGCACGGCGTAGAACAGCACCACCGCCCATTGCACGGTGCGGATGGTCGCGCCATGGCGGCGCATGCCGTCGCCGAGGCGCTGGAGCGCCGGGTTCAGGTCGGGCATGGCAGGTTTTCCACCTTGCTGCGTGGCCGCAGCCAACCGGCGACGGCCAGCCAATAACCGAGCCACACCAGCAACGTCAGCAGGCTGGGGCTGGCGCGATAACCGGTGAAGTCGGCGAGAAAAGCGCCCAAGCCATGGCCGTCGTCCAGCACGGCGCTGCTGTCCCACAGCGCATCGCCGATGGCGCGATACACCGCCTCCGGCCAATCCATCGCCAACAGTTGCCCGCCGATCCGCTCGACACCGCTGACCAGAAGCGCCGAGCCCAACAGCAGCAGGATCGCTTCGCTGATGGCGAAGAAGCGCGGCCACGAGATGAATCGGCGGCTGCCGTGGAGCAGGGAAACGGTCAGCAGCGACAAGACCAATCCGGCCACCGCGCCGACCGCGAACAACCCCAGTGAAGGACCTTCCAGCCGGGCGCCGGCGCCGTAGAGAAAGACCACGGTTTCGCTGCCTTCGCGGCTGACGGCAAGCAACGCCAGCACCAGCAGCCCCATCCCACCCTGGCGCCCCAGGCGTTGGTCGGCCTGACGCGTGAGGTCATGCTTGAGCGTGCCGGCGTTGCGATGCATCCAGCCGACCATTTGCACGATCAGCAGACTGGCGACCAGCGCCAACGACGCCTGGAACCACTCGTTGGCGCCGCCGCTCATGGCTTCGCCGGCCAACAGGATCAAACCGGCCAGCACGCCCGACAGCAACAGGCCGAGGGCCGCGCCACTCCAAACGTAGCGCAGCAGTCGGTCGGCCTGCTGCTGGCGGCTCACCCAGGCCTGGAGAATGCCGATAACCAGCAAGGCCTCGACGCTTTCGCGCCAGACAATGAACATCGATTGCGTCATTCGAACCTCTCCTGAGGATTAGCGGGCGAGAATGCTGCCCTCGGGTAACTGCGGGTTGAATTCATCGAAGAACGGGTAACGGCCGGGGCGCAGCGGGTGGATCACCACGAAGCTGGTCACGCCGGGGGACAGGACCTTCTCGACCCGTAGCGGCGTGCTTTCGAATTCCGCCGGGCCTTGGCCGATGTTCTTCAGCACGATCTTGAAACGCTGGCCGGCCGGCACTTCAAGCAGCGGCGGGGTGAACTGCCCGTCGCGCATGCTCAGCTCGTAAGTGAGCAGTTCGGCCTTGGCGATCGATGGCAGCGACAGGCCGGCCAGCATCAGCCAGATGAATCGGCTCATGTTCAGTACCCGCCTTTTTTTCCGATCCCGGCGTAGACGAATTCGTAGTGCAATTCACAGCGCTCGAACCACGGCGCCACGCCGGTTTCCTTGTCGGTGTGACGGCCGAGGGATGCGTGGCCTGCCGGCGGCTGGACGGTGAAGGTCAGTTGGTATTTGCCGGGGCCGAGCAGCTTCACGTTATCGCCGTAGTGCGGCCCGTCATTGGCGACCATGGCGTGGAAATCGCCCTTGAGCTCGGTGTCGTTGCCTTGTTTCTTCAACTGGAACGAGACGTTGAGATAGGGCACGAAGCTGCCTTCCTGGAAGCCCTGTTTATTGTCGGCGGTGGCGCGGATGTCGGCCTCCAGGTGCACATCGGAATCGGCGGTGGCGCGCATCATGCCGGGGGGGGCCATTTCGATCGGTTGCAGGTACACCGCGCCGACTTCAAGCCCGGGGCACAGTTGCGGTTCGCCGATGGGGTATTCCTTGGCCTGGGCCAGCGGTACGAGACACAACAGGGCGAGGGACAGGGGAGCGAGTGTGCGCATGATGACTTCCTGGTTGGCTAAGTGATGGCGCCGAGTCTAGGAAGCTTCGCTGCGAATAATAATGATTCTTGTCAATTTTCAGCGTGAATTTTCCCCGGATCTCTGTTCTTGACCGGAATCAAGGGACGCTGCGCGGCGCCAGGGTAGGGTGGGGTACATCCATCCGGCATGCGGGGTCGTCATGGCAAAGCCCTTTCCCATCAGTCCCAAACATCCCGAGCGCATTTGTTGGGGGTGCGACCGTTACTGCGCGTCGACCGCGCTGGCGTGCGGCAACGGCGCCGACCGCACGATGCACCCGGCGGAGATGATCGGCGAGGATTGGTACCTGCACGGGGATTGGGGGATAGACGTGGTGGATGTGACGGACAAGGCACCGGATGAAACCGCTGATCATCTGAAATAATGAATAACCTGTGGCGAGGGGATTTATCCCCGCTCGGTTGCGCAGCGACCGCAATATCTTGGGGCCGCTGCGCAGCCCAGCGGGGCGGTGCGACGTTTCGCTAAATCCCCTCGCCACATTAGAACCCGCAAACTTCAGATAGCATTGCTGGGCAGGAGTAGTTAGAGCTTCGGCAACTGCCCGATCCGCCCCATCATTTCGGTCACGACCTGCAGGTCCAGCAGGAACTGCTCCACGGTCTTGAACTCGTTGTCGTTGTGACCGGTGTACTTCACATCGGGCATGGCCAGGCCGAATTGCACGCCGTTGGGCAGGTCATGGACCGACGTGGCACCTGCGGAGGTGCCAAACTTGTGTTCCATGCCGAGGTTCTCGGTGGCGACGGCCAGCAGCGCCTTGACCCATTCGCCTTCGGGGTTGCGGTACATCGGTTCGTCGATAGAGTTATCGAAGGCCACCGCGACCTTGGACTTCTTGGCCCAGTCGGAAAGCTTGTCGTTGATCTCCGTCTTCAGCGTCTCGGTCGGCTTGCCCACGGGCACCCGCAGGTTCACGGCCAGCTTGAAGGTCTTGTCATCCATCCCGACGTAGGTCAGCGAGGCGGTCAGCGGGCCCATGAATGCGTCGGAGAAGCCGATGCCCAGTTTCTTGCCCAGGTAATCCAGGCCCCAATTGTCAGTGGCATAGCGGGCGGAGTCGGTGATGTGGTTGTGCTTGAGTGCGACCTTGCCGTCGAGGCCGTTGATGAACACCAGCATCCTGGCCACCGGGTTGACGCCTGACTCAGGCTCGGAGGAGTGGGCGGAAACGCCAGTGAAGGTCAGCTTGACCGTCTTGCCGTCCACCTCGCTTTTTACCTCAACGTCGCCGCCATTGGCCTTGGCGTAGTCAGTGCCGGCCTTGCGCAGGCTGGCGGCCAGCTCGGCGGGTTTGTCGGTGGCGAATGTCGCGACTGAAGTCGATGGGATCTGGTTGGTCGCCATGCCGCCGGTCAGCCCGGTGATCTCGGCGCCTTTGCCCTGGCCCGCGCGACGCGGGAAATTGGCCATGACCGTGCCATAGCCTTTCTCGGCGATCACCACCGGGTAGCTGCCATCCAGCGCCAGGTTGTAATTGGGCGTCGGGTTGCGCTCGAAATAATAGGGAATGGCATCGCCGGTGGTTTCTTCGGTGGTGTCGACCAGCAGCTTGAAGTGACGCGCCAGCGGCAGTTTTTCTTCCTTGATGATTTTCATGGCGTAGAGCGCCACGACGATGCCGTTCTTGTCATCCTCGGTGCCGCGACCGTACATGCGATCGCCCACCAGTGTGACCTTGAACGGATCAAGCTTGGTGCCGTCCTTGAGCACCCAGTTTTCCGGCGTCACCGGCACCACGTCGGCATGGGCGTGAATGCCCACGACTTCGTCGCCGCTGCCTTCGAGGGAAATCTCATAGACGCGGTTGTCGATGTTGCGGAAGTTCAGGTTGAAGTCGTTGGCCAGGCTCTTGATCTTGTCGGCGATCTTCAGGAATTCCGGGTTTTCATGCTGGGCCACGCCGTCCTTGCGATAGGTCGGGATTTCCACCAACTGGCGCAACGTCTCGGTGGCGGCCTTGCCGTACTTCACCCGGGCGTAGAGACCCAGCAGCCGATGGATCTCGTTCTGTTGCTCGGCGGACAGGGTTTTGTTGTCTTGGAAGGCATCGATCGCCGGGCCGAGGTTGGCGGTCTTGGCCAGGTCACTCTTGGCGACGCTTGCCAGGAACTGGCGGAAATCGCTGACCGAGGTATCGCTGAATGCTTTGACGAAGTCCGCGCTTTGTTGCGCAGTGATGTTGGCATTGGCCGATAACGGCAGGGAGGAGAGGGTGGACAGGACGAGGGTGGCGATAGCAAGACGCTTGAACGGGAAGTTCATGGTGGCAGGCATTCCTTTGCAGGGAAAAGTGTCGTTTGATGAAACAATCACTTACAACCTAGCATCATGAACGCGGATTGGGGGAGCCCCTTGAACGGAATATGTCGCCCGTAAAAGCGCAAACGGCGCAGAAATGAAAAATCCCTGCGCCGCGTCTGATCCAACTTTTCCGGCGGCTGGAATATCGCCTTCGCGAGCAAGCCCGCTCCCACAAAAGATCAGCAGAGGCGGCTGAGTAGCAGCACTTACTGTGGGAGCGGGCTTGCTCGCGAAGACGTCGGTCCATTCAACCGAGAGGTAACTGACCCGCCGATCAATGCGTCCCGCGCGGAATCGTCTTGAGCAAATCTTCCGGGCTGATATGCCCCACCACCGGCTGCGCGGTGCTGCCCGGCAGCGGCAGGTCGAGGATGTGCCCCTTGATCTTGCCGACCACGTGCATCTCGCAGGGCTTGCAGTCGAACTTCAGCGTCAGCACTTCATCACCGTGAATCAACTGCATCGGCGCAACCTTGGTGCGCACGCCGGTGACGCCCTTGGCCTGCTTGGGGCAGAGGTTGAACGAGAAGCGCAGGCAGTGCTTGGTGATCATCACCGGCACTTCGCCGGTTTCCTCGTGGGCTTCGAACGCCGCGTCGATCAGCTTGACGCCGTGGCGGTGGTAGAAGTCCCGGGCCTTCTGGTTGTAGACGTTGGCCAGGAATGACAGGTGCGATTCCGGGTACACCGGCGGCGGCGTGGTCTCGGCCTTGCGTCCGCCCCGTGGGTGCGCCGCGACGCGTGCCGTGGTCAGGGCTTCGATCACCTCGCGGCGCAGCGCCTTGAGCTGGGAGTTGGGAATGAAAAACGCCTGGGGCGCGTCCAGCTTGATCGACGTGGCGTGATACTCGGTGGTGCCCAGTTGGCCGAGCAGGTCCTGCAATTGTTCCAGGGCTTGCTCCGGCTTGTTCGCCAGGCCGAAGGGACCGTCGAGGGCCACGCTGGCGCTGATGCCTTCTTCGCTGGTGGCGGTCAGCGCCAGGCGCTCTTCACGCAACTGTGCGACCCAGGCCAGGCCCACACGGCGCTCGGCGGAGGTCTTGAGCAGCGCTTGTTGCCAGTTGTGATCGAGGTTGCGGCTCAGCGGATGATTGGGGCGCAACTGGTACATGCCGACTGGCATTTCGTTGGGCTCGACGCGGTAGCGGTAGCGCTTCTGGCCTTCGTCATCGAGGAACTCGCCCTTGGGCTCGGCGATGTTGGCCCGGAAACCCACCACTTCGCGCTTGACCAGCACGTTGAGGCCGTCGCCGTTGGACAGCGGGTCAGAGGTCACCACTTGCAGGTCACGCTTGCCGACTTTCTCCACCACGCCCACCGGTACGCCGGTGAACGTCGGCGAATCGAAGGCGCCGATGTCGATCTTGCGCTCGCTGACGAAATAGTCAGTGCTGCCACGGTGGAAGGTCTTGTCCGGGTCCGGCACGAAGAAATGCGCGATGCGGCCACTGGAGGCGCGGGCCAGGTCGGGGCGGTCTTCGAGGACATCGTCCAGGCGCTGACGATAGTAGGCAGTGATGTTCTTTACATAGGCCGCATCCTTGTAGCGGCCCTCGATCTTGAACGAGCGTACGCCAGCCTCCACCAGGGCGCGGATGTTGGCGCTCTGGTTGTTGTCTTTCATCGACAGCAGGTGTTTCTCGTAGGCGACCACCCGGCCCTGGTCATCTTTGAGGGTATAGGGCAGGCGGCAGGCCTGGGAGCAATCGCCACGGTTGGCGCTGCGGCCGTTTTGCGCGTGGGAAATGTTGCACTGCCCGGAAAACGCCACGCACAGCGCGCCGTGGATGAAGAACTCGATGGCCGCGTCGGTCTCGTCGGCGATGGCGCGGATTTCCTGCAGGTTCAGTTCACGGGCCAATACCAGTTGCGAGAAACCGGCCTGGTCGAGGAATTTCGCCCGGGCGAGGGTACGAATGTCGGTCTGGGTGCTGGCGTGCAGCTCGATCGGCGGGATGTCCAGTTCCATCACGCCCAGGTCCTGGACGATCAGGGCATCGACGCCAGCATCGTAGAGCTGGTGGATCAACTGGCGGGCCGGCTCCAGTTCGTTGTCGTGCAGGATCGTGTTGATCGTGGTGAACACCCGGGCGTGGTAGCGGTGGGCGAACTCCACCAACTGGGCGATATCGCTCACCTCGTTGCAGGCGTTGTGACGCGCGCCGAAACTCGGGCCACCGATGTACACGGCATCGGCGCCATGCAGGATGGCCTCGCGGGCGATGGTCACGTCGCGGGCGGGGCTGAGCAATTCCAGATGATGTTTAGGCAAGGACATGTTTTTTTAGTCAGGCTGGTCACGGTCGAAGCGCGCATTGTAGCCGCCAGGCGCCGGATCGGCACCTGCGCAACCCGACATTGGGTGATATGAGGCGATATGCGGTTGATCGCCGCGTCAGGGCCGGGAAGCACCGGCACTGCACCAGCGGTTTCGCCCGGTGTTCTTCGCCAGGTACAAAAACGCGTCTGCGGCCTTGATCAGCATGGCCGGGGTCGCGTCCTCGTTGCTTGGCTGGCAGGTGGTGATGCCGGCGCTGATGGTCACGATCCCCAAGGGATGATCGCCATGCTCGATGTTCAAGGCCCGGACGGCATCGAGGATTTGCTGCGCGACCTTGGCGGCGCCTGGGCTGTCCGTGTTGGGCAGCAACACGGTGAACTCCTCGCCGCCGTAGCGGACCGCCAGGTCACCCGGTCGCTTGATCGTCTGCCCGATCGCGCCGGCAATGGCTCGCAGGCAGTCGTCACCGGCGGCGTGGCCGTAGCGGTCGTTGAAGCGCTTGAAGTAATCGACGTCGAGCATGATCAGGGCCAGGGACGAACCCTGGCGCTTGGCCAGGCGCAGCTCATCGGCCAGGGCGATGTCCAGCCGCCGGCGATTGCCGAGCCCGGTCAGGCTGTCGGTCAGCGCCATGTCGCGCATGGCCTGGTGGGCGCTGCGGATCTGCTTTTCCATGGTCATGCGATAGCGCAATTGGCTCAGCACGATGAGGCCGAAAGCCACCAGCACCGAGATCAGGAACACCAGCACCAGGCTGGTCTTGAGCAGGTCGCGACGCCAGGGGCCGATGATTGAATCCCGGGACAGGCCGGCTTCCACCACCAACGGGTAGGTGGTCAGGGCGCGGTAGCCGTAGAGGCGCTCGGTGTCGTCGACGACGGCCCTGGCTTCGGCGATGCCTTGGTTGGAGGTGGGCAAATGCTCCCGGAAAATCACGCTGTTGACCAGGCTCTTGCCGATCACCGAGGCGACGAAAGGCCGGCGCACCAGGATCGTTCCACTGCGTGTCGCCAGGACCAGCGCGCCCTTGTCGTCGATCTTGAAATCACCGTAGTAATCGACGAAATAGCTGACCTTGACGGTCCCGAGCAGCACGCCCGCGAACGAACCGTCGGGGTTGTTCAGGCGCCTGGAGACGGGAATGATCAAATCGTTGGTGGAGCGGCTGTTGATCACCTCGCCGATGCGTACGCCCCGGTCGTCGTGGGTGCGGTGGTACTGGAAATAGTCGCGGTCGGCGTTGTTCGCCGTTTCCGGGATCACCTCCTTGTCCGTCGCCAGCCATTGGCCATCCGGGCCATAGATGAACAGCCCGTGCAACTGCGGCATGATCGCGGCCTGTTGCACCAGCAGCCTATGGATGCGCGGGATGTCCATGTTTTGCAGACCATCGCCTTCCACGCGTTCGGCGAGGGCGGCGGTCACCACGTCGACTTGTCGGATGGTGTCTTCGGCGTGTTGGGCGGTTGCCCGTGCCAGGTTGGTGACCGAATCGCGCGCAGAGGCAAAGGCCGCGCGATAATCACGCCATGTTCGCCAGCCTTCGACAGCCAGGAAGGCGATGATGACCACGAGCATGAAACTGACGGTCAACCGAAACGCCGCCCCGGCTCGCACAGCCTGCTGGGAGAAGGCTTCATCGGGGCTTTCGATTTTTGGCTCTGGCTGCTTGCGTCCGAGCATTCACATATCCTTTCCACGACAGGTTCGCGCCTTTCAGCGCGGAGCCTATCCTATTCGATTTCAGCACGTTAGCTAACTGCGACGAGATAGATATAGCCCACGACACACGCCGCAGGAGGAAGGTTCATGAAAGTTGGCGTCATTTCCGATACCCACGGCCTGCTGCGCCCCGAAGCGCTTGCTGCGCTGCAAGGCTGCGAGCGGATCATTCATGCCGGTGATATAGGCAGCCCGCAGATTCTGGAGGCATTGTCCACCATCGCCGAGCTGCACGTGGTGCGGGGAAACAATGACTTGGCGGCTGATTGGGCAGGGCACATCGCCGATTGCCTGCAGTTCGACCTTGGCGGATGGCAAGTGCTGTTGGTCCATGACATCGCCGACGTGCCGACACCGCTCGACCCAGGCGTGAGGCTGGTGATCACCGGCCATTCTCACAAACCGCTGATCGAATGGCGCGGCGAGCGGCTCTATCTCAACCCTGGCAGCGCCGGCCGGCGGCGGTTCAAGCTGCCGGTGACGCTGGCGCTGCTGGAGATCAGCGAACAGGCGATCAAACCACGGATCGTGCCGTTGCTGCCGTGACGGGCACGGTTTACCTGAAGTACTTGTCGACGTAGGCCTGGATTTCCTGGCGCATGAATCGCCCGGATTCATCTGCGCGTTCCTCCCAGCCGAACACGCACGCGGTGACGATGCCATCGAAGCCGGTCTTGGCCAGCTCGCCAAAGAACAGGTCCCAGTCGATCTCGCCCTGGTGCATGTCCATGTGCTGGTGCACCGTCACTTTGGCGCCGGGCGGGTTGACGATGTAGCGCAGGCCGGACGAGGCCTTGTGGTTGTAGGTGTCGGCGATGTGCACGTGGGCAATCATCGGCCCGGCTTCGGCGATCATGGCTTTCATGTCGTCGCCGAAGTAGAAGGTGTGGGGCGTGCAGTAGAGGAACTTGACGTTGTCCGAGCCAATGGTCTTGAGCATGTCCAGGGCCGGGTGCAGCGTCTCGCACCAGTCCTCCGGATGGGGCTCGACGTTGAGCGTGACGCCTTCGGATTCGAGGATCGGCACCAATTCCTCCATCGAACGCCACCAGGCCGCTTCGCTCGACTCATGGCTGTGCACGCCGCCACAGCAACTGACCTTATGCCCGCGATCCGGCGACGGTCCGCGGCCGAATTCCGAGTTCATCGTGGTGCAGCCCATCTCCACGGCGACCTGGATCGCTTCCTTCCAATAGTTCACCGCAGCCCGGCGCTCGTCCTCGTGCGGGCTGGCCCAGCGGTACATGGGTAGCAGCGAAGCCAGTTGCAAATCGTGGTCGCGCAGGGCCTTCTTGAATTCGGCGATGCGTTCCTTGTGGGCCCGCGGGCGAACCCACCACGGCAGGAAATCTTCCCGTGGCGACAGCTCGAGGTATTCGTAGCCGAGCTCGGCGGTCTTGCGGCAGAGGTCCGGCAGGCTCAGGTGGCGGTGCATGTAGGGATCGAGGGCGATTTTCATTGTTGTTCTCCTTGGGGAGCGTTCATGACCGTGGCGAGGGAGCTTGCTCCCGCTGGACTGCGCAGCAGTCCCAAAAAAGGGGCCGCTTCGCGCCCCAGCGGGAGCAAGCTCCCTCGCCACAGGAATTCTCTGGCAGCGGGTTAGTAGGCGATCCAGGTTGAATCGTTATTAGCCGATTCCACGCAACGCTCGACCCAGCGCACGCCGTCCACGCCGGCGTCGATATCGGGATAACGCAGGGCGGCCAGCGTCTCGGTGTCGCCACGGTTGGCAGCGTCCATGGCGAGGGCGAAGCGGCGATAAAGATTGGACCAGCCTTCGAACAGCCCTTCGGGGTGGCCGCCACCGATGCGATCGTCTTGCAGCGCGTCGGGATGCAAGTAGCCCATGCCGCGCTCGAGGGTTTGCGCGGGTTGGCCCTGGATTTCGAAACTCAGCTGGTTCGGGCGTTCGTCCCACCATTCCAGGCTCGCCCGGGACCCGATCACGCGGATCTTCTGGCCGTGCATCGAGCCGGCGTTCACCGCGCTGGACCAGACCATGCCCATCGCGCCGCTTTCGTATTCCATCAAGGTGTAGGCGTTGTCCTCCAGCGGGGCGCGGCTGGCGACGAAGCTTTGCCGGCTGCACATCAGGCGCTTGATTCGGAACTCGGGCAGCATGACTTTGGACAGGTACAGCGGATGCGTGCCCACGTCGCCCAACACATAGCTGGGCCCTGCCTGGCGCGGGTCGACGCGCCATTGCGTCGCCTGGTTCTGCGCCTCTACCGGTGCGCTATGGAAACCGTGGGCGAACTGCATGTGCACCATGCGAATCTCCCCCAGCTCGTGGGCGACGATCATCGCCCGCGCCTGCTCGATCAACTGGTGCCCGGCATAGCCGTAGGTGAGGCCGACGATGCGGCCCTTGGATTTCGCCAGGTCCCGCAGCGCCTCGGCCTCGTCGAGGGTGAAGCACAGCGGTTTTTCGCAGACCACATGCAAGCCGGCTTCAAGGGCCGCGCGAGTAATGGCGTAGTGAGTGCCGTTGGGGGTGGCGATCGACACCGCCTCGATGCCGTCGGGCCGCTGCGCTTCCATCTCGAACAGGCTCAGGTAGTCCGGATAACAGCGCGCCGGGTCGATCCCCAGCCGTTGGCCGAAGGCCCGGCCACGCTCGGGGTCGATGTCCAGCGCGGCGGCAACCAGTTCGAAGTTGCGGTCGCGCAGGGCGGCCGAGCGGTGGATGTAGCCAATCTGGCTGTGTTCGCCGCCGCCGACCATGGCCCAGCGGAGGGGGCGTGCAAGGATGTTGCTGCCATTGATCATGAGGACTCCTTTTCCTTTAAAAACCGATGCGGGATAGATAGGCGCGGCTGGCCGCCACGTCTTCCAGGCTGCTGGCGGCATTGCGCGGGTCGCGTTCCTGTTCGACGGTGATGCAGCCTTGGTAACCGAGCTCATGTAGGAGGCGATGCAACGCCGGGTAATCGATGACGCCACGCCCGATCGGGCACATCACGCCCCGGGCGCAGGCTGCGAAGAAGCGGATGCGTTCGTTCAACACCTGGTCGAAGACCGCCGGGTCGATGTCCTTGAAGTGCAGGTAATCCACGCGATGAGCGTAGGTACGCAGCGATGCGAGGGGGTCCATGCCTGCGTAATAGAGGTGCCCGGTGTCCAGGCACAATCCGGCGACGTCGTGGGGAATATCATCCACCAGCCGCGCCAGCTCATCGGCGAATTCGATGTGGCCGCCCGCGTGAGGATGGATGACGGCACGGATGCCGTAGGCGTGCCAGGCGATGTCGGCGACGGCGCGGATGTGCGCCATCATGGCGTTCCAGCGCGCGTCGTCCAGGCGTGGCGCGCGGTCCGAGTGGCCGGCCGCGTAGTCGCGTTCTTCGTGGCCCCAGTCGATGATCACCAGGTAGGGGCCACCGAAGCGTTGGCCGGGTTGTGGTTCGATGGGCGGCAACTGTTTGAGCAATCCGCAAATGGCGTGGGCCTGGCGCAGCAACTCCGGCAGGTTGGCCGGACTTACCAAGTCATCGAAAATCGTCCCCGCGACGATGTGAAGGCCGTGCTCCGACAGCGCTGGGCTGAGGGTCTCGGCCTCCAGCGGCAGATAGCCGCAAGGCCCCAACTCGATGCCGCGATAACCGGCCTCGGCGGCTTCGCCCAACACCCGTTGCCACGGCGGCAGGAACGGGTTCTTGATGTCATCGACGCCCCAGCAGCAGGGCGCCGTGCAGATGTGAATCGCCATGGAAGCACTCCGGCGGTGTTGTTGTTGTTTTTGTCTTGCCCTGATGCTATTGCCTCGGCGGGGAGCGGGCCATGGGGTGATGGCTTAATGTGGCAAAACCCCTCATGATGCCGGAAAGAGGTGTCAAGACATGTCAAAGCAACCCCGCCGAAAACTACGACCGACCATGGCCGACGTCGCCCGGGAAGCCGGCGTGAGCCTGTCGACCGTCGACCGAGTTCTGAACCTGCGCGCCGATGTCCGCGCCGACACCGCCCAGCGCATCGCCGCGGCGGCCGGGCGCTTGGGTTTTCATGCCAAGGCCGTGATCGAGCAACGGGTGCTCAACGACCGTCCCACCTTGCGCTTGGGCTTCCTGTTGCAGAAAAGCGGGGTGCCGTTCTACCAAGGGCTGGCCCACGCCCTGTCAAACGCCGCCGCCACCTGCGCGCGAGCGCGCATTCGGGTGGTCATCGGTTACCTGGACGACCTCGACCCCGTCAACGTGGCGCAACGCATCCTGGCCCTGCGCGACCAGGTGGACGGCCTCGGCGTGGTGGCGGTCGATCACCCCAGGGTGCGCGAGGCGGTGGCCCAATTGCGTGAGACAGGCATATCGGTGGTGGCGTTGCTGTCGGAATTGTCGAGCAGCGCCGGCACCGGCTATGCCGGCCTTGACAACCGCCTCACAGGCCGTACGGCTGGCTGGTTCATCAGCCGCCTCGCCAGGCAGCCCGGTCCAGCGGCGGTCATGCTCAGCAGCCAGCGTTTCCAGTGCCAGGAATTGTGCGAACTGAGCTTTCGCAGCTACCTGGCGGAGCAGTCCGGTGAATGGGAACTGCTCGCCTCGCGCCTGACCCTGGAAGACGATGAATTCGCTTATGGCAATACGCTCGACCTGCTCACGGCAGAACCCGACCTGGCGGGGCTCTATGTGGCTGGCGGCGGCATCGCCGGGGTGTTGCGCGCCCTGCGTAGCCTTCAGGAACAACAGCTTCGCCTGCCCGTGGTGGTGTGCCATGACCTCACGCCGCTGACCCGCGACGCGTTGAAGACCGGGTTGGTCCAGGCAGTACTTTCCCATCCGGTGATCGCCTTGGCGGAAGAGGCCGTCGATGCCTTGGTCGAGGCTGCGACGGCCACGTTGGCAGGGCCGGTGGCGAGGCGGGTGGTGCCGCTGCAGGTTGATGTACCGGAAAGCGTCTAGGGAAAATCCCAAGGTATTTGCCTACAAAAAAGCTGTACAAAACTATGATGTTGTACAAATATCGGTTTGCCTTCGCAAACCGGTTGCTTGCCCATGCCCAGATCCTTAGCCGCCCGCCACCGCTTGATAAGTGCCATGAGCCTTGCGCTGGCGCTGTACGCCAGTGATGCCTTGGCGGATTGGCGCGAGGCCTTGCCCGGAGCGGATCTGATCGGCGAGGCAGATTTTCGCTGGTACGGGTTCGCCGTCTACCGGGCGCGGCTCTGGAGCACCGTGTCCAAGCCGAGCCTGGACACGCCTTTTGCCCTTGAACTCGATTATCGGCGCCGCATCAGCAAGCAGGACCTGGTCGAAACCAGCCTTGAGGAAATGCAACGCGTCACCGGCACGGTGCAGGATGCCGGGCGCCTGGAAGCCTGGGCGGCGCAGATGCGCGGTGCCTTTGTCGATGTGCAACCCGGCACTCGCATCACCGGCGTGTACCTGCCCGGCCAAGGCAGTCGCTTTTATGTCGATGGACGCCTTTCCCGCGAGATTGCCGACACGCTGTTCTCCCGATGTTTTTTCTCGATCTGGCTCGATCCGCGCACGCGTCATCCCGAGTTGCGCCAACGATTGCTGGGGCTCGATACGTCAAACGCAAAAAGGAGCACGCCATGATCCGTCTGCTGGCCATCTTGTTGCTGGTGATGGGCCTGACCAGTTGCGGCAATGTCAACGTAGGCCGCTATGCCGACCAGCAACCGCAACTCGACCTGGAGCGTTTCTTCAGCAAACCCGTCAAGGCCTGGGGCATCTATCAGAAGCGCTCGGGGGAGGTCATCAAGCGCTTTGAAGTGGATATTTCCAGCCGTCGCGAGGGTGATCGACTGATACTCGACGAGCGTTTTCTCTACAGCGATGGAAGCCGGCAGCGTAGGGTCTGGACATTGACGCCAACCGGCCCAGGCCTTTGGAGTGGCCGCGCCGACGATGTAATTGGCGAGGCGTTAGGGGAGGTGGCGGGCAATGCGCTGCGCTGGCGCTATCGACTGAACCTGCAAGTGGACGATTCCACTTACGAGGTGACGTTTGACGACTGGATGTACCTGATGGACGAGGACACGCTGATCAACCGCTCCAGCATGAGCAAAGCCGGCATCGAACTGGGACAAGTGACGCTGTTCTTCCGTCGCCAGGCGGGGGACATGCAATGACTTTGAAAGAACTGCTCCAACTGGCCGTCGAGGGTCGGATCGTCGAGTTGGAATTGCTCTCACTGGAAGGCGGAATCTACCTTCTACGTGTTCGATTGGACCGGGAAGTGCTCACGTTGCTTGACGAGTCGGGACATTCGTTTCGAGTTCGCTCCACCACGCATCTGCGGGAGCTGTTGCGCGATGTGCCGCGCCTGCCCTGTACGCTGATTCAACAGGTTGTCCATGATGAAATGTGCGACCAGCGTGAAGGGCTGATCGAGCCGCTGCGCCTGCCGCTTTTCCTGGATGAGCCTTGGTAGACAGGCCGATGCCGTGGCTATTGGGCGTCGGCCAGGCGTACGGCCAGCGGCAGCCCTATCGCCCATAGCGGCGCCAGCACCAGCGCGGTGCCGAGCATCCCCAGCGGCAGTGAAACACCCGCCAGTGGTGCGCCCGCGCAGTAGGCGAGGGGGCCGCCGACTGCGCCCGCGAGGGCGCCAAGCCACAGCTTTTTTCCAGCCCATGCCAGGCTGTGGCGCAGCCCGCTGGCAAAAACCAGCCAGAGCAGCGCCAGCCACAGCGGCAACGGGCTTTCAGCGAATTCGAACAGGCCCAAGATCCCCAGGCTCCCATCCAGCAACATACCGCTCACACCGACACGCAGCATCGCCCGACGCTCGGCCTTCGGGTCGGGGCACAACAGTAGGTGAGCGAGCAATCCAACCACCACGGCAGCAAGCCATGCCGGCTGGTGCGCACCCAGTACACACGCCCACCAGCCCAATTGCAGCCAGAGCGCATTGGCAATCAGCGCGGTGCGACTGATCATGCTTGACGCTGTTCCAGCAAGGGCGCGGGGCGGGCCCCGGGGGCGGCGAACAGCAGTTGCGCGACGCCAATGGCACGCTCCTGGAACCCGCCCTCGCAATAGCACAGGTAAAACTCCCAAAGGCGCTGGAACGTCTCGTCATAACCCAACGCCAGCAGGGCCTGGCGCGACTGCCGGAAGTTGTCGTGCCAGTGGCGCAGGGTGCGGGCGTAATGCGCGCCAAAATCTTCCAGGTGCAGCAAGTTGAGCGGGGTCTGGGCACTGGCGGTCTTGAGCAGCATCGACAGGGACGGAAGCGCCCCACCGGGAAAGATGTGCCGCTGGATGAAATCCACCGAGCGCCGGGCCTGCTCGTAGCGTTGGTCGCGAATGGTGATGGCCTGGATCAGCATCAGGCCGTCGTCCTTGAGCAGCGCGGCGCAGCGGCGGAAATACTCGGGCAGGTAGCGATGGCCGACTGCTTCGATCATCTCGATGGACACCAATTTATCGAAGCGTCCCTCCAGGTCGCGGTAATCCTGGCACAGCACTTCGATGCGTTGTTGCAGGCCCAGCGCCGCGACACGTTGACAGGTATGCGCGTACTGCTCTTTGGAAAGTGTCGTGGTGGTGACTTTGCAGCCGTAATGGGTAGCCGCATGGATGGCCAGGCTGCCCCAACCGGTGCCGATCTCCAGCAGATGGTCGCCGGGTCGCAGATCAAGCTTCTGGCAGATGCGTTCGAGCTTGTTGACCTGGGCCTGTTCGAGGCTTTGTTCGGCATGTTCGAACATGGCCGCCGAATACATCATCGTTGGATCTAGCAAGCGTTCGAACAGCTCGTTGCCCAGGTCGTAATGGGCCTTGATGTTGCGCCGCGAGCCCTTGCGATTGTTGCGATTGAGCCAGTGCAAGCCGCGCAGCAAAGGCCGGCCCAGGCGTGCCAGGCCGCTGTCCATGGCATCGAGCACGTCAAGATTGGCGACGAACAGGCGAGTGACGGCGGTGAGGTCGTTGCTGCGCCAGTAGCCGTGGATATACGCCTCGCCGGCACCGATCGAACCATTGCCGGCGACCATGCCCCAGACGGCACCGTCCAGTATCTCGGCCTCGGCCACCAAAGGGCTGGACACGTCGCCAAAGCTCAACGGCTCGCCATCCAGCATGAGGCGCAGGTGGCCGTGACGCAGGCGGCGCAGTTGTGCGAACACGGCCTGTTTGAACAGGCCGCCGCTCAACGGGCAGCCGCCGCTGGCCTTAGTGACGCTCAGGGTGGGTTCGGACATGGTCTGGATCCTTATGGGCGGTTTGGCCGACAGTCAGGCTGCCATCGCTGGCCTGATGATCGTGCAGGGGCGTGCGTTTGAAGAGCAGGCGCAGGGCCTGCCAATAGATGGCGCTCACGGTGCGCAAGCTCATCCACGGAAACGCCAGCACGTAGCGACGCAGTGCTGGCGCGTCGAGAGGGCGACGTTGCAGCGCGAGGTCGGCCTCGAACACCTTTTGGCCGGCGCGCCAGTTTTCCATGTGCACGCGGATGTGCGAGTCCTGGATCAGGAAGCGCATGCGGTAGTCCATGTCCCGTGGCAGGAACGGTGAAACATGGAACGCCTTGGCGACCTGGAACAGGTGCGGCTCGCCGGGGGTTACCGGCAGCACGTAATGGTGGCGCTCACGCCAGGGTGTGTTACGCACTTCACAGAGAATTGCCGCCAGGCGCCCGGCAGTGTCATGGCAGAAGAAGAAACTCACCGGATTGAATGACAGGCCCCAACTGCGTGGTTGGGTCAACAGATGGATTGCGCCTTGAGGAACGGAGCCCAGCGCTTGCCCTACGACTTCCCGCACCGCTTGAACCAGCGGGATGCCCGCTTGGGTAAGGGTCGGCAGGTAGTCACGCTCACGCCAGCACAGCGGCGCCACACGCCATGGCCGCAGTAAACGTGACAGTCTCAGCAGGCTCGCTTGTTCGGCGAGATCGAGGTAAAACATGCCGATCGGATACCGGAACGCGTGGACGCGCGGCGTATGGCGCCGATGATCGATCCAGCCGTGACACAGGCTGCTGTTCAAAGCACTTCTCCGAAATGCTCCGCCACGGCGAGCGCGCTGACGACGCCGTCTTCATGGAAGCCATTGGCCCAGTAGGCGCCGCAGAAATAGCTGTGCTGCTGTCCTTGCAGGTCATTTTGCCGAGCCTGGGCGGCGATCCCGGCGAGGCTGTATTGCGGGTGGGCGTAGTCGAAGCGGGCGAGGACCTTGGCCGGGTCCACCGACGCGCTTTGGTTCAGGCTCACGCAGAACGTCACCGGCGCATCGAACCCCTGGAGAATGTTCATGTTGTAGGTCAATGCGGCAGGTGCCTGTGGCGGACCGCCCAGACGGTAGTTCCAGCTCGCCCAGGCGTTCTGGCGCCGTGGCAATAATCGAGTGTCGGTGTGCAGCAGCACCTCGTTGTGGGCGTAGGCCAGGGCACCGAGCACATCGACTTCATCGACGCTTGGGGTTTCGAGCAGCGCCAGGGCCTGGTCGCTGTGGCAGGCGAATACCACCTTGTCGAATCGCTCCGGGCCACGATGGCTGTGCACGGTCACGCCGTCGGCGTCGCGGCTGACCCGCTGCACCGGACAGTCGAGATGGATGCGTTGGCGAAAGCGGGCGCACAACGGCTCGATGTAGGCGCGGGAACCGCCTTCGAGCACTCGCCATTGCGGACGCTGGTTGACCGACAGCAGGCCGTGGTTGTGGCAGAAACGCACGAAGAATTGCAGCGGGAACGCCAGCATTCCGGCCGGCGACATCGACCAGATCGCCGAGCCCATGGGCACGATGTAATGGTCGATGAAGCGTTGGCCGTAGCGCCGATCGCGCAGGTAATCACCCAGTCGAGTGGCGCTATCGATACGCTGCGCCTTGAGGTCCGCAGTCGCCTCGCGGTTGAACCTGAGAATATCCAGCAGCATGCCCCAGAAGCCTGGAGACAACAGGTTGCGCCGGCGGGCGAACAGACTGCCCAGGCTGTGCCCTTTGTATTCCTGGCCGGACGCTGGGTCATGCACCGAGAAACTCATTTCCGTCGGGCGCGACGCCACGCCCAACTGGTCCAGCAAGCGGATGAAGTTCGGGTAGGTCCAGTCGTTGTAAACAATGAAACCGGTGTCCACGCCGTAGCGTCGGCCCTGCCAATCGACATCCACGGTATGGGTATGGCCGCCGATCCGGTTGTCAGCTTCGAACACCGTAATCTGATGCTGGCGGGCCAACAGGTAGGCGCACGTCAGTCCCGAGATACCGCTGCCGATGATTGCGATGCGCATGGTTCAAGTCCTTTCCGCGTTACGTGAAAGACGACGGCCAAGCGCAAGGCGCCAGCGCGCAGGCAGGTGCCCGAGCAACCGCATGACAAAAATGAAGGCCCACGGAAACGCGATATCCAGCGGGCGCGCGCCCAGGCGTCGCGCGATGTGCTGCGCGGCCCGTTGTGCCGACCAGATCTGGGGCATCGGGAAGTCATTGCGCCGGGTCAGGGGCGTATCGACAAAACCGGGGCTCACCAGGGTGACGTCGATGCCTTCGGCAGCCAGGTCGATGCGCAATGACTCGAGCAGGTAACGCAACGCGGCCTTGGATGCGCCGTAGGCACCGGCCCGGGGCAGGGCCAGCCAGGTCACCGCGCTGCACACGGCGACCAGATGCGGCGCTTGGCCTCGGCGCAACAGGGGCAAGACCGCTTCCAGGCAATGGCAGGTGCCGAGCAGGTTGGTGTCGAGTACGCGCTCCACCAGGCGTGTGTCGAACTGCCCCGGTTCCAGGTATTCGCAGGTGCCAGCGTTGAGAATCACCTGATCGAGGGCGGCCCATTCGACGTCGATGCGCTGGATAATGCAGGACACCTGCGCGGGATCGCTGAGGTCCCCCGGCAGCACCAATACCTGGTTTGGATAGCGTTCAGCCAAGGCTTGCAGTGGGCCGATTTGCCGCGCGCTCAATGCCAGGTGATGACCCTGTCCAAGCAGCACCGCGGCCAGCTCGGCGCCGATTCCGCTGCTGGCACCGGTCAGCCAGATGCGGCTCATGCCAGCCTCCGCTTGAGCCAGCGAATGAGCGGCCCGAAGAGAGGCAAGTGCTCGTAGAGCAGGGCGCCGGCGTCGAAGAAATCCCGATGCAGATAGACCCGATCGTTCCAGCGCAAGTAGCTGCAGCCTGCCAATTCGATCGGTGCACCGCCGTTCAGGCGCGGGTGACGAAAGCGCAGCGTCCAGCGCAGGTAGCCCTCGCCGGTGGCGGTTTCATCGTAGCCATGAAAGTCGTAATGCACGTCGCGGACGTTGGCGTAGAGCTGGGCGAAGTAATCGCGCAAGGCCGGCAGCCCTTCTACCCGGTGCAATGGGTCTTGGAAGAGCACATCGTCGCTGTAGAGCCTGTCGAGTTCGGCCAGACGGCTGGCGTCCAGTTCGGCGAACGCGTGGGCGAAACCCTTGAGAAAGGCAGACATGTCAGGCTCCGAAAGTTGTACATGGTGGTATTCCTGTACAAGTATTCGGAGCGTACTGCATGAGTTGTACGAGATAAAGTGTTTTGTATAAGTATTTCGCAGTTCTGTACAACGTAAGGTGGCGAGCAATGGAGCGCTTCCATGCGCCCCGCTGTGTGCCTGCCTTTATTGCGTGGGCAGGCTCGGATAATCCGTATAACCCGCTTCTTCGCCCTGATAGAACGTGGCTGGATCTGCCGCATTCAACGCCTCACCCAACCTGAAACGCTCCACCAGGTCCGGATTCGCCAGGAACGGTGTGCCAAACGCCACCAAGTCCGCCGAGCCCTGGCTGATCGCCATGCCCGCACGTTCAGCGCTGTAGCCGCCGTTGGCGATGTACGGGCCGCCAAAGCGCCGCTTGAGTTCGAGGAAATCGAACGGGCCTTCGCCCAGTTCCACGATGTGCAGGTACGCCAGGCCATAGCGGCTGAGCATCCGGGCCGTGTAGTCGAAAGTTGCCTGGGGATGGCTGTCGCTCATCGAGAAATAGCTGAAGATCGGCGACAGGCGAACGCCAACGCGGCTGGCGCCGAAGACTTCGATCACCGACTCGACCACTTCCTTGAGAAAGCGCGCGCGGTTTTCGATCGAGCCACCGTAGGCATCGGTGCGCTGGTTGGTGCCGTCACGCAGGAACTGGTCGATCAGGTAGCCGTTGGCGCCGTGGATTTCCACGCCGTCGAAACCGGCGAGCTTGGCGTTGAGGGCGGCCTGGCGGAAATCGTCGATCACCCCAGGGATTTCATCCAGCGCCAATGCCCGTGGCAGTTCATAGGGCTTGAGGCCTTCGGCGGTATAGATTTCACCGTCGGCCTTGATCGCCGACGGGGCCACGGGCAGGGCGCCGTCAGCCTGGACCAGGGAGTGGGACAACCGGCCCACGTGCCAGAGTTGCAAGTAGATTTGCCCACCTTGGGCGTGAACAGCGTCGGTCACCTGTTTCCAGCCGGCGACTTGCTGGCTGGTGAAAATCCCGGGGGTGCGCAGATAACCCTTGCCTTGGGCCGAAACCTGCGAGCCTTCGGTAACAATGAGCCCGGCGCTGGCCCGCTGGCTGTAGTACTCGGCCATGAGCGGCGTCGCGACATCGCCGTCGCCTGCGCGGCTGCGGGTCATGGGCGCCATGACCATGCGGTTTTTCAAGGACAGCGTGCCGACTTGGACGCGGGAAAGCAGAAGATCAAGACCGATGTGGCTCATGAGGCACCTTTGATTATCAGGATTGAAAAGGGGTATCGAGGGACGGCTAGGCCAGCCGCCCTTGTTGTTTCAACTGGGCGCCGATGCGGCGGATTTCGCTTTCGCCCTGTTCCAGTGCGGCCTCGCTGGTGTGGACTGAGTAGTGACCCATCACCAGGTCGTGGGGATGCTTGACCGCCGAACCGAGCACGAAGGAGGTCGCGCCCCGGGCAACGATGTCGATGGCTGCGGCGGAGTCCTGGAAGATCACCATTTCCCCAGCAGTGATATTTGCGTCCGCGTCGAGGCTGCCGCTGTTGACGGCCAGCCACGCAACGTCGTGTCCGGCCGGCGGTGTGTAGCGCCAGCGCTCCTTGTCCTTGAGCTGCACGGCCAGGTAGTTCATGCCGGCGGGCGCGGCAACGCTGCTGCGCGCGGCGCCGTATTGGCCAAGCAGGACCAGCGCCGGACCTTCCCGAGGAATCTCGGAGGGCGCGAGATAAACGCTGTGGGCCGGGGCATTCTCCTGGGCCGGCGGCAACGCTACCCAGAGCTGGAAACCGCGTATGGCGGAGCCGCCAACGGGCCGGGCGTCATGCCAGACGCCGTTACCGGCTTGCATCCACTCCATGCCGCCACTCGGTAGCGTGCCGGATTTGCCGGTGGTGTCCTCATAGGCCACTTCGCCCTCGATCATGTAGGTCAGTGTTGCGATCCCGGAATGAGGGTGCATGCCGAAGCCGCGTGGCATGCCCTTGGCGTTTAATTCGAACAGGTCGAGAAACACGAAAGGTTTGCACAGTTGGCCGAGATCGCCGGGGCTCATGAGCCGAGTGATAGGCCCATGGCTGTTGCCGCGGGTACGGTGGACGATGGCGCGCTGTGGCGTCGCGACGATGCTGTTCATGAAAGACCTCGGAGTTCTGAAGCACGTTGGCGTCGATGGGGAAAGCGTAAGCCGCTTCCAATGGCTTGATTAGCCGATACAATCGGATTGAACTCATCCAGAAAACGAAGGAATGCCGATGCTGGATCTGAACGACGTGGCGCTTTTTGTCCAAGTGGTGCGCAGCGGCAGTTTTGCCGAAGCGGCCAGGCGGCTGGGCATGCCTTCGAACACCGTCAGCCGGCGCGTCCAGCAGCTGGAAGCGCAGTTGGGGACGCGGTTGCTGCAACGGTCGACGCGCAAGCTCACGTTGACCCATGTGGGCGAGGGGTTCTATGAGCGTTGCGTGGGCGCGGTAGACGGCTTGATGGATGCGGGCCAGGCACTGATGCACGGCAGTGACGAACCAGCCGGCCTGGTGCGGATCGCCGCGATGGCGGATTTCTTCGACTTCTTCCCGATGGAATGGATTGCCGACTTCCTCGCCGCGCATCCGCGGGTGCAACTCGATTTCGTGCTCAGCGATGCCCGTGTCGACTTGATTGCCGATCGCATTGATGTCGCGTTTCGAGGCGGTGTGCTGCAGGACTCGGGGTACGTGGGTCGGCAACTGCTGAGCAATGCCAGCGACGGCATGGTCGCCAGCCCGGCCTACATCGCTGCGTGGGGCATGCCGACGTCGCTGGATGACCTGGCTCGGCACTACAGCGTGAATTTTCCCCATCCCAGTGGGCTGAGCCAGTGGCAGCTCATCGGTCCGGATGGCCATGAAGTGGAAGTGCAGATACCCAGCCGCTTCAACGCCAATACCGCCCAGGCATTGCGCAAGGCAGCGGTAGCGGGCCTGGGCATCGCCGTGCTGCCGTCGGCGCTGAGCGCCATGGACCTCGAAGCCGGCCGGCTGGTGCGCGTGCTGCCGCAGTACCAACGAAGCGGTTTCGGCCTGAACGTGCTTTACCCCAGCCGACGGCAACTGCCCTTGGCGGTCTCGGCATTCATCGGGTTGGTGATGGAGAAACTCGAGCTCAAGGCGTTCCCGGCCCGGCCGGGCTGAACGCACCTTTTCGGTACTTCTTGACCTTGGATTGCCCTCGGTTGGCGCAACGCCTTGCCGAGCAGTTTTTTCCTTCCCAGCCGCAATAAAAAGCCTCGTTTCGCAAATTCCTGCCTGCCAACACAATCGCCTCGACAGCTCATTTCGATAGCTGCAATCGCAGAACAACAAGAAAAGATACCCGAGGCGGCACCGCGCCGACCTGAGCCAAACCCACTGCCGGAAGTGCCCAGACATGCCCGTTGAAACCCTACGCATCGATACGCTTGTAATAGGCGCCGGCCAGGCCGGCGTCGCCATGAGTGAACATTTGAGCCGCCAAGGCGTGCCGCACCTGGTGGTCGAGCGCAACCGCATCGCCGAGGCCTGGCGCACGGCGCGCTGGGATTCGCTGGTCGCCAACGGCCCGGCCTGGCATGACCGCTTTCCGGGCCTCGAATTCGCCGGCCTGGATCCCGATGCCTTTGCCTCCAAGGACCAGGTGGCCGAGTACTTCGAAGCCTATGCCCGCAAATTCAATGCGCCGATTCGCACCGGGGTGGAGGTGCGCAAGGTCGAGCGCACTGTCGGTCGCCCGGGTTTCACCGTTGATACGTCGGACGGCCTGATCGAAGCCACCAATGTGGTAGTCGCCACCGGGCCCTTCCAACGCCCCGTCATCCCGCCCATCGCGCCTGAAATGGCAACGGTCACCCAGATTCATTCCGCGCAATACCGCAACCCCGCGCAGTTGGCCGAAGGCGCCGTGCTGGTGGTCGGCGCGGGGTCGTCGGGGGTGCAGATCGCCGATGAACTGCAGCGCGCCGGCAGGCAGGTCTATCTCTCTGTCGGCGCTCACGATCGTCCGCCACGGGCCTATCGCAACCGGGATTTCTGCTGGTGGCTGGGGGTGTTGGGCGAGTGGGATGCCGAAGCCGTCAAGCCGGGTAAGGAGCACGTGACCATCGCCGTGAGCGGGGCGCGGGGCGGCCATACCGTGGATTTTCGTCGGCTGGCCCACGAAGGCATCACGCTGGTGGGCCTGACGCGGGCCTTCAACGGCAGCGTGGTGAGTTTCGAGTCCAACCTCGCCGAGAATATCGCCCGTGGCGATGAAAACTACCTGGCCTTGCTCGACGCCGCCGATGCCTATATCGAGCGCAATGGCCTGGACCTGCCGCCCGAACCCGAGGCGCGCCGGTTGTTGCCCGACCCTGAATGCATGACCCATCCGATCCAGAAGCTGGACCTGGCCGAGGCGGGCGTCACGACCATCATCTGGGCCACCGGGTATTCGGTGGATTACAGCTGGCTGAACGTCGATGTGTTGAAAGCCGACGGCAAGCCTCGCCATCAGCGCGGCGTCAGTAGCGAGCCGGGCCTCTATTTCGTCGGCCTGCCATGGCTGTCGCGGCGCGGCTCGGCGTTCATCTGGGGCGTGTGGCACGACGCCCGGCACATCACCGACCACATCGTCAAACAACGCACGTACTTCGACTACCGCGATGCATCCCAACGCGATTCGCAACCTTTGAAAACCAGCCTGACGGGAGTTCGTTGATGCCTACTCATACTCGCATCCGCATGTTCAACACCAAGGACACCTACCCGAACCAGACCCTGGACAACGACCTCTGCCAGGCCGTGCGCGCGGGCAATACCGTGTACGTCCGTGGACAGGTCGGCACCGATTTCGACGGCCAGTTGGTCGGCCTCGGCGACCCGCGTGCCCAGGCCGAGCAGGCCATGCGCAACGTCAAGCAATTGCTGGAAGAAGCCGGTAGCGACCTGAGCCACATCGTCAAGACCACCACCTACCTGATCGACCCGCGTTACCGCGAACCGGTGTACCAAGAGGTCGGCAAATGGCTCAAGGGCGTGTTCCCGATTTCCACCGGGCTGGTGGTCAGCGCCCTCGGCCAGCCGCAGTGGCTGATGGAAATCGATGTGATCGCGGTCATCCCCGAATAAGGAGTACGACATGACGTTTTCCATCGTCGGACGCTGCGCCGAAACCGGCCAGTTGGGCATCGCCATCAGCTCTTCGAGCATTGCCGTCGGCGCCCGTTGCCCGTGGCTGCGGGCCGGGGTGGGCGCGGTGTCGAGCCAGAACATCACATTGCCTGCGCTGGGTCCGCAGATCCTCGACGAATTGGCGGCCGGTTCGAGGGCGCAGGAGGCGCTGGACCGTGCCCTGGCGCGTAACGGCTACAGCGAGTATCGCCAGGTCGCCGTGGTGGATGCCCAGGGGCGCACGGCGGTTTTCAGTGGTCGCCATGCGCTGGGCGTCAACGGCGCCGTGGTCGGTGAGCAGTGTGTGGCGGCCGGCAATCTGCTAGCGGGCGATGGGGTCATCGCCGCCATGGTCGCGGCATTCGAGCAGGGCGAGGGCAGTCTTGCGTCCCGGCTGTTGGGCGCATTGCAGGCGGGACAGGCCGCCGGTGGCGAAGCCGGGGCGGTGCATTCGGCGGCGTTGTCAGTGGTGGATGACCTGACCTGGCCAATTGTCGATCTGCGGGTGGATTGGGCGGAGGAAAACCCCATCGGCGAACTGGAGAAGCTCTGGCTCGCCTATCAGCCGCAGTTGCAGGACTACCTGACCCGCGCCCTTGATCCAACCCAGGCGCCCAGCTATGGAGTGCCGGGCGATGAGTGAGCTGCGCAGCCGCGCACTGCTCGCCGAACTGGTGGGCTTTGCCACGGTCAGCCGCGATTCGAACCTGGCACTGATCGAGTTCGTCCGCGATTACCTGCTAGGGCTGGGCGTGAGCAGCGAGCTGATCTACAACGCCGAGCACACCAAGGCCAACCTGCTGGCGAGCATCGGCCCGTCGGTGCCGGGTGGCGTGGTGCTGTCCGGGCATACCGATGTGGTGCCGGTGGATGGGCAAGCCTGGACGGTCGAGCCGTTCCGGTTGAGCGAGCGGGACGGCAAGTTGTTCGGGCGCGGTACGGCGGACATGAAAGGCTACCTGGCTTGCGTGCTCGCGGCGGTGCCGACTTTTCTCGCCAGCCCGCTGCGGCGTCCGGTGCACCTGGCCTTTTCCTATGACGAAGAAGTCGGTTGCCTGGGTGTGCGCAGTCTGCTGGAAATCCTGCCGCAACGGGTTCCGCAACCGGCCTTGTGCCTGATCGGCGAACCCACCGAGTTGCAACCGGTGCTGGGCCACAAGGGCAAATTGGCGATGCGTTGCCATGTCAAGGGCGCGCCTTGCCATTCCGCCTACGCGCCCTACGGGGTCAATGCCATCGAGCAGGCGGCGCGCCTGATCGGCCAGCTGGGTGAGATCGGCGCCGAGCTGGCCGAGCCTTCGCAGCACGACGTGCGTTTCGACCCGGCCTATTCGACGGTGCAGGCCGGCGTGATCCAGGGCGGCACGGCACTGAACATCGTCCCCGCCGATTGCCGCTTCGACTTCGAGGTACGCGCCTTGCCGGATTTCGCCCCGCAGCGGGTGGTGGAGAAATTGCAGGACTACGCCGAACAGGCGCTGCTGCCAAGGATGCGGGCGGTTCACGCCGACACCGCGATCCGTTTCGAGCCTTTGTCGGCCTATCCCGGCCTGGCGACCTCGGCGGACAGCGAAGCCGCGCGCCTGGTTGCCCGACTCTGTGGCAGCGATGCCTTCGGCACCGTGGCGTTTGGCACCGAAGGCGGGCTGTTCCATCAGGCCGGCATCCCGTCGGTGGTCTGCGGTCCCGGCAGCATGGACCAGGGTCACAAGCCCGACGAGTACGTGAGTGTCGAGCAAATGGCCGCCTGCGATCGGTTGATGGATCGCCTGGCGATTCACCTGAGCGAGCCCGATGGACGGGACCCAGGATGAACAGTTTTGTAATCGCTGTAGACCACGCCGCCCGCGCCTACGGTCACTTTTGAGTCCCGTCGCCGACTCGTGCGGGCGAGCCGGCATTTTCGAGGAACCGCTTCATGTCCAGATCCTTGCGTTGCAACATTGCGTGTGCCCTGGCGTTGCTGAGCACCAGCGTCCTGGCCGCGCCACAAAGCCTGACCGTGATTTCATTCGGCGGCGCCACCAAGTTGGCCCAGGACAAGGCCTACTTCCAACCCTTCAACGCCAGCGGTGCGGGAAACATCGTGGCCGGCGAATACAACGGCGAGCTGTCGAAAATCAAGGCGATGGTCGCGGCCGGGCACACCAGTTGGGACGTGGTCGAGGTGGAAAGTCCCGAGCTGCTGCGCGGTTGTGAAGAAGGCTTGTTCGAAAGACTCGACCCGACGGTCATCGGCAAACCCGGGGATTTCGTTCCGGGAGCGCTCACCGAGTGCGGCGTGGCGACGTACGTCTGGTCGATGGTCCTGGCGTATGACCAGAGCAAACTTGCGAAGGCGCCGACGTCCTGGGCGGATTTCTGGAACGTGAAGGCGTACCCGGGCAAGCGCGGTTTGCGCAAGGGCGCCAAGTACACCCTGGAAATCGCCTTGCTGGCGGATGGCGTCAAGACCGAGGACGTGTACAAGGTATTGAACACACCGGAGGGCGTCACACGGGCATTTGCCAAGCTGGACCAGATCAAGCCGAACATCCAGTGGTGGGAGGCAGGCGCCCAGCCGGCGCAATGGCTGGTGGCCGGGGACGTGGCGATGAGTGCCGCCTACAACGGTCGCATCGCCTCGGCGCAGAAGGAAGGCATGAAACTGAGCATCGTCTGGCCGCAGAGCCTGTATGACCCGGAGTATTGGGCGGTGGTCAAAGGCACGCCTAACAAGGCCCTGGCCGAAAAGTTCATCGCCTTTGCCAGCCAGCCGCAGACGCAGAAAGTCTTCTCGGAGAACATCCCGTACGGACCGGTGCATCGCCAGACGCTGGGCCTGTTGCCCGCTGAAGTCCGTGAGCAACTGCCCACCGCCGAGGCCAACCTGGCGCAGGCGCAAGCCGTAGACGCGGAGTTCTGGGTCGATCACGGCGAGGAGCTGGAGCAGCGTTTCAACGCCTGGGCGGCTCGCTAGTATCCAACCTGATATCGAACCGCTCTTGTGGCGAGGGAGCTTGCTCCCGCTGGGGTGCGAAGCGCCCCCTTTACCCTGTGATCGTGGTGTAGCAGGTGGACCGCGTCAGGTTTTTGGGGCTGCTGCGCCCGAGGCGTCGGACCGGCCCAGCGGGAGCAAGCTCCCTCGCCACGGGGTATCAGGCTCGCCGGTCTACGCCAACCACTCCCTGAACTGCTCCTTGCAATAATCCACGAACAACTGCGCCGGCTTGGTCAGGTGCGCGCGCTTGAGCCAACCGGCCACCAGTGCCGAACCCGTCACGTCCTCGGCGATACTCACGCATACCACGTGCTGTCCGTCGTAGGTGCAGGTCGATTGCGGGCGGGTCACCAGCACGGCAAAGCCAAATCCCTGGCCGACCATGCCGCGCACCATCTCGATGGAAGGCGAGCTGAAGACGATGTTCGGCGTCAGGCCCAGCTCCTCGAAAATGCTGACGAAATAGGTACGGCTGGGCTGGACGTCCAACAGGATCATCGGTTCAAGCACCAGGTCGCGCAGCGATACCTGCGATTGATTGGCGAAGCGGTGATCCGCCGGCAGCAATGCATAAGGCCGTTGCGGCGCCGTCAGCGCTTCGGTTTCTATCGTGCTGTCGAGGTCGTGCTCATAAAAAATCGCCAGGTCGAAACGCCCACCGGTCAGGCCCTGGACCAGCTCCTGCTGCTCGCCGTCCTGCACGCGGATCTCCACGCCGGGAAAGCGCTCGCGAAAACCCGCGATCAGCCGTGGCAGGTAGAGCGGGGCGACGGTTTCGAAGCAACCGATGTCGATCTGTCCACTGACCACGTCGTTGTCGGCCAATGCGTTCTGCTCGAACTCCCGGGCCATGCGCAACAGCTCCTGGGCCTTGCGATAGAAACGCGCACCGGCCGGGGTCAGCGAGACGCCCTGGGCGTGATGGCGGATCAACAATTGCACGCCGAAACTGTCTTCCAGGCCCTTGACCGCCGTGGCAATCGACGGCTGGGCGATGTACAGCTTGCGGGAGGCTTCGGCGACGCTGCCACATTCCACGGTGGTGACGAAATACTTCAACTGACGCAGGGAATAGGACGCCACGGCACACCTCGATCCGGATGGTTTCGCCTACCTTACCGTGAGCCGCCGGTGCGGGGCGACGGGGGTTGCAACGGATTTTGCTGGGCAGTGGCGATATCCAGGCTGGCTTGTCGAGCGGGCAGAAAAAACGCCCGCCGAAAAATCCTTGGCAGGCGTCTGGGAAAAACCGGCACAGAAGGAGGGACTGGCCGGAGTAGGGCGCGTCTGGATATGAGGATCAGGCCACCGGGATGGAGGGGTCAGCCGCCGCCAAGGCGGTTGCGCGGTCGGCGGCGGGCGGATAGATCCACACCGAGTTGATCTGGTGCTTGAGCTCCTTGGCTTCCTGGCCGAGCAACTTCACTTGGCGATCCCAGCCTTCGGTGTACACCGCGCCCCAGGCGCCGAGATCCAGGCACGTCACGTACTTGGGTTGGCTGTAGGTCATCGGCGCGACGCCGAGCAGGTCGGCGGCAACGTTGTTGCCCGCGTAGCGGCCCAGGGCGATGGCGTGCTGGCAAGACATGACCGCGTAATTGCCGAGGTCGTCGGTCGCGGCATAGGCCACGTCGCCGGTGGCGTAGACGTCGTTTTGTCCCAGGACTTTCAGATGCCCGTCGACATGCAATCGGCCCTGGCGATCGTGGGTTCCAGGTATTTGTTCGGTCAGTGGGCTTGCGCGAAAACCGACCGTCCAGATCACGGTCCTGGATTCGATGCGCTGGCCGTCCGATAGGGTGACACCGCTGGCATCCACCGATTCGACCGAGGCATTGAGGATCCACTCGATACCCAGCTGATCGGAGGCTTCGATGATCGAAGGGCTGATCCCTTCGCCCAGCGCGGCACCGATTGACGGTCCACGGTCGACGACGATCACGCGGATGTTGGCATCGCTGCCGAGAACGGCGCGCAGGCGGGCGGGCATTTCGGTGGCGGTTTCGATCCCGGTGAAGCCACCGCCGGCCACCACCACGGTGTTGCGAGCGGGGCTGTCGGGCAGGGTTGCGAGGGATTTGAGATGGGCTTCCAGGCGCGCAGCCTGTTCGATCTCATCGACGTCGAACGCGTGTTCCAGCATGCCTTCCAGCTCCGGGCGCATCAGCTTGCTGCCCGCCGCGAGTACCAGCCGGTCGTAGCTTTGCGTGGCGAGGCTGCCGAAAACGTCGCGGTAGCCGACTTGTTTGCGGTTTACGTCGATGCTTTCGGCGACACCGTGGATGAAGTTCACGCCGACCGCATCGAACAATTCGCCCAAGGGCGCCATCATGGTATGGACGTCGGGCTCATAGAAACGCGGGCGGATGCGCAACTCCGCCTGGGGCGCCAGGACGCTGATCTGTACATCGTTGCGATCATGCTGGTCGAGCAGGCGAGCGGCGCTGAGTGCGCTCCATACCCCGCCAAAACCGGCGCCGACGATCAAGATGTGCTGTTTCATGATGTGCTCCCAAAGACGAAATCGATACGTTGAATTGTTTGTTTCAGCGTGACCGTGTGGCGAACGAGCGGAAGGGCTTGGCCTGGCGTTTGGAATCGCCAGGCGTATTCAGCTTCGGTTCGCTGTGGGAGATGGTAGGTGGTGGAGAGAGGCGGGGCACTTCTACATAGGGTCAGTGCGGGCATGCGTGGGTGTGAGGGGACTATACGAAGGTATGGACGAAGGTATGGAAAAACCCCATCAACCCCCACCAAACAGATCCCGGGAATCCAACAGCCGCCAGGCAATTTCAGGCCGCTTCTCCAGCCCTCGCCGAATCGCAGCCGGAATCGACTGGCGAATCTTGCGGCACAGCCCTGGCTGCTCCTGAAATTCAATGGCAATACCGCGCATGGTGCGAACCTCGTTATGACCCGGCTCGATCGTCACCCGCACGCCCAGGTTCTCGAACAGCCGCTGCTGCAACCGTTCGAGCTCGTCCAGGCTCTGGATATTCTCCAAACGCTCAAGCAGGCGCTTCTCCTCCTGGCGATTCAGGCAAAGGATGCGCAAATCGCTGCCAGGCGTTTGCAGCAATGCATCACGCCCGCAATCACACACGCCAGGCGGGCAGGGGGGACGGATCGGAATCGACGCGGTCATGGGCTCCACGAGATCTGCGACACAGCAAAACCGCCTTTTGGCGTAGGGGCGACCCAGGCAATGTGATGCCTGGCGGCGCGTCGGTCAACCCTTCGAACGGGCCGCCTGTCCGCGCGCCGGCAAGGCCCGCTCGTCAGTTTCGCCAGGATCCGATCAAATTTTTCAGCGCCAGCCGTGTTCAAGAAGACAAACACGTCGCGGCCCGCTTCGTCAGCAGGTCGCACCTGGAAAAGGAGACTCCCTTCGATGCAATCCAATCCGTCCACCTTACCGCTGCTGGAAGAGCTGCTGATGGCCCGCGGGCCCGGCGGGCAGGAGCACGAAGTGCGCGATATCTGCCTGCGGGAGCTGGAGCCGCACTGCGACGAAACCTGGGTCGATCCGGCCGGCAATGTCATCGGCCTGATCAAGGGAAACCTGTCAGGCGCTGAAACGAATTCGCCGGTCCGGATCATGGCGCACCTGGACGAAATCGCCATGCTGGTCAAGCGTATCGAGCCCGACGGCACGTTGCGGGTGGTCTCATTGGGCGGCGCCAATCCGATCAACTTCGGGGTGTGCCCGGTGGACATTCTCGGTGACCGGGACTTCATCCCCGGTGTGTTGTCATTCGGATCGATGCACAGCACTGGTGAAACCCATCAGGGGGCGGATGTGCTGTCGGGGAACGTCAATTGGGGCGATGTGCATGTGATCACCCGATGCTCCGGTGAACAGTTGCAAACCCATGGCGTACGCCCCGGCACGCGAGTGGTCTTGAGCCAGCACTGGCGGCGCCCGTTTCGGGTCGGCGATGCCATCGCCGCGCATTTCCTCGATGACCGCGCGCCCATGGTCGCCAGCCTCCAGGCCGCCACGTTATTGGGCAGCCGCCGCGAGGCGCTCACGCACGACGTGTATTTCGTGTTCACCACGCAAGAAGAGGAATCCAATGCCGGCGCGCTCTACGCCGCCAGCCACCTGCCAGGGGATGCGACGGTTGCCGTTGAGGTCGGCCCCGTGGTCGCGGAATACGCCACCCGCCTGGGCGTCGATCCGATCATCAACACCGGCGATAAAAACGGCTGCTACCACCGTGGGATCGTCGACCAGTTGTACCAGGCCGGCAGGCGCTGCGGGCTGACGCCGCAATTCGCGCTGCTGGCGGATTTCGCCAGCGATGCCAGTGCGATCATGAGCAGTGGGGTGTCGGCCCAAGGCGGCTGCATTGCGATCCCGACGGAAAATACCCACGGTTACGAACTGATCGTGGACGGAAGTATCGAGGCCTGCGCTGGAACGTTGCTGGAGTTTTTGCTGAATCGAACCAAAGACTGACAAAAAACAGTGTGGGAGCGAGCTTGCTCCGGGCGGCGTTCCGACGATGGCGGCCGGCCAGTCAACAGAGGTGTCGACTGCCAGCTCATCGCGAGCAAGCTCGCTCCCACAGGTTGGGGTCAGTCCAGGTTTGGGTATTACAGCCCCAGATCGGAAAGCCCCGGGTGATCGTCTGGCCGACGGCCCAGCGGCCAGTGGAATTTACGTTCGCTTTCCTTGATCGGCATGTCGTTGATGCAGGCGTAGCGGTTGGACATCAGCCCCTCGTTGTTGAACTCCCAATTCTCATTGCCATAGGAACGGAACCAGTTGCCCGAATCGTCGTGCCATTCATAGGCGTAACGCACGGCAATGCGGTTGTCGGTGAAGGCCCAGAGTTCCTTGATCAGCCGGTAATCCAGTTCCTTGGCCCACTTGCGAGTCAGGAAAGCCTTGGCTTCTTCCCGGCTATGGGCGAATTCGGCGCGGTTGCGCCATTGGGTATCGAGGGTATAGGCCAGCGAAACTTTCTGCGGATCGCGAGAGTTCCAGCCGTCTTCGGCCAGGCGAACTTTCTCGATGGCTGTTTCACGGGTGAACGGCGGCAGCGGTGGACGAACTTCGGCAGAGGACGACATGGCAAATCTCCAGATGATGAGTGCATAAATAACAGGCGGTCTTGCAGGTACGCGTGTTGCTTATTCAATGGCCAGCAGGGTCTTCAATACGTCTTGGGCCTGATCGGCAGCGTCGTGATCGCCCATGACCAGCGCGAGGGTGATGGCGCCGTCGATCAGAATGAGCACCTGCCGAGCCAGCTGCTCCGGCCGCTCGATGCCTTGCTCGACACACAGGCCGGTCACGTAGTCGAGCAACTTCTGCTTGTGCATTTTCGCCACCTGGCGAACCGGATCCCGGGGGTCGCCGGTTTCGCCGCTGGTATTGATGAACGCACAGCCGCGGAAGCCTTCGCTCTCGAACCAGCCCTTGAGCACAGGGAACAGGTTGAGCAGCCGTGCGAGCGGGGTCGGCGCCTTGTCCACTTCGCCGCTGAACCATTGCATCCAGCGTTCGTCCCGGCGCTTGAGCGCAGCAACGACCAGATCGTCCTTGTTGGCGAAGTAGCGATAGATACTTTTCCTGGAGACGCCGGCGGTTTTCACCAGGAGATCCATGCCGGTGGCAGCGATGCCACTTTTGTAGATCAGTTTTTCGGCGACATCGAGGATGATGTCTCGTGTTTCACTGCTATTGATTTCGTTCATGGGCCTAAAAGTAGAATGATCGTTCTCCTTGGTCAAATGTTTTTTTTCATCGGGCGGGGGAGGCCCAAAGCCGTCCATCATGGTGTAAGCTCGTCGGTTCTTCGGATTTGACCTTTTGCGAGCCCTATGCCGTCGCTTTTCAAACGCTCCCTGCTGCCCAAGCTGCGCAGCTTTGCACTGACCGCCGATGCCGTGACCATCCTTGATGGCGCCGCCGAGTTCCGCCGTTGCCTGCTGGAGAAAATCGCCCAGGCCACCCAGCGCATCTACATCGTCGCCCTGTACCTGCAACAGGATGAGGCCGGCCAGGAAATCCTCGATGCCCTGCATGCCGCCAAGACCGCGCGTCCCGAGCTGGAGGTGGTCGTGGTGGTGGATTGGCTGCGCGCCCAGCGCGGATTGATCGGGGCCAAGAAGCAGCCCGGCAACTCGGCGTGGTATCAGGAACAGACGCGCACCCATGCCAGCGAAGTGCCGATCTACGGCGTGCCGGTGCAGACCCGCGAGCTGTTCGGCGTGTTGCACTTGAAAGGCTTCGTGATCGACGACTGCGTGCTCTACAGCGGCGCCAGCCTGAACAACGTCTACCTGCACAAATTCGATAAATACCGCTACGACCGTTATCACCTGCTACAGAACACCGCGCTGGCCGATTCGATGCATCACCTGGTGCAGCACGGCCTGGTTGCCTCCCGGGCGGTGCATCGCCTCGACTTGCCGAACCTGCCCAGCACCCGCAGTTTGCGCAAGGACATCGGCGACCTGCGCAGTCGCCTCAAATATGCGGCCTACGACACCACGGCTGGCAGCCTCGATAAAAGTGGCCTGTCGGTCAGCCCGCTGCTGGGCGTCGGCAAGAACAACCCGTTGAGTCGAGTGATCGGTGAACTGATTGCCAGCAGCCGCCAGCAACTGACCATCTGCACGCCTTACTTCAACCTGCCGCTGGCGGTGACCCGGGAAATCAACCGGGCCCTGGCCCGCGGGGTGCGGATCGACATTATCGTCGGCGACAAGACCGCCAACGATTTCTACATTCCGCCAAGCGAGCCGTTCAAGATCATCGCCGCATTGCCGTATCTGTACGAGATCAGCCTGCGGCGCTTCGCCAAGCGGCACCAGCGCTACATCGACAGCGGCCAGTTGAACCTGCACCTGTGGCGCGACGGCGACAACACCTACCACCTCAAGGGCATGTGGGTCGACGAGCGCTACACCTTGCTGACCGGCAACAACCTGAACCCCAGGGCGTTTCGCCTGGACCTGGAAAACGCCCTGTTGCTGGACGACCCCAAGGGCGAACTGCTGGCGTCGCGCCAGGCCGAGCTTGAAAAGATCTATCGCCACACCCACCGCATCGAACGCTACCTGGACCTGGAAACCCTGCCGGATTATCCGGCGGCGGTGGGCAAGTTCCTCAAGCGCGTCAGCCGGGTGCGGATTGAGCGACTGCTTTATCGGATCCTGTGAACACCCGTGCCATGGCGGAAAAAGACACCATCTCCATCCAGTTGGTGCGTGAGGCGCTGTTGCAAAGCTGCGCGCTAGGAGCCGCGACGGATGAAGTCCTGGAAAAGGTCGGCATAGCTCCGGCTTTGCTCGATGATTCCCAGGCCCGGGTGCCGGCCCATGCCTATGCGCGGCTCTGGCGGCTGCTGGCCCGGCGCCGCGATGACGAGTTCTTCGGCATGGACCCGCGCAAGCTGAAGTCCGGCAGCCTGGCGTTTCTTTGCCAGTGCGCCATGGCCCAACCGACGTTGGCTACGGGTTTGACTGCAGGACTGGGGTTCCTGTCGCTGATGCTGGAACATCTGCCAGCCCAGTGGGTTCGCCAGCAGAGCCTGGCGGAAATCGTCCTGCTCGAAGAAGGCCAGGCGCCGCGTCGGGCGTTTACCTATTTCACCTATTGGATGATTGTCCACGGCGTGGCCTGCTGGCTGGCCGGACGGCGCATCCCGATCCTGTCGGTCGAGTTACGTTGCCCAGCGCCGGATTTCTGCGACGATTATCGCGTCATGTTCTCCCAGAACCTACGCTTCGACCGCCCTCGCACCAGGATGATTTTCTCCGCAGAATGCCTGGACCAACCCATCCGGCGCAGTCCCGAAGAGCTCAAGCGCTTCCTGGCCCAGGCGCCGGCGAACATCCTGGTCAAGTACCGCGACCCGCAAAGCCTCTCCAGCCGAATCCGGCATGATTTGCGCCAATTGCCTGCGCAACAGTGGCCGGAAACCGAGGCACTGGCCCAGCAACTGTGTGTTTCAGCGTCCACTTTGCGCCGTCGGCTGGCGGAGGAGGGGCAGACCTACCAAGGCCTCAAGGACAGCGTACGCAAGGAGCTGGCGATTACTTGGCTGGCCGAGCCGTCCATCAGCTTCGTGGAAATCGCCTCGCGGTTGGGATTCGCCGACGCCAGTTCGTTCTACAAGGCGTTTCGCAAGTGGTCCGGGTCCAATCCGGGGCATTACCGCAGCCTGATTCTCAACGATCCTCACTGATTCCCCTGGATAGGCGCAGGGAGTTTTTGTGGGAGCGAGCTTGCTCGCGATAGCGATTTAACAATCGACAATTGTGTCGTCTGACCCACCGCCTTTGCGAGCAGGCTCGCTCCCACATAGGTTTCACTGGGCAGACCGGCACGCTCATAAAACCGTCATCTATTTTTGCTAAAAGGCTCTGCAGCGCCCGGAAAAGCCGGGTCATCAGCCAGGGTAGCGTATGCAAGTGACCGTTTTGGGTAGCGTATGAAGGTGCTGGTCACCGGTGCTGCGGGGTTCATCGGGTTTCATGTGGCCAAGCGGCTGTGCAGCGACGGCCATGAAGTGATCGGCATCGACAATCTCAACGACTACTACAGCGTCGAGTTGAAACAGGCGCGCCTCGCGCAGTTGGCGCAATGCCACAACTTCCGCTTCCAACGGCTGGACGTGGCGGACAAGACGGCCCTGACGGAGGTCTTCGCGCAGAACGCCTTTGAATACGTCATCCATCTCGCGGCCCAGGCGGGCGTTCGTTATTCCATCGACAATCCCGACCTGTATGCGCAAAGCAACCTTGTGGGCTTTCTCAACATCCTGGAGGCCTGCCGAGCCCATCGGCCGGCGCACCTGGTCTACGCTTCGAGCAGCTCGGTCTATGGCTTGAGCGAACGCCTGCCCTACGCCACGACCGACCCGGTCGACCAGCCGGTTTCATTTTATGCGGCGACCAAGCGCGCCAACGAGCTGATGGCCCACGCCTACTCGCATCTCTACGGCATTCCCACCACCGGCCTGCGCTTTTTTACCGTGTACGGGCCATGGGGGCGACCGGACATGGCGCCATTCAAGTTCACCGACGCCATCCTCAAGGGCCGTCCCCTCGATGTCTACAACGATGGCGCGATGTCGCGGGACTTCACGTATATCGACGACATCGTCGAGGGCCTGGTGCGCTTGCTGCCGCTGCCGCCAACCGATGAGGCTGGCGTGCCCAACAAGGTCTACAACATTGGCTTCGGCGGGCCGGTGAAACTTCTGCAGTTCATCGAGTGCATCGAAGAGGCCTTGGGCATGCGCGCGGTCAAGCATTTCCTGCCGTTGCAGTCCGGCGACGTGGTCGATACCTGGGCTGACACCCGTGAACTCGAGGAGCGCGTGGGTTTTCGCCCGCAGGTCCCGGTGCCCGTTGGCGTGCAGTCGTTCGTCGATTGGTACCGCCACTATTACCGCGTTTAACCCACCCATTCCCGTGTTTTAGATTGGAACGCCATGCACGAAACTCCTTATGTGTCGGTCCTGATTCCGGCGAAAAACGAAGCTGGCAACCTCATTCCCTTGCTGGAAGAAGTGCGTGTTGCACTGGCCAACGAGGCCTTTGAGGTCATCGTGATCGACGATGGCAGCACCGACGCCACCGCGGCCGAGCTGCGTGCGCTGCAACGCGGCGGCTATCCCCAGCTGCGGGTGCTCAGCCATGCCCGTTCCCTCGGTCAAAGCACCTCGATTTTCCACGCCGCCGAGGTGGCGCGCGGGCATTGGTTGGCGACCCTGGATGGCGACGGTCAGAACGACCCGGCAGACTTGCCGAAGATGCTGGACTTGGTCCGTGGATCGGAAGGCGCGCCCGGGGGGGTGAAGTTGGTGGCCGGGCATCGCGTCAACCGCCGGGACACGGCGAGCAAGCGCTGGGCGTCGCGATTCGCCAACAAACTGCGGGCCAGCCTGCTCAAGGACCAGACGCCGGACACTGGATGCGGCATCAAGCTGATCGAGCGCCAGGCATTCCTGCGGCTGCCGTATTTCGATCACATGCACCGTTTCATTCCGGCGCTGATTCGTCGTCACAACGGCCGGATGCTGGTCCAGCCGGTCAACCATCGTGAGCGCGGCGCCGGGGTCTCCAACTACGGCAACCTCGATCGCGCCCTGGTGGGCATCCTTGATCTGTTCGGTGTGTGGTGGCTGATAAAGCGCACCCGCCTGGACACCCACGCACAAGAAACCGAGGTTTGACATGGGCAGAGAATCGTTGTGGCTTGCGGTCGGCTTCGGGGGACAACTGGCATTTACCGGCCGTTTCGCCCTGCAATGGCTGTACAGCGAATACAAGAAGCGCAGCGTGATTCCCGTGGGCTTCTGGTACCTGAGTATCATTGGCAGCGCGTTATTGCTGGCCTATGCGATCTACCGCCAGGACCCGGTTTTCATTGTCGGCCAGTCGTTCGGCTTTATCGTTTACCTGCGCAATCTGCAGTTGATTGCCAAGCACCACGAGCGGGAGAACCGCGAAGTGGCAGGGAAGGGCTGAGACGGTGAGGATACGACTGTCCAGCTCGCGATTCGAATGCCTGGCGTGGACGGCGCTGGCCTTGATCATGGTCGGTGCCGGCCTGGGCTGGCGCCAACCGATGAATGTCGACGAGGAGCGTTTTCTCGGCGTCGCGCTCGAAATGCTGCAAAACGGCTCATGGTTCATTCCCCATCGCGCCGGTGAAATCTACGCCGACAAGCCGCCGCTGTTCATGTGGGCGGTGGCGTTGTTCGTGCAGTTGACCCATCTGCCCATAATCGCGCTGTATCTGCCTGCGCTGCTGGCCGGCGCAGTCACCACGGCGTGCCTGTATGACCTGGGCCGGCGCCTGTGGGGGCGGCGCGTGGGAAGCATCGCTGCGCTGTTGTTCCTGGCGACTTACCAGACCTACAGCATTCTGCGCACGGGCCAGATCGATGGGTTTCTTGCGCTCTGGACCATCCTGGGCATCTATGGTTTGTGCCGACACCTGTTGCTCGGCCCGGCCTGGGGCTGGTACTACGCGGCCTGCGCCGCGATGGGGTTAGGGATCATCAGCAAGGGCGTGGGGTTTCTGCCGGCGTTGATGCTGATTCCCTACGCGTATGCGCTGCGCAAGGGTTGGAAGGGCGTAGTGCCGATGCCCGGCAAAGCGTTGGCCTGGTGGCTGGGGCTGGTCGTTGCGTTGGCGGCCATCGCGGTATGGCTCGGGCCGTTGCTGGTGATCGTCGGGCAGGGCAGCCCTGACAGCCTGGCGTATGTCCAGGAGATCTTGTTCAAACAGACGGCGGGACGTTATGCCAACGCCTGGGAGCACCGAGAACCGTTCTGGTATTTCATCGTCCAGGTGATCCCGAAATACTGGTTGCCGCTGTTTTTCATGCTCCCCTGGCTGGTGCCGGCGTGGCGCAAGCATCTCATCAAGCAGGACGGCCGGGTGCTGGTGCTGCTCGGTTGGGTGATCCTGGTCCTGCTGTTTTTCAGCCTGAGCAGCGGCAAGCGCAAGTTGTATATCTTTCCGGCGTTGCCGGGCTTGATCCTCTTGGTTGCACCGCTGGTGCCGTGGATGCTCCGTCGCTGGTTTGGCAAGCGGCCGAGGGGCAGGGTGGTGTTCGCCGCCTTGACCTCGGTGTGGCTGTGCGCTTGGTTCGTGCGCGGTTTCATTGAGCCTTACAAGGAAGGCGTCAACCCCCATGAGACCTTGATGCGTGATGTGGCGCGACTGACGGGCAACAGTGAATTGGTGCTGGTGGGCTGGCGGGAAGGCCACTGGTTGTTCGCGCAACAGCCCATCGTGCATTTCGGTTTTCATACCGGCGATGCCCTGGAACAGTCCGCTTCCTGGCTGCGCAGCCATCCGCAGGCGTTTGCCTTGGTGCCGGAACGGAACCTGGCGCGTTGTTACGACCCACAAAAGGCCCGCCGGGTCGGCGATACCTCACGGGCCAAGTGGTTCCTGGTGGGGGCCGATGCGGACAACCAGCGCTGCCAACCCCCGGCGCCGGAAAAGGCCTATTCCTTTGCCTGGAAACAGCCCCTGTAGCGGCAGTAATACTCCTCACTTAAGAAAAACGATGGCCCCGTGGCGAGGGGATTTATCCCCGCTGGGCTGCGCAGCAGCCCCAACAGCAACGACCTCGATCTTACTGGCACACCGGGTTGTCTGGTTGGGGGCCGCTTCGCAGCCCAACGGGGCGGTGCGACGTTTCGCTAAATCCCCTCGCCACAGGTGTTTAAGCAGGCTTGCTGTGGCTGCCAGCCATTGCGGGAGCGAGCCCACTCGCGATGAGGCCATTCCTGGCAACACCGACTTAAGTCCATGGCCAAACCAGTCAAGCAACTTGATGGCTTTGACCATTGCCCCCCAAGCCCTTCGGCGCGAGTATTTGCCTGCTCTTCACGGTTCCCCCACCCAATAAAAAGTACAGAGGGATTCTGGCCATGCGCGATTATTCGTCCGCCACGTCGCAGTTCGATTACCTGAACACCGTCAATGCCGCGTTGCACGGCTCGCTTGAGGCACTCAACGCCTGTGTCGAATGTTGCGACCGGCACGCGCTGCCTGGCCGCATTGCTTTGTTCTGGGAGGGCCGTGACGGCAGTGACGCGACTTGGACTTACCGTCAACTGCAAGACAACGCCGCGCGCTTCGCCAATTTCCTCCGCGCCCAAGGTGTCGGCAAAGGCGACAAGGTTGCCGGCCTGTTGCCGCGCAACGCCGAATTGCTGATCGCGGTGCTCGCCACCTGGCGCATCGGGGCCGTGTACCAGCCGCTGTTCACCGCGTTCGGTCCCAAGGCCATCGAACACCGCCTCGGCAGCTCCGGCGCGCGGATCGTGGTCACTGACGCGGTCAACCGTCCCAAGCTCAACGAAGTCACCGGTTGCCCCACCGTCGTCACGGTCGGCGGTGCAAAGGGCGAGGGCATCGTCCGCGGCGATTACAGTTTCTGGGCCGAGGTCGCCAACCAGTCCGACCAGTGCGAACCCCTGATGCTGACCGGCGAGGATCCGTTCCTGCTGATGTTCACCTCCGGCACCACCGGCCCGGCCAAGGCGTTGTCGGTGCCGCTCAAGGCGATCGTGGCGTTCCAGAGCTACATGCGCGACGCGGTGGACCTGCGGCCGGAAGACGCGTTCTGGAACGTCGCCGACCCGGGCTGGGCCTACGGCATCTATTTCGGCGTGACCGGCCCGTTGGCGCTGGGACACCCGATTACCTTCTACGACGGCCCGTTCACCCTGGACAGTACCTGCCGCGTCATCAACAAATACGGCATCACCAACCTGGCGGGTTCGCCCACGGCCTATCGCCTGCTGATCGCCGGCGGCGAGCAGTTCGCCCGGTCGATCAAGGGTAAGCTGCGCATCGTCAGCAGCGCCGGTGAGCCGCTGAACCCGGAAGTGATCCGCTGGTTCGCCGACAACCTGGACGTGGTGATCCACGACCATTACGGCCAGACCGAACTGGGCATGGTGCTGTGCAATCATCACGGCCTCGACCACCCGGTGCACCAGGGTGCGGCGGGTTTTGCCTCGCCGGGGCACCGCATCGTGGTGCTCGATGAAAACCACCAGGAGCTGGGCGTCGGCCAGCCGGGCATTCTCGCCGTCGATCGCAGCCAGTCGCCGATGTGCTGGTTCGCCGGTTACGAAGGGGGCCCGACCAAGGCCTTCGTCGGCGATTATTACCTGAGCGGCGACACCGTCGAGTTCAACCCCGACGGCAGCATCAGCTTCGTCGGGCGCAGCGATGACGTGATCACCACGTCTGGCTACCGGGTTGGCCCGTTCGATGTGGAAAGTGCGCTGATCGAGCACCCGGCCGTGGTCGAGGCCGCCGTGATCGGCAAGCCCGACCCGGAGCGCACCGAGCTGGTAAAAGCCTTCGTGGTGCTCAGCGCCCAGTACCGCGCCGCGCCGGAGCTGGCCGAAGAACTGCGCCAGCACGTACGCAAGCGCCTCGCCGCCCATGCCTATCCCCGTGAAATCGAATTTGTCAGCGACTTGCCGAAAACCCCGAGCGGCAAGTTGCAGCGCTTTATCTTGCGCAACCAGGAAATCGCCAAAGCTCAAGAGGCGGTGGCGAAGAACGTTTCAGCTTGAATCCAAGGAAACCATGATGCAGATCGTCAACAAGATATTCCTCGTCAGCGGTGGCGCTTCCGGCCTCGGCGCGGCCACCGGTGAAATGCTGGTCAAGGCCGGCGCCAAGGTGATGCTGCTGGATGTCAACGCCGACGCCGTGGCTGCACAGGCGCAGAAGCTTGGCTGCCAGAGCGTGGTCGCGGACATCAGCAACGAAGCAGCCGCCGAAGCCGCGGTCAAGGCCACGGTCGATGCGTTGGGTGGCCTCAATGGCCTGGTGAATTGCGCTGGCATCGTGCGCGGCGAGAAGATCCTCGGCAAGAACGGTCCCCACGCCCTCGCCAGTTTCAGCCAGGTGATCAACGTCAACCTGATCGGCAGTTTCAACCTGTTGCGCCTGGCCGCGGCGGCCATTGCCGAAACCGAAGCCAACGCCGATGGCGAGCGCGGCGTGATCATCAACACCGCGTCGGTGGCGGCCTTCGACGGCCAGATCGGCCAGGCAGCCTATTCCGCGTCCAAGGGCGCGATCGCCAGCCTGACCCTGCCAGCCGCCCGCGAACTGGCGCGTTTCGGCATCCGCGTGATGACCATCGCCCCCGGTATTTTCGAAACCCCGATGATGGCCGGCATGACCCCTGAAGTGCGCGATTCCCTGGCTGCCGGCGTGCCGTTCCCGCCGCGCCTGGGCAAACCCGCCGAGTACGCGGCGCTGGTCCGGCATATCATTGAAAACAGCATGCTCAACGGCGAGGTGATCCGTCTCGACGGCGCCTTGCGCATGGCCGCCAAATAGGAGGATTAGTCATGTCCCACGATCCGATTGTCATCGTCAGCGCCGTCCGCACCCCGATGGGCGGTTTCCAGGGTGAACTGAAAAGCCTCACCGCGCCGCAGCTGGGTTCCGCGGCCATCAAGGCCGCCGTGGAACGGGCCGGCATTGCCCCCGACGCGGTTGAAGAGGTGTTGTTCGGCTGTGTGCTCGCCGCCGGGCAAGGCCAGGCGCCGGCACGGCAGGCAGCGCTCGGCGCCGGGCTGGACAAATCGACCCGTTGCACCACGCTGAACAAGATGTGCGGCTCGGGCATGGAAGCGGCGATCCTCGCCCATGACATGCTCGTCGCCGGCAGCGCCGACGTGGTGGTGGCGGGCGGCATGGAAAGCATGTCCAACGCCCCGTATCTGTTGGACCGCGCCCGCGCTGGCTTGCGCATGGGCCACGGCAAGGTGCTCGACCACATGTTCCTCGACGGCCTTGAAGACGCCTATGACAAGGGCCGCCTGATGGGCACCTTTGCCGAGGACTGCGCCGAGGCCAACGGCTACAGCCGTGAAGCCCAGGATGCCTTCGCCATTGCCTCCACCACCCGCGCCCAGCAAGCAATCAAGGACGGCAGTTTCGATGCTGAAATTGTCCCGTTGCAGGTGATGGTCGGCAAGGAACAGGTCACCGTGCGCCACGACGAACAGCCGCCCAAGGCACGGATCGACAAGATCCCCACGCTCAAGCCAGCCTTTCGCGACGGTGGTACGGTGACGGCGGCCAATGCCAGTTCGATTTCCGATGGCGCCGCGGCCCTGGTGCTGATGCGCCAGAGCCAGGCGCAACAGCGCGGCTTGAAACCACTGGCGGTCATTCACGGCCATGCGGCCTTTGCCGACGCCCCGGGCCTGTTTCCCACGGCACCGATTGGCGCGGTGAAGAAGCTGATGGGCAAGACTGGCTGGTCCCTGGACGAGGTCGACCTGTTCGAGGTCAACGAAGCCTTCGCCGTGGTGGGCGTGGTGACCATGGACAAGCTGGAAATCCCCCACGACAAGGTCAACGTCCACGGCGGCGCCTGCGCACTGGGGCACCCGATCGGTGCGTCCGGCGCACGCATCCTGGTGACGCTGCTGTCGGCCTTGCGCCAGAAGGGCCTGAAGCGCGGCGTCGCGGCGATCTGCATCGGCGGCGGCGAAGCCACGGCCATGGCCGTTGAATGCCTGTACTAAGGAATCACCATGCTCCCGACTGAAGAACAGACCCAAATCCGCGACATGGCCCGGCAGTTCGCCCAGGAGCGTTTGAAACCGTTCTCGGCTGAATGGGACCGCGAGCACCGTTTCCCCAAGGAGGCCATCGGTGAAATGGCCGAGCTGGGCTTTTTCGGCATGTTGGTGCCGGAACAATGGGGCGGTTGCGACACCGGTTACCTGGCCTACGCGATGACGCTGGAAGAAATCGCCGCCGGCGACGGGGCGTGCTCGACCATCATGAGCGTGCACAACTCGGTGGGCTGCGTGCCGATCCTCAAGTTCGGCACTGATGAGCAGAAAGCCAAGTTCCTCACGCCCCTGGCCAGCGGCGCGATGCTCGGCGCCTTTGCCCTGACCGAACCCCAGGCCGGCTCCGACGCCAGCAGCCTGAAGACCCGGGCGCGGTTGGAGGGCGACCATTACGTGCTCAACGGCAGCAAGCAGTTCATCACTTCCGGGCAGAACGCCGGGATGGTTATTGTGTTCGCGGTCACTGATCCTGGCGCCGGCAAGCGCGGCATCAGCGCGTTCATCGTGCCCACCGATTCGCCGGGCTACGCCGTGGCACGGGTCGAAGACAAGCTCGGCCAGCACGCCTCCGACACCTGCCAGATCCTCTTCGAGGATTTGAAAGTGCCCGTGGCCAATCGTCTCGGAGAAGAAGGCGAGGGCTACAAGATCGCCCTGGCGAATCTCGAAGGCGGGCGGGTTGGCATCGCGGCGCAGTCGGTGGGCATGGCCCGCGCGGCGTTCGAAGCGGCGCGCGACTATGCCCGCGAGCGCCAGAGCTTCGGCAAACCGATCATCGAGCACCAGGCCGTGGCGTTCCGCCTGGCGGACATGGCGACGCAGATCGCCGTGGCACGGCAGATGGTTCATCATGCCGCCGCGCTGCGCGATGCCGGCCAGCCCGCGCTGGTGGAAGCGTCCATGGCCAAGCTGTTCGCCTCGGAGATGGCCGAGAAGGTCTGCTCCATGGCGCTGCAAACCCTGGGGGGCTACGGTTATCTCAACGATTTCCCGCTGGAGCGCATCTACCGCGACGTGCGGGTCTGCCAGATCTACGAAGGCACCAGCGACATTCAACGCATGGTTATTTCGCGCAATCTTTGAACAGGAGTCCTGCATGAATTACGAAACGATTTTATTGGAGATCAAGGACCGCGTCGGCCTGATCACGCTGAACCGTCCCGAGGCGCTGAACGCCCTCAATGCCCAGATCGTCAGCGAGCTGAACCAAGCGCTGGACCGCCTGGAAGCAGACCCGAAGATCGGTTGCACCGTGCTGACCGGCTCGAAAAAAGCCTTCGCCGCCGGCGCTGACATCAAGGAAATGGCTGAGCTGACCTACCCGCAAATCTATTTGGATGATCTGTTCAGCGACAGCGACCGCGTCGCCAACCGCCGCAAACCGATCATCGCCGCGGTGAACGGTTTTGCCTTGGGCGGCGGCTGCGAGCTGGCGTTGATGTGCGATTTCATCCTGGCCGGCGACAACGCCAAGTTCGGCCAGCCGGAAGTCAACCTCGGCGTACTGCCGGGCATGGGCGGCACCCAGCGCCTGACCCGTGCGGTGGGCAAGGCCAAGGCCATGGAAATGTGCCTGACCGGGCGCTTTATCGATGCGGTGGAAGCCGAGCGTTGCGGCATCGTCGCGCGCATCGTGCCGGCAGATGAGCTGCTGGACGAAGCACTGAAAACGGCGGCGTTGATTGCTTCCAAATCCGTGCCCATCAGCATGATGATCAAGGAAAGCGTCAACCGTACCTTTGAAGTCAGCCTGTCCGAAGGCGTGCGCTTCGAACGTCGGGTGTTCCACGCCGCGTTCGCCACGCAGGACCAGAAGGAAGGCATGGCCGCGTTCGTCGCCAAGCGTGCCGCGGAATTCCAAGACAAGTAGCGCAACTGGCGCCCGCGAAGGCGGGGGGTACATTCGGCGTGGATGTGACAGACCCACCGCTTTCGCGAGCAAGCTCGCTCCCACAGTTGACCTGAGGTGTACGCGATACTGTGTACACCACCAAACCCTGTGGGAGCGAGCCTGCTCGCGAAGCTTTACACCAGGTAGTGCTTCAACTCCCGGGCAATCACCATCCGCTGAATCTCGCTCGACCCCTCATAGATCTGGGTAATCCGCGCATCCCGGTAGTAGCGCTCCACCGGATAATCCTCCAGATACCCATAACCCCCATGGATCTGTATCGCCGACGAGCAGACTTTCTCGGCCATTTCCGAAGCGAACAGCTTGGCTTGCGAGGCTTCCGACAGGCACGGCTTGCCGGCGCTGCGCAGGCGCGCGGCGTGGAGGATCAGCAGGCGGGTGGCGTTCAGGCGGGTGTGCATGTCGGCCAGTAGGTTGGCGATGCTCTGGTGCTCGATGATCGGCTTGTCGAACTGCACCCGATCGCGGGCGTAGGCCAGGGCCGCTTCGAACGCCGCGCGGGCGATGCCCAGGGCTTGGGCGGCGATGCCGATGCGACCGCCTTCCAGGTTGGACAGGGCGATGGCCAGGCCTTTGCCACGGGCGCCGAGCAGATTGGCCTCGGGCACGGTGCAGTTGCTCAGCGTCACCGCGCAGGTATCTGACGCGCGGATGCCCATCTTGTGTTCGGAGCGGTCAACGTTGAACCCCGGCGTGTCCGTTGGCACCAGGAATGCCGAAATGCCTTTCTTCCCAAGGTCTGGGTCCGTCACGGCAAAGACAATCGCCAGTTTCGCCCGCTTGCCATTGCTGACGAACTGCTTGGCGCCGTTGATCACCCACTGACCATCGCGCAGTTCGGCGCGGGTGCGCAGGTTGTGCGCTTCCGAGCCAGCCTGGGGTTCGGTCAGGCAGAAACAGCCAATCGCCTGGCCGCTGGCCAGGTCCGCCAACCAGGTCTGTTTCTGTTCATCGGTGCCGAAATTGAGGACCGGCCCGCAACCCACCGAGTTGTGGATACTCATCAACGCCCCGGTGGCGCCGTCGCCCGCGGAGATTTCTTCCACGGCGAGGGCATAGGCGACGTAATCGACATAGGTGCCGCCCCATTCCTCGGGCACCACCATGCCCAGCAGGCCCAATTCGCCCATTTTGGCCACCAGAGCGTCATCGATCCAGCCAGCCTTTTCCCAGGCTTGGGCATGGGGGGCGATTTCACCGCGGGCGAAGTCACGGGCCATGTCGCGGATCATCACTTGTTCTTCGGTCAGCTCAAGGTCTTGCATGTTCAATTCCCGTGGTAGTCGAAGCCGTCGAAGAAACTCGCGACCTGTGCGGCGTCCAGCGCCTCCAGGGTCGGTGGGTTCCATTGCGGGTTCTTGTCTTTATCGATCAGCAAGGCGCGCACGCCTTCGATCAGGTCGCCGCGCGCGAACCATTGGCGGTCCAGGTGCAGCTCCAGGGCAAAGCAGTCTTCCAGGCTCAGGTGCCGGCCACGACGCAACATCTCCAGGGTCACCGCCATCGCCAGGGGCGAGCGGGTCTTCAGGAGTTCGGCAGTTTTCAGCGCCCACTCATGGCTGTTCGCGACGGTGACCTGGCGCATCTGCTCGACCATGCTGGGGACGTCGGGCAGGGCGAAGAAATGATCGATGGCCGGCCGCAGGTCGGCCAAGGGTGGGGCAGGGAGCTGTTGCACAGCGATTTTTGCCAGCAGGCTTTGCAAGTCCTTGAGTGCCGTGTCGCGCCATTCCAGCCGATCGAGACGCTCGTCGAGCTGGGTGAGCTTGCGGCTGTCGAGGTACCAGTCGGCCAATCCGCAATACAACGCGTCGGCGGCACGAATATGCACGCCGCTGACACCGAGGTAGATACCCAGCTCGCCGGGAATGCGCGGCAGGAAATAGCTGCCGCCCACATCGGGGAAATAACCGATGGCGACTTCGGGCATGCCCAGGCGACTGCGTTCGGTCACGATCCGCAGGTCGGCGCCTTGCGCCAGGCCCATACCACCGCCCAGGACGAAGCCGTCCATCAGGGCGAGGATCGGTTTGCGATAGTGGTGGATCGTCAGGTCGAGGGCGTATTCCTCGACGAAGAAATCTTCATGCAGGGTATCGCCCTGCTTGTGGCTGTCGTACAGCGAACGGATATCGCCGCCGGCGCAGAACGCCTTGTCACCAGCGCCGCGCAGGACCACGGCGCGGATCTGCGGGTCGTGCGCCCAGGCATCGAGTTGCTGCTGCATGCTGCGCACCATGCCCAGGGTGAGGGCATTGAGGCCGGCGGGGCGGTTCAGGGTCAAGTGGCCAATATGGTTGCGGACGTCGACCAGCACCTCGTAAGGCGCGGTTTCGACGCGGTCCGCAGCTTGGGATGAAACCTGAGCTGTCATCGCTAACTCCCTGCTTTTATTGTTCTTTATAAATAATGTCGCGCGTACCCGGTCGGGATCGTAACAGTGCAAATTTGCATTGCACAACCGGGATACGTGCAGGTCCTGTCTGCATATTTATAGCAGCCACAGGCTCAACCGCGACCCGACAGTACCTCCGTGATGCTGCGGCGCTTGGCATGACGCTCGCTGGCGTGGATCAATTGCTCCAGATCTTCGGGGGTTACGTCGAAGAACGCTTCCATTTCCTCAAGTGCCGACTTCAAGTCTTCAGCGGTGATGGCTTGACGATCAACGGGGGGATGGTCGGCCGGTATCACCGCCACCGGCTCGCTGGCGCGCTTGGGATAGCGCACGCGCGTCAGGTTGTTGTAGGCCAGTGCAAAGACGAGCAGGCCAGAGCCGGCCAGCATCGCCGCCGCCACTGCCTGCCAGTCCAAGGCAATGATCGACGGATCGGCCAGCACCAGGGTTGCGGCCAGGGCTCCCGCTGGCGGATGCAGGCAACGCAGCCAGCACATCAATATCAGCGCCATGCCCGCCGCCAGGCAGGCGCTTTCCAGCGTGCGACCCAGCACGTGGGCCACCAACAATGCGAGGACCGAGGCACACAGGTAACCGCCGAAAATCGACCAGGGCTGGGCGAGGGCGCCCGATGACACCGCAAACAGCAGCACAGCCGAGGCGCCGAGCGGGCCGATCAGGTGCTGCGCCACCTCAAGGCCGAACACCTGGCCACAGAGCCAGACACTGAACAAGGTGCCGAAGGACATGCCGATGGCGGCACGGCTCCATTCGGTAGGACGGGTATTGATAGCCGCGGGGAACCAGCGAGAAAACATTCAGCAAACATCCAAAAAACGAACAAAAAAAGGGGCTTACGGGGTAAATCCCAGAAAGCCCTTTAAGTGTTCCAACAGTTGGGGGAGGAACGGTGCACAGTGTGCCGTCCGCCCCCTTGGGTTACAAATTCATATTAATGCTGGTTGAGTGCATTAATTTTGAAGTAACGAATCAGGCGCTTTTGGAAACTTCAAGCCACGCCTGCTGTGCAATCGGTAAATTGCAGGATTGCCCGCGCCCCATCGGGAAGTAGATAAACCCTTTGTCCGCCATGCGATCCGGGTCGTACAGGTTGCGACCGTCGAAAATCACCGGGGCCTTGAGCCGTTGCTGGATCAACTGGAAGTCCGGGGCCTTGAACGGCTGCCATTCGGTGCAGATGATCAGGGCGTCGGCCCCCGGCAAGACCGATTCCGGGGTGCCCATGAGCATCAGTTTCGGCTCGTCGGGGTAGAGCAACTGGGTTTGCTGCATCGCCTCGGGGTCGAACGCGCGAACACTCGCCCCGGCCGCCCACAGCGATTCCAGGAGCGTGCGGCTCGGTGCGTCGCGCATGTCGTCGGTGTTGGGCTTGAAGGCCAGGCCCCACAACGCGAAGGTCTTGCCCCGCAGGTCGCCTTTGTAGAACGCCTTGATGCGTTCGAACAGCTTGTGTTTTTGGCGCAGGTTGATGGTTTCCACGGCTTGCAGCAGGTCGCTGGAGCAATGGGCTTGTTCGGCCGTGTGGATCAAGGCGCGCATGTCCTTGGGGAAGCACGAGCCTCCATAGCCGCACCCTGGATAAATGAAGTGGTAGCCGATCCGTGAGTCGGCGCCGATGCCCAGGCGCACGGACTCGATGTCGGCTCCCAGGTGCTCCGCCAGTTCGGCAATCTGGTTGATGAAGCTGATCTTGGTGGCGAGCATGCCGTTGGCGGCGTATTTGGTCAGTTCCGCGCTGCGCAGGTCCATGAACAGGACCCGATCGTGGTTGCGGTTGAACGGGGCGTACAGGTCGCGCATGGTATCGCGCACTTCATCGCGCTCGCAGCCGATGACGATGCGATCGGGGCGACGACAATCGGCGACCGCCGAGCCTTCCTTGAGAAATTCGGGATTGGAGACGATATCGAACTGCAACAGGCGCCCAGCCTTGAGCAGGCATTTCTCGATATGCGCCCGCAGGATATCGCCGGTGCCCACCGGCACGGTGGACTTTTCCACGACGATCAGCGGTTGCTCGCGGTAGCGGGCCACCGCCTCGCCAACGGCCAGCACCTGGCGCAGGTCCGCAGAACCGTCGTCCCTCGACGGCGTACCGACCGCAATGAACAACACCTGGCCATGCTGTACGGCAAGTTGATCATCGCTGGTGAAATGCAGGCGCCCGGCCTCCAGCCCCTCGCGCACCAGCGCTGCCAAGCCAGGTTCGAAAATACTCACCAGGCCTTGGCGCAGGTTGGCGACCTTGTGTTCGTCAATGTCCATGCACACCACGTCATGGCCAACCTCAGCCATTACTGCGGCTTGCACCAATCCAACGTAACCACTGCCGAACACACTGATTTTCATGGCGGGACTCCCTGGATCATCCTGAGCGGTTGGCACAGCCAGCAGTTCGCCGCAGTGCGCTCGCCCCAGAATAAGTCGGGGATGTTTCAGTTCACTGACAGTCCGGCGAAGCGCTCAGGCCTGGCTCGGCACCAGGCGGTACTCCGCCGGGAGTTGCGCGACGTAGTCGTCGACCACTTCCCGGGTCAGGCTGACGATGTCTTCGACGCGCTCCATGCCCGCGCCGGTCCGCCAACTGGCGACGATGTCCATGACCGAGGGTAGCGGCACGCCGTCCACCAGGACCAGCGAACCCTGGTTCAGTTCACCCACCACCAGCGCCGCAGGCATGGCGCCGATGCCAAAGCCATCGCGAACCAGGCGAGTGATGGCTGACGCCGAGTTCACGCAGTTGATACGCGGCGAGACGAGGTTGGCCGAATGCAACATGTTGAGCAGATCCTGATGCGGCCGGGAATTGCGCGAAAAGGTCACGATACGTTCCTGCGACAGGTCCTCCAGGGAGGCGTAGTGGCGATCATAGGCAGAGCCGGTACGCGCCACCCAATGCATCGGATAACGGGTCAGCAAGGTGTTGCGCACGCTGTCCAGGCGCAGGATGTCGGTCTGGAAAATGATGTCCTGGTAGCCCTTCTCCAGTTGCGAGCACAGGTTGCTCGCGGTGTCGGCGGTGAGCTCGATTTCCAGCGCCGGGTAACGCTCCATCAGCCGTGTCACCAACGGGCTGAGCCATGTATGGATGACGGTGTCCATCGCACCGATCCGAATCCGGCCACGCACCTGGCGCGGATCCTTGATCACCGCTTTCATGCTCTGCATGGTGTCCATGATCCGCTCGGCATATTCCAGCACGCGCTGGCCTTCGGCGGTCAGCGACACACCTTTGGAGTCGCGCAGAAACAGGCGCACGCCCATTTCGTCCTCCAGGGCCGCGATCCGGCTGGAAATCGACGCCTGGGTGGTGAAAAGTTTTTCGGCCGTCAGCCGGAAGCTCTTCAGGCGCGCGACCCAGACAAAGGTTTCCAGAAACTTGATGTTCACTTCGGCGGCTCCTCGAAACTGAAGGGCAGGGCGTTGGTTTTTCCGCAAAGCAGGTGATCAGCCCGCCGAGATGTATTGGATCACGTCTTCGAGCGCCGTTGAGTCCGGCGCGGTACCTATGACGGCGTCCGCATTGCTCCATGGATACGCCAGGTGCGAGACCCAGGCCATTACCGCCGGCAACTCTTCTGCCGGCAAGGTTTTCATGTGCTCGATGGTAATGACCAGTCCCTCGGCCAAGGAGGACGAGGGGCTGAACCGCCAGTCATATCGCCCGCAGCCGACGCGGACCTCGCCGCTGTGCTTGTCCGACATCGCGACCAGCCATTTGCACTGGAATGTCTCGATGTTGTCGGCAGGCGGGGCGCCCAGGCAGAACGTGTAGACGTTTTCGAACGTCTGGTTGAAACGGCTGACCAGGACGTCACCGATCCCGCGACGGCCTTCGACGTGATCCGGGAATGAAATGGAACCGGTGCGAACCACCATGTCCAGGGTCGCCCCAGCGGTAAAGGCTTGGTCCAGCAGGTGAGGGCGGTTGCCATCCTTTGCGCGGATGTAGTGCTCGATGGATCGTTGCGCAGTGGTCATCAGTTTCAATCCGTTAAAAAGGTCTACAGGGCGCTGTTCAGGAGATCCGTCACCAGCATGCACCCGGGGGCATGGGTGATACACAGCGGCGGACGAGACGCCTGGACCACGGACTGGGGCGTTACGCCGCACGCCCAGAAGACCGGTATCTCATCCGCCTCGACCGGCACCGCGTCACCGTAGTCCGGCCGGTCGAGCGCGTGAATGCCGATCAACGCAGGATCGCCGATGTGCACCGGCGCGCCGTGGACGTTGGGCATGCGCCCGGTGATCTGGATGGCCTGGATCGCCGCCGCGGCTTTCATCGGACGCATGGTCACGACCATTTTGCCAGACAAGCGCGCGGTAGGACGCGTGTCGATGTTAGTGCGGAACATGGCGACGTTGCGGCCCAGGTCAATATGCCGCAGGCGTATGCCGGCCTCCAGCAGCGGTTGTTCGAAAGAAAAGGAACAGCCGAGGGCGAACGCAACCAGGTTGTCCTGCCACAGGTGCTCGATGTCCAGCGGCTCTTCGCTCAACTCGCCGTGGCGGTAGACGCGATAGCGCGGCACCTCATGGCGGATATCGATGGGTGCGCCCAGGTTGCGCAGGAACGGGTCGCCGGGTTCGCTCACGTCCAGCACCGGGCAGGCCTGGCGATTGAGTGTGCAGTAGCGCAGGAATTCGTCGGCCCAGTCACCCGGCAGGATCACGATATTGGCCTGCACCCGCCCTTGGCCCAGGCCGCTGGTGTGGCCGTGGTATCGACCGGCCGCGATGTTCTGGCGCAACGCCTGCGGTGAACAGGGCTGCAGTTGTTCGAATGACAGGGCTGATGAACTCATCGCGGGGTCTCCGTAGGTTTTTATTAGAGATCCCTTTGTAGAAAACCCGGGCGATGGCGTCCAACAAGGAAAACTGCTACCCCCTGACAAGTAAAAGTTATTCGACCGTCGACAGGCCCGCCGCCGCCACCATGCGCTGGGGCCCGACATCCGTGGCGTATTGGCAGACGACCTGGCGGCTCATGTGCACGATGCTCTCGATCAGCTCCAGACCCACGCCCGCACGCCATGACGCGACGACATCGAGCTGGGGCAGGGGCGCGCCGGGCTCCAGCTGGATCAATTCGCCACGGGCCAGGGGCTTGGCCACCAGCGCCGCCGGCAATGCGCCGATGCCGAAGCCGTCGCGTATCAGTCGGGTCATGGCCGACACCGAGTTGACGCAACTGACCCTCGGCGTGCTCACGCCGTGGGCGTACAGCAGGTTCAATACGTCCTGGTGCGGCCGCGATTGCTTGACGAAGGTGATGATGCGTTCATTCGCCATTTCGGCCAGCGAGGCGTAGGGCCGGGCATAGATCGATTGGCTGGCGGCGATCCAGTGCATCGGGTAATGCCCCAGTTCGAGGTTGCGCACGCTTTCGTGGCGGACCAGGTCAGTCTGGAACGCGATGTCCAAGTAGCCTTTCTGTAACTGCTCGCAAAGATTGCGCGCCGCGTCGGCGGTGATTTCGATCTCCACGGCGGGAAACGCCTGCATCAGCATGGACATCAACGGACTGAGCCAGGTGTGGATCACCGTATCCATCACGCCGATGCGCACCAGGCCTTGTTGCGGGGTGCTCTTGTCCAATGACTGTTTGAGCGCGCGCTGGACTTCGAGCATCTGCTCGGCGTATTCGAGCACTTTCGTGCCCTCCGGCGTCAACGACACCCCGCGTGAATCACGCACGAACAGGCGCAGGCCCAACTCGTCCTCCAGCGACGCGATCCGACTGGAAATCGCTGCCTGGGTGCTGAACATCTTTTCGGCGGTCAGGCTGAAGCTTTGCAGCCGGGCGACCCAGACGAAGGTTTCGAGGAACTTGAGGTTCATGGTGGTTCTCTTGGCGTTTGTCGTTCTTATGGTTGCAATTGTTACTCCAGGTCGGGCCCGGATGCGCATCAAATTTTCTTATGCCCGAGGGCGCCTTTTTTCCGTTTGACCCTTGCCTGCGCCACTGCGAAGAATCCGCCCCGACGCTGACACCGTTCGCTTCAAGAACCCGAACCCCGTGGCGAGGGAGCTTGCTCCCGCTTGAGCGTGCAGCGCTCACAAAAATGGGTCTGCTGCGCCCGAGGCGTCGGACCGGTCCAGCGGGAGCAAGCTCCCTCGCCACGGTACAAGCACTGCCCCCAACAATAAGCGAGGCGCGCACGCCGTCCCCGAAGGGATCGCTCGCGTCCATAAAAAGGAGCACGCCATGCCCCGTTTCACTGACACCCGCTGGAGCCGTTCACCGGTCGGTCCCTTGCTCGGCCTGGGCCTGATCGGTGCGCCGATGGCCCACGCCGATTTCATCGCCGACAGCAAGGCCAGCCTGGAAGCCCGCAACTTTTATTTCAACCGCGACTTCAGGCAAGAAGGTGCCCGGGACAAGGCCGAGGAATGGGCGCAGGGCTTCCTGCTGCGCATGGAGTCGGGGTACACCGCCGGCACCGTGGGGTTCGGTCTGGACGCCTTGGCGATGGCCGGTTTCAAACTGGACTCCGGCGGTGGCACGGCGGGCACGAACCTGCTGCCGGCGGATTTGTCCGGCGGCTCCCAGGACCGCTACGGTGAAGTCGGCCTGACCGCGAAGATGCGCATGTCCAACAGCACCCTGAAAGTCGGCACCTTGCAGATCAAGGATCCGGTGGTGAATTCCAACGATACGCGCCTGTTGCCGAGCACCTTCAAGGGCGGGCTGTTGAACGTGCAGGAAATCGACCGCTTGAAACTCACCGCCGGGCAGCTCACCCAGATCAATCTTGTCGATTCCACCGACTATCAGGACATGACCGCCAACCGCATTGGCGGCACCAGTGACAAGTTCCAGTTCACCGGCGCCGACTACCAGTTCCTGCCCAATCTCACGGCGCAGTACCGTTACGGCAAGCTGGAGGATATCTATCAGCAGAACTACCTGGGTTTCGTCCATACCCTGGACCTGGGCGCCGGCCAGTCATTGAAGAGTGATGTGCGTTATTCCCGCAGCACCGAGGATGGCAGTTTCCGCAATATCGACAACCAGGCATTCGGCGCGCTGTTCACCTACAGCCTCGGCGGCCATGCACTGGGCCTGGGGTATCAGCGCATGAGCGGCGACGATCCGTTTCCCTACATCTCCCGCAGCGATCCGTACCTGGTCAACTTCGTGCAGATCGGCGACTTCGCCAATATCGACGAACGCTCGTGGCAAGCCCGCTACGACTACAACTTTGCCGCCCTCGGTGTGCCGGGCCTGACCTTCATGACTCGCTACATCAGCGGCGATAACGTGCAGCGCAGCGCGCCAGGAGAGGGTCAGGAATGGGAACGCAACACCGACGTCGCCTACGTGATCCAGGACGGCACTTTCAAGGGGCTGGGGTTCAAGTGGCGCAATGCGACGGTGCGCTCGAACTTCGGCAATGACCTGGATGAGAACCGGCTGATCGTCAGCTATACGATGGCGTTGTGGTGACGGCCCGCCTGGAGCGTCAGGCCTTGACCCAGCGCTGACGACTCCAACTGCTCAACGTATCGACGGTGAAGACCAGCAGCAACATCGCCAGGATCACCGTGCTGCCCTGGGCCTCCTGGAACAGACTGAGGCTGACGTAGAGCATCTGGCCCAGGCCGCCGGCGCCGACGAAGCCCAGCACGCTGGCCATGCGGATGTTGTTCTCCCAGCGGTACAAGGTGTAGGCCAGCAGTTGCGGCATCAGGTTGGGCAGCGTGCCGTAGCAAAACGCCCACAGCGCGCTGCCGCCTTGCAGGCGAATGGCGTCGGCGGGTTGTGGCGGGGTGTTTTCCAGCGCTTCGGCAAACAGCCGGCCGAGCACGCCGACGGTGTGCAGGGCCAACGCCAGTGTCCCGGCGTTGGGACCGAGCCCGGCGGCAAACACCATCAACGCCGCCCATACCAGTTCGGGCACCGCGCGCAAGGCGTTCAAGACCAGGCGAGACGCGCTTCGCAATGGCCAGCCAAGTCGCCCGGCGGCCGGCAGCGCCAGCGCCAGGCCCAGTACCGCCGCGAGCAGCGTGCCGAGGGCGGACATGGCGACGGTTTCCAGCATGCCGTGACCGATCGCTTTCAGATAGGCAGGGCTCAGGTCAGGCGTGAGAAAGCGCTGCGCGTAAGCGCTCATTTGCTTGAGGTTCGAGTGGTCACCGAGCGCGGCCAGGTCGATACCCAGATAGACAAACGAGGCAACGATCGCCGCGCCGAGGCCCAGCAGCAAAAGCACGTTGAGCAGGCGATTCATGCCAGCCTCCAGCGCAACAGGCGGCTGAGCTGGTCGGCGAGCAGCACCAGCACCAGGAAGGTCAGCAACAGGCTGGCGACTTCACCGCCCGCGAACATGCGCAACGAGAGGTCCATCTGCTGGCCGAGGCCGCCGGCACCGACGAAGCCCATCACCACCGAGGCGCGAATGGCGCATTCCCAGCGGTACACGGTGTACGACAGCAGTTCGGCCACGACATTGGGCAGGATCCCGTAGCAGAACGCCGCAAGCCGACCGCTGCCGGCTTGCATCAGCGCGTGCGCCGGACGCTGGTCGACCGACTCGAAGATTTCCGCGTAGACCTTGCCCAGCATGCCGCTGTAGGTAATGGCGATGGCCAATACCCCGGCGGTAGGGCCAAGACCGACGGCGCGGACGAAGAGCAAGGCCCAGACGATCTCCGGCACGCTGCGCAGGAAGATGAGCAGGCCACGGACCGGCCAACGCAGCCACTGGCCCCAAAGGCCGGGCCTGCCGGCGCGGTAGGCGGCTGACAACGATAACGCACGACTGGCGAGCAGGCTCGCGGGAACCGCCAACAGCAGTGCCAGGGCCATGCCGGCCGTGGCGATGGCGATTGTCTGCAACGTGGCCTGCAGCAGCAATTCGATGAACGCTTCGTCATGGGCCGGCGGCCAGAATGCCGCGACGAACCGACCCATTTCGCTCTGGCTGTCGCTGGCCAGCAATACGCGCAGGTCCAACTCGCTGAAATGAATGCCCGGCCACAGCAGGGCGACGGCCAAAAGGCCGAGAAGCAGGCGAGGGCGGGCAGCAGGGTCCCGGACGTCGTGCTTCAGCATCGCGGAATCTGCACGCTCGAAGGTGGCGCAGGCTTCGACATGGACGCCAATTGCTCGTTGGCATAAAGCGCGTCAAGCCGCTTGCGGTCGACGGCTTCGGTGGGCAAATCGAAAAGAATCTGGCCGTCACGCAAGCCGATGATCCGCGAGAAATGCGCCAGCGCCAGTTCCACCGCGTGCAAGCTGGTGACCAGGGTCACGGCGTGTTCCCGGGCATGCTGGCAGAGCACCGAAAGCGTGTGTTCGGCCAGGACCGGGTCCATCGCCGACACTGGCTCATCCGCCAGCAACACTTCGGGTGCCTGGTATAGCACCCGGGCGATGCCGACGCGTTGCAGTTGGCCGCCGGACAGTTGCTGGCATTGGGCGAAGAGCTTGTCGCCCAGGTCCAAGCGGGCCAACGCCGCCCGCGCCCCCGGGATGTCCAGCGGATGCAGCAGGTTGAGCAGGCTCTTGCCCATGCCCCATTGGCCCAGTTTGCCGGCCAACACCGCCGTGACCACCCGTTGGCGCGGCGGCAGCGGCGGCGCTTGATGAATCAGGCCAATGCGTGCGCGCAGGCGTTGGCGCTGGCGGGCCGACAGGTGCCAGGCACGCTCGCCCAACACCTGGACTTCACCGTTTCCCGGCCGCAGGGCGGTCGCCAGCACATTGAGCAGGCTGGATTTACCCGCGCCGGACGGGCCGATGATAGCGACCTGTTCACCCGCCTCGATGTGCAAGTCCACGCCCCGCAGCGCCTGGGCGCCGTTGGCGTGGGTGACGCTGGCCTGGGTCAAACGCAATGTCATTTCAGCAGTTCGGCGGCGCGAGCGGCCTCTTCGATGCCCTTGTAGTTCTCGGGCTTGGTTTCGATGAAGCGGCTGGCGGCTTGCAGGTCGAGGATTTCCTTGTCTTTCGGATTCGCCGGGTCGAGCGCCAGGAACGCTGCCTTGAGCTTGGCCGCCAGCGCCGGGTCGAGGGTACCGCGCACGGTCCAGTTGTAGTCGAAATATGCCGGGGTGGTGGCGAAGACCTTGACCTTGCTGGTGTCGACTTTGCCGGCGGCCACGAGTTTTTCCCAGACGCTGGCGTTGAGCACGCCGGCATCGACCTTGCCCGCCTGGACCCAGGCTGCGGTCGCGTCATGGGCACCCGAGTAGCCGACGCGGCTGAAGTAGGTTTCCGGCTTGATGCCGTCCTTGAGCATGAAGTAACGCGGCATCAGGCTGCCCGAGGTGGATGAGATCGAGCCGAAGGCAAAGCTCTTGCCCTTGAGGTCGGCCAAGGATTTCACGGCGGGGTCGGCGGTGATGAATTTACTGGTGAATTGAGCGTCCTGTTCGCGTTGTACCAGCGGAATGGCGTTGCCGGTCTTCAGGCGAGCCTGGACGAAGGTGAAGCCGCCCAGCCAGGCCAGGTCGATCCGGTCGGTGGCCAGCGCCTCGACCACGGCGGGGTAGTCGCTCACCGGGACGAACTCGACTTTCATGCCGATCTGCTGTTCCAGATAAGCCCCCAGTGGCTTGAACTTGCGCAGCAGTTCGGTCGGCGCCTCGTCAGGGATCGCGCTGACTTTCAGGGTGTCGGCGGCCTGCGCCAGGACAGCGCTCACGGTCAGGGTGAAACCGACGGCCAGTGCCAGGGTACGCTTGAGCATGAAAATCTCCGGTGCTTGGAAGCATGAATGTTCAAGCGCCGGGCATTCTTGCCGGGCGCGTTGTGAGGGTAGACGAATGGCGGCGATTTTGATCGTTTCCGGTGATCAGGTAAATCTTTATAGTCGCTTGCCCTTATCCTCTTTCTGGAGCATCCACGACATGCTCAGCGCCGAGCTGAAGTCTTTCCATATGGTCGCCCGCCTGGCCAGCGTCACCCAGGCGGCCAAGAAGCTCGGGTTGAGCCAGCCGACGGTGACCACGCAGATTCGCAATCTGGAGGCCCAGTACGGCGTCGAACTGTTCTTTCGCGGCGGTCGCCGCCTGACCCTCAGCGACGAAGGCGCGCAGTTGCTGCCGATGGTGCAGAAGCTGTTGCAGCAGGAAGCCGACATCGAGTTTTTCCTGCGCAACAGCGGCCAGGTGCAAGGCACGCTGCGAATCGGCGCCACGGCCCCGTACTACGTGCTCGATATCATCAAGGGCTTTCGCGAGCAGTTTCCCCTGTGCGAAGTGACTCTGGAAATCGGCAACTCGCTGCAGGTCATCGAGGCGCTGGAAGAGTACCGCGTGGACCTGGCCGCGTCCTCGCAATTGGTGGAAGATTCTCGCCTGACCCGATTGGTATTGGGCCACGACCCTCTCGTCGTGGCGGTGCACCGCAGCCACCCGTTGGCGAGCCATGATCGCGTGGCGCCCGGCGCATTGGCCGGGCACTGCCTGCTGATGCGTGAAAAGGGCTCGACCACCCGCACGCTCACCACAACGCTGCTGCGAGAGGCTGGCGTTGCGATTGGGCCACTGTTGGAAATTGGCAGCCGTGAGTCGATTCGCGAAGCGGTCCTGCGCAACATCGGCATCAGCGTCATCGCCCGTCATGAGGTGCCGGAGAACCCGCAGCTCAAAGTGGTGGAGCTGGAGGGCGCGCCATTGATCGCCGAGTACCTCTATTGCCTGAAGGAGCGCCGCCAGGCTCGGCTGCCTTCGGCGTTCCTTGGCCTGGCACGGGAAACGGCCGAGTCCTGAGCCGGCTACGCAAATTTGCCGATGGCACTATCGGCAGCTTTTAGCCAACTGCAATCAAGCCTTCGTACTGCCTGCCTACCATGACCCTCGTCGAGCTGACCGCTCATCGAGGTAACGTCATGACCAGAACACACTCCGTAGACATGCAGATACGCGACATCCATAAAAGCTTCGGTGCCTTCAAGGCCCTGGACGGGGTATCGCTGGACATTGCCGCCGGTGAGCTGGTGTGCCTGCTCGGGCCGTCCGGCTGCGGCAAGACCACCTTGCTGCGCTGCATTGCCGGCCTGGAGCGGCAGGATCGCGGCACGCTCATGATCGGCGCGCGGGATGTCTCCAGCCTGGCGCCGCAAGCGCGGGACTACGGCATCCTGTTCCAGTCCTACGCGCTGTTTCCCAACCTCACGGTGGAGCAGAACGTCGGTTACGGGTTGGCGGGTAATAGCCGCGAGACCATTCGCGGCCGGGTCAATGAGATGCTTGATCTCGTCGGGCTGTGTGGCAGCGAGAAAAAGTACCCCGGCCAGCTTTCCGGCGGCCAGCAGCAACGGGTCGCCCTGGCCCGTGCCTTGGCCCCGGCGCCCTCGCTGTTGCTGCTCGACGAACCGATGTCGGCCCTCGATGCGCGGGTGCGTGAGCATTTGTGCACGGAGCTGCGTGGGCTGCAAAAGCGCCTGGGCATCACCACGTTGATGGTCACTCACAACCAGGACGAGGCGATGCTGATGGCCGATCGCATCGCGGTGATCAACCAAGGGCGCGTCGAACAGTTTGCCAGCGCACAACAGATCTACCGCGCGCCGGCAACGGCTTTCGTCGCCGATTTCATCGGCCAGGGCAACTGGCTGCCGTTCGAGCGCGGCCAGGATGGGCAGGTGCGGGTTGGCGAACTGAACCTCACTCTGGGAGGCAATCATGTTCAACAGCGCGGACGCCTGTTCTGCCGTCCGGAAGCCGTCCGGGTCAATCCGACCACTCCGGAACACAACCTGTTCGACGCGCAACTGCGGGAGCTGACTTTCCTCGGCAATCGCTGCCGGTTGAGCTTCGAGCTCGATGCGCTGCCAGGCCATGGTTTGTTGGCTGAGCTGGAGCCGCACGCCATGCCGCCGTTGACCGGCGCCCACCTGAAAGTCGCGCTGCCGCCCCAGTGCCTGCAGGTGTTCGCTTGATATGGACGTCACGATGACCCTCAAGCCCACCGTGTTCCAGCCACGCCAGGTGGCCGGTGACTTCGCCGATCGCCTGTTCATTCGCGGCGGTCAATGGTTGCTGCTCGTATTGCTGGTGGTGGCGGTCCTGCTACCGCTGCTCGCCATGCTGTGGCGTGCATTCAGCGGCGACGCCAGCCAGGGTGGGGGCCTGCACGCCGCACAGACATTGTTTGCCAGCGCGAACTTCCGCTGGTTGCTGGGCAACAGCCTGACGGCTTCTCTGACCGTGGCGATGATCGTGGTGCCGCTGGCCTACGCGTTCGCTTATGCGTTGCAGCGCACCTGCATCATCGCCAAGCCGCTATGGCGGGGGATTTCGCTGCTGCCGCTGCTGGCACCTTCGATGCTGCCGGGAATCGCGCTGATCTACCTGTTTGGCAACCAGGGCCTGCTGCGCGGATTCATGACGGAAAACATCTATGGCTTCTGGGGCATCGTCCTCGGGCAGGCGATCTACACCTTTCCCCACGCATTGATGGTGCTGATGTCGGCGCTGGCCCTGGCGGACGCCCGGCTGTTCGATGCGGCCTCAAGCATGGGCGCCTCGCCTTGGCGGGCATTTCGCAGCATTACCTGGCCCGGTAGCCGGCAGGGTGTGTTTGCCGCGTTCTGCCTGGTGTTCACCTTGTGCATCACCGATTTCGGCGTGCCGGTCACGGTGGGCGGTGACTATCAGGTGCTGGCGCTGGAAGCCTACAAGGCCGTCGTGGGGCAACAGCAATTCGGGCGCGGGGCGTTGATCGGCCTGGTTTTGCTGGTGCCGGCCTTGCTCAGTTTTGCGGTGGACGTGTGGCTGCGCCGCAGTCAACGCGACGCCATGGGCGGCCGCGCCCAGGTCTATCACCCGCGGCCATCAGCGGGACGGGATGCGGCTTTCCTGGGCGTGACGGCAATGGTCTGTTGCGTATTGCTCGGGGTGTTCGGCATGGCGGTGTACGCGTCGCTGGTGCAGTTCTGGCCCTACGATTTGTCCTTGTCGCTGGATAACTATGGGTTTTCCGACCTGCCCGGCGGCTGGCTGGCTTATCGCAACAGCCTGTTACTGGCCGCCTGCAGCGCCGTGTTCGGCAGCTTGCTGATCTTCACCGGCGCCTACCTGATCGAAAAAACCCGGCAGAGCGCACTGACCCGAATCCTGCGGCTGCTCAGTTTTGTGCCCATGGCGGTCCCCGGCCTGGTCCTGGGCCTTGGGTACGTATTCTTTTTCAATCTGCCGGGCAATCCACTCGGCAATCTGTACGGCAGCCTGGCGCTGTTGGTGGTGTGCACCGTCGCTCACTTCCTGACGACCGCGCACATGACGGCCAGCGCGGCCCTGCGCCAGCTCGACGACGAATTCGAGGCTGCCGCGCTGGCGCTCAAAGTGCCGTTGGCGCGGCATTTCCTGCGGGTCACGCTGCCCATGTGCCTGCCGGCCTTGCTCGACATCATCCGCTATTTGTTCGTCTCGGCGATGACCACGGTCTCGGCGGCGATTTTCCTGTACAGCCCGGACAGCGTGCTGGCCGCGGTGGCGGTCCTGAACATGGACGACGCCGGCAACGTAGGCGGGGCCGCCGCGATGTCGACCTTGATCCTGCTGACCTCGGCCAGTGTCTCGCTGCTGCTTGCGACGTTCTCCCGGCGCCTGCTGCGTCGCTCCCAGGCCTGGCGCCAGCCAGCGCCGAGTCTTTGAAAACCTGTTGGAGATTCTGATGCACTACCAAACGCCAACCCGCCTGCAAGCCGCCATCCTCGATTGGGCGGGCACCGTGGTGGACTTCGGTTCATTCGCCCCGACGCGAATCTTCGTCGAAGCTTTCGCCAGTTTCGACATCGAGCTGAGCCTGGAGGAGGCCCGTGGCCCGATGGGCATGGGCAAGTGGGATCACATTCGCACCCTGTGCAATCAATCCGCCGTGGCCGAAAGATTTGTCCGCCGGTTCGGGCGCACGCCGAGCGACGACGACGTGACCGCGATCTACCAACGCTTCATGCCGCTGCAGATCGCCAAGGTCGCCGAGCACTCGGACCTGATCCCCGGCGCGCTGGAAAGCATCGCCGCACTGCGCCAACGAGGCCTGAAAATCGGCAGTTGTTCCGGTTATCCCAGGCAGGTCATGGACAAGGTCGTCGAATTGGCCGCGACCAAGGGCTACAGCCCCGACCATGTGGTGGCCACCGATGACGTGCCCAAGGGCCGGCCGAGCCCGGCGCAGGCCTTGGCCAACGTCATCGCGCTGGGGCTGGACGATGTGGCCGGCTGCGTGAAGGTCGATGACACCGAGCCCGGCATCCTCGAAGGCCGCAGGGCAGGGATGTGGACCGTGGCGCTGCGTTTTTCCGGCAATTTCCTTGGGCTTGACTGGGCACAATTCCAGGCCCTGCCAGCCCGGCAGTTGGCCGCCGAGCGTACGCGCATCGACGGACTGTTCGCCGCGAGCCGCCCGCATTACCTGATCGACACGATCGTCGAGTTGCCCGCCGTGATCGATGACATCAACGCGCGACTGGCCCGCGGCATGTTGCCGTCCCATACCTGAAAGCCCCACTGACCGATACGGAGCCGTACCATGTCCAAACGCACTGCCTTGGCCGCCGGCCTGCTGGCCGCCTGTGCTTTTCAAGCCCAGGCGAATACCGAACTGACGGTTTACACGGCCCTCGAAGTCGAGCAGCTCAAGGCCTACAAACAAGCCTTTGAGCAGAAGAACCCAGACATCGAAATCAAATGGGTGCGCGATTCAACCGGCATCGTCACCGCCAAGCTGCTGGCGGAAAAGGATCGCCCACAAGCCGACGTGGTCTGGGGCCTTGCCGGTTCCAGCCTGGCCATCCTCAAGCAGCAAGGCCTGCTGGACGCCTACAGCCCGGCGAACCTGGGCCAGATTGCAGCAAACTACCGTGACGCCGACACGCCGCCGACCTGGGTCGGCATGGACGTCTGGGCCGCGTCCATCTGTTTCAACACAGTGGAAGCGCAGAAGCTCGGGTTGCCGAAACCCACCCGTTGGGAAGACCTTGCCAACCCGGTGTACCAAGGCAAGGTCGTGATGCCCAACCCCGCGTCGTCGGGCACCGGTTACCTGGATGTCAGCGCCTGGCTGCAGACATTCGGCGAAGCCAAGGGCTGGGCCTACATGGACAAGTTGCACGCCAACATCGGCCAATACACCCACTCCGGTTCCAAGCCCTGCAAATTGGCGGCCTCCGGTGAGTTCCCCATCGGTATTTCGTTCGAATACCCGGCCATTCAGCTCAAGCGCAAGGGCGCGCCACTGGACATCGTGCTGCCCGCCGAAGGCCTGGGTTGGGAAATCGAAGCCACCGCCGTGATCAAGGGCACGCCACACCTGGAGGCAGCGAGGAAACTGGCCGATTTTTCCGCCAGCCGCGAGGCCATGGATCTGTACAAAGCCAACTTCGCTGTCCTGGCACAACCGGGCATCGCCGAGCGCTTGCCGGAGTTGCCAGCGGACTATGAGCAGCGGCTGATCCGCAACGACTTCAACTGGGCGTCGGAAAACCGCGACAACATCTTGGCCGAGTGGCGCAAGCGCTACGACGGCAAGTCCGAGCCTGTCGCCAAGTAATTCGGCTGTTCCAAGGCCCGGGGTGTCGAGCGGGCCTCACCTGGTCATAGAAAATTCAAGGAGTCTCCATGTCTGAGCACGACTGCGACCTGCTGGTCGTCGGCGGGGGTATTCTCGGCCTGGCCCATGCCTGGGCCGGTGCCAAGCGCGGCCTCAAGGTCAAGGTGTTCGAGCGTAGCCACACCCCCCTGGGGGCCTCGATCCGCAACTTCGGCCAAGCGTTGGTCGGCGGCCAAGCGCCGGGCATCATGCTTGACCTGGCACGCCAGGCAAACGGTTTGTGGAAGACGTTGGGGCAGGCCGCCGGCTTGCATCTGCACCAGCAAGGCTCGTTTCTGTTCGCCCGCACGGAAGCCGAGGAGGTGTTGCTCGAAGCGTTCGTGAACGGGCGCGGCGCGAGTTTGGGTTATCGCACCGAGCTGCTGCGCGGCGATGCGCTGGAGGCCCTGTATGACGGCCGTTTTGCCCACCATCGTGCCGCGTTGCTTGGCCTCGATGACCAACAGCTGTATTCCCGCGAGGCGCTACCGCAGATCGTCGAGTATCTGGCCCGGACACTGGGCGTCGAGTTCCATTTCTCGACGCTGGTACGCGATGTCGAGACCCACCGTGCCGTCACCAGCGCCGGTCGGTTTACCGCCAGGCACATCGTCGTGTGCTCGGGCCATGACTACCAGACGCTGCTGGCCGAGCCACTCGCCGCGCTGCGACCGCAGGTGTGCGGCTTGCAGATGCTGCGCGTGCGCCCGCGCCAGCCGCTGGCCCTGCGGCATGCGCTGCTGACAGGGCTGAGTTGTGTGCATTACGGCGCCTTTGCCGACCTGCCCGAAGCGGATGCCATCCGCGCGCAGATCCGCAGCCAGCAACCGGAACTGGAAGCCCATGGCGTCCATTTGCTCATCAGCCCGACACCCTACGGTGACCTGATCATTGGCGATTCCCATGTCTACGGCAGCGATATCTCGCCGTTCAACGCCGAACAGGTGGATCGGATCCTGATTGACCTGGCCCAGGACACCTTGGGCGGCGAAGTCGACGTGCTGGAACGCTGGCAGGGCGTCTATGGCGCGCGTGGGCCGGGGCCGTTCAGCGTGGTTGAAGCTGCAGACGGCGTCACCGCGGTGGTGATGCATACCGGGCTGGGCATGAGCGTCGGCCTGGCGCTTGGCGAGCGAACCGTCGCCGCACTGTTGGGCGAAGCCGGGCCGATCGTCCCGAGGCACAGCACGGCGGCTTGACTGGCGGACGCCCAAGGCAGGCGCCGCAGTGAAGGCTGAGGGGAGGGCAGGGCTGCCAGCTTTACGTCATCGCCGTTACACTACGGCCCCTCCCTTACGCCAGGAAAACGCGGGATGCGTGCTTTCTTCAAGGCTGTGCTCTTCTTTATGTTTCCCGCAGCCCAGGCCATCGCCGAGCCGCTGTCTTTTTCCTTCAGCGCCGGCAGCGGAGCCTACCTCGTCGAAGTGCTGTTCCCCCAGCCGCCCGAAGATCGAAAGCAACTGGCTCCGGCGGTCATCACCGTGCGCAACCCGGCCACGCAAGAGGTCCTGCAGCAATTGCAGACCCAGGCCGGCAATATTCCCCTGGACCGCGATGGCAAGGACAACGGCTGGATGCTCGGTCGTTTCAGCCTGGTGTACTTCGATGATTTCAACTTTGATGGCCGTCTGGACCTGGCGATTCGCAACGGCGACGATCCTGAAGTGGCCTATAAAGGAAACTACGATGTCTATCTGCAAGATCCGCAGAGCAACCAGTGGGTCCTCAACCGGGCGTTGACGAACCTCGCGAAGGAAAGCAATGGCGGAATGTTTGCGGTCATCCCCAATGAAGATCTGTTTTCCCAAACCGACCGCGACGGCCATTGGACGCGCACGTGTCGATGGAGAATGCAGGGTGACGAATTGGTCCGCCTGCATTGCGACACCGAGGACAACATCCAGTCGACCGAATATGACGATACCTCCAGCATGCCGCGCGGTTACACCCGGCGCACCGTCGGCGATTGGCGGGACGGCCAGTGGCACGAACAATCGACCCTGGACGGGCCGGCCAGTGAGGATCCGCAGTTGTTTGTCGGCAGCCTGCAAGACCATGTCCCGCTGGAAATCTGGTACCAGAAGCAGGGCGCGGTGGTCATTGGAGAAGTGCGCTACCTCAAGGCAGCCGGCACCGAGTCAGTCAGGCTGGTGGGGACTCGGGAAGACGAGGGCGACGACGAATTCGTCAACCTCTACGAATATGCCGATGACGGCCGGCGGATCGGCGAATGGCGCATCGCCCGGGAACAGGTCGATCCTTACCCATACATAGGCACCCGGATCCGTGCCGACAGGAACGATAACCGCCCGCAGAGGGTTGTGTTGCACGAGGATGAGCGCGAGTCGGATGACGACAAGACCGGCGATGTCGAGTCGGATCAACGCAGCGGCCATTACCAGATGCGTCAGGACTCGATGGGCCGCGACGGTGATCTGGACCTGAAGGTCCTGCCGGATCGCAACGCCGATGGGAAAGAAATGGCTGAATTCACGGTTACCGTGAAAGGCATCGTGAGCGAACACCAGATTGTGCCGATGGAAACCGAAAACCTCATTGTCGTGTCGCAAGCGCAAACAACCGGCAAGAATGGGCCGTACCACATTCAACTGGTGAAGAATTTCGCGATCATCAACCACAACTGGCCGCTGGATAGTCAGGACATGCTGTCGGGCATGTACCTGAAACAACCACCTGCTGGCGAAAACGGCGCCTTGCCGAGGTAAGGCGCCGGTCTGTCTATCAGAGCCAGTAACGCAGGCCGAGCATCACCGATTGGGACTCGTACTCGGTGCTCACATCGCCCTGGGGCAAGCGCTCGATGTCACCGAAATGCGCTTCGCGCGTCTTCAGGCACCGGTAATCCACCGACATGGACCAGTGCTCGGTGAACTCGTACCCGACGCCGGCACCCAGTTGGTAAGCCGAAACCGTGTCACGTTGGGTACCGCCGAATTCGACACCGCCGGCCTCCAGGCCACTCACCGTGAGGGTGGCATAGCCGAGGCCGCCACCGACGTAGGGTGTGAATCGGTCGAACGGCGCCGGCAGGTTCAACACGTCGTACCAGAGATTGGCCATCAAGGTCGTGGCTTTCTCTTCGCCTTTGCCGTCGATGCTCCCGCCGCCCTCATAGACCCGGTTGTTGAACTGGGTCAGCGTGTTCTTGCGATAGCCCAGTTCAATCTCCGGCCTCAGCCCTACAGGGAAGCGCCAGCCCAAGGCCAGGCCAGTGGCGTAGCCGGATTCGGTGGGTTGGTTGAACTCCATCTCGACGAAATCCAGGTCGTTTTGAGTCAGGTCCTGCTCAGCGACCCAGTTCGCGCCGCCCATCAGACTGGCGTAAGGGCCCAGCGTGTCGGCGAAGCTGCACGCCGGGACGATGAGGCCGATGCCGACCATGCTCAGCGCCAGGTATTGGGTGTTTTTCAGTAGGTTCATGCTCGGTCCAAATGTGCCGTTATCAAAAAAATTGCCGTAGCTCGCGCTCGGGACATGACGTCCCGAGGCGGTCATACCAGGTGCAGGTGCGTTTCAGATTTCTCGCCATCGGGGATGCAGGCGACATCCGCCCGCAGCTCAGCCAACGCCTTCAGGTTGTTCAAGGCCGTGGTCATCGCCACGGTCAATGCCTTGCGCATCGGCCCTCGGTACAGAAAGCTCAAGGGGCCGGAGATTTTCGCGCTATGAATAACCTGGGTTTCATTGGGCGAGAGCCTGCGCAGCCGATGATCGAATTCGAGGTTTATCCAAAGCAGTTTCGCGCTGTTGCGATAGCTTTCCTGAGGCTTCACCGCCTCCAGCTTCAAGGGCATTTTCAGGCCATTGTTCAGGACACATTTGCCCTGCGTCCCGGGTTGGAACGGGCCATTGAGCTCACAGTGGCGGACGTCGGTGTCCCACAGTGGCGATTCTGGAAAGTTGCTCCAGATCTTCCATATGACCGGCGGTGGTGACCGGACTATGACTTTTACGGTGACATCGTTCATGGGATTACCTTGGCTGTTGGGGCACGGTCGTGCTCGAAGTGGACTTCGAGCCACGCTTCAGGCGGCAGGCGCGGCTTGGCTCAGCACTTGCGCGGTGATATTTGCCTGGCCGATTTTTTCGCCCCGGTTGAACAGATCGATGTGGATGCGGTTGGTCTTGAAGGACTGCAACTGCGCTTCCATGCCGGCTTGCGGCGCCAGCGAAAGCGGGCTGTTGCGGGGGATGGGCCGGTCCAGGCTGAAACTCAGGGCCAACAGGTTCATGGGCACATTGAGGGGGATCTGCAGATGGCCGTGGGCAATCTGCATGTAGCACTGGCGCGCGATCTCGAGGAAATACACCATCGAAAAATGCGCGGGGTCGCCCTCGTGGAAGAAGTGCCCCTCGGGCAGCTTGACGGTGTCGACGCTCAAGCCTTGGGCCACCGAGCTCATCTCACTGACGATCACGTTCTCTTCCCTGGCCTTGTGCAGGAACGCCTTGTTGCCACACCGGCGGGCGGTGAACTCACCGTGCGGTGCGGTTTCGAAGGCCGAGTTGTAGGCCATTCCCAGCACGCACGTGCACATCAGTTTCCCGCCCTGCATGACCTTTGCCTGGAAGACATGAGCGTCCTGATCTTGCTCTACGTGCAGGTCGATCACGCCTTCCTTCTGCACGTATTGCTGGAACTTGATGCCCAGCGTCTTGACGTAGGCGACGCGGCCATTGAGCGGGGGCATGGCCTGCTCGATCAATTGCATCACGCCTTCGAGCAGGAGAATGCCGGGCACATGATCCAGCGGGTGGTCGAAGAAATAAGGGTGTGCCTCGTTCACCAGCAATTGTGCGCGCAGCGAACGCGGGGCCCGTTGCACGTGGCTGATCACTGTGTTTTCGGGACGACGAGGCCATTGCGTCGGCCGCTGGCCCGCTGGGCCCTGGTGCAGGGCGAAAAGCCCTTCCATCGCGCGGACGCGAACGCGCAACCCGGCCAGGACCGTGCTCGTCAGCATGTCGCTGAGCTGCAATACGTCGACGCCGTCGTGTTGCGGTTCCCGGACGATCTGGCCGGGGCGCGCAGGTGCGGCGAGCGGTTGCAGCGACCGCGGCGCCTCGTGGGCGAAACGCAGGCTGAACGGGTGCTTGAGGGGAGGGGCGAGCTCAGCCGGCAGCGGTTTCCAGTCCCGGAGCTTTTCGGTGAACAGCCACATGATCGGCGTGCCGCCTTCGCGAACCTCGATCACCGTGTGCGCCGAGGCATTCAACATCACCGCCAGCAAGGTCTCGATGCCGCTGGCTTCCGCCAGGAAACCGGTTATTTCTCGCAGCGGTCCCTTGGCCTGGGCCGTTTCCGGTTGCAATTCGCAGACCTCGACGTGCGGGTACTGGTCGCGTTTTTTGCCTGCCAACTGGCACGCTTCGTCCAACGACGTCGCGGCATGGGCGAGGACCGCCGCACGAATCACCAGCAGCGGCGCATCACCGGAGTCAGGCTGATAGGGACGCAGGGCGACCACGCCGAGCCCTTCGCCTTGTACCGCTGTACTGCGCAGGGCGCGATCGATCTCGATTTCACCGCTGATAAACCGCCCGGCGCCCAGCAGCAGGGTGGTAATGCCTTGCTCGAACCATTGCCGGGAAGCCAACAGCGTCTGCCAGAACAGACCTGGGGTGCCGGCCAACGTCTGGTGGAATCCCTTGAAGTCGAAAACTTGCGCCGGGTAGCCGGAGAGCATGTTCGGCAACATGGTCGCCACGTCCGTCACCTCCACGCCGGGCGGTGTGCCTTGGCTTCGAGCGTAGAACTGTTGGGCACTGCTGTAGGCATTGCTGAACCGTTCGCCGCCCATGTTGCAGCACATCACCATGGCAGTCTCGGCTGACCCCGCCACGCCGGGCAGACGCCGCAGCAGGTGGTTGACCCGGTCGGTGACCAGCAGCTTGAACGGGTCGACATGGGCCAGGGGCTTGGGGCCCATGCCGAAACCGGCGATGTCGATGAGCGGGTCCTGGGCGAGGAACTTCCCGGATAACGGCCGACTCAGGTCGCCGCTGTAATCGACGAAGCGACCGTAAGGAAACAGCACGGCGGGCGCGGCTGGCTGATCGAGTTGCTGCTGGAATGACTGCAGTGAATCGCAACCGCTGAACGCAGCTTCAGCCTCGACAACGGCGAGATCGAGTTTCAACACGCCCGGGACTGCCCGGGCGGCGGGCGCGTGCCCGTGGTCGATGTATTCATCCACCACCAGGTGCGCGTTGGCGCCGCCAAAGCCGAAACTGGAAATCCCGATCCGGATGGCCGCTTGGCGATCAGCCAGGGACTGCGGTTGCCGTGTGGCAAGTTGCAGGCAGGTTTCGTCGACTTTTGCGCTGGGGCGGTAGTCAGGCTGGGGCGGGACGCTCCGGTGACGCAGGATCATCAGCGCCTTGGCGAGCGAGGCTCCTCCCGCGGCGGCCAGCGGATGGCCGATGACGGACTTGATCGAGCCGATGGTCAACTTTTCGCCGGTGTTGCGATGGGCGGCGAAGAAGCTGTCCAGGGAGGCCAACTCGGTCGCGTCACCCAACGGGGTGCCGGTGCCGTGGGTCTCGATATAGTCGACGCTGCCTGGGTCCAGGTCGCTGTAGGCGCGCTCATAGGCGCAATATTGAGCCTGTTTGCCCGGCGCGAACACCGAGCCTTCGGCACCGTCGGCGGACAAGCCCAGCGCCCGCAGGACCCCCAGCGGCTGCCGCCGGGCGGCCAATGCCTGGGAAACTGGCTCGACCAGGAATGCCGCTGCACATTCCCCGGGCACAATGCCGTCGGCGTCCTGACCGAACGCCTGCATGCTGGCCCGGGCGGAAAATGCTGTCAGTTGCGAGAAGCCAAGGAACAGCGCGGGCGGCAGGACCGTGTTCAAGGCCATCACGATCGCGTTATCCGCCTGGCCGCTGCTGAGCAACGCCTTGGCCATGTCGATCGCATAGGGGAAGGAACTGCAGGCGGTATCCACGGACAACACCGGCCCGCCCAAGGCGAAAGCGCTGGCCAGTGCGGCCACTTGTTCGCCCGGGGTGAAACCGACAGGCGCGCCGGAGCTGTTCGCGGTTCCTGTCGCGAAATAACTTTCGTCGCACCATGAAGTGGCGACCACCAGCGCCGTGCGCTTGGTATCCAGCACCGAGCCTTGGGTCGCCAGTTGTGTGAGCAGCGTCTGGAGGACTTTCTTGCCGATCGCCACCTGCCGGCCATCGTGACGCGAGGGAATCGATGCATCGTCGGTCAGGCAAAAGGCACTGTCCAGGTAGGTGCGGTCCTTCTCGCCAGCCTTGGCCGAAAATATCGCGCTTTTATCCAGCTCCCAACGTGCCGGCATGGCCTGGATGGGTGCTATCCCGCCTTGGACGAGCACATTCCACAGGGCATCCGTCGAAGGCGCTCCCGGGAATTCGCCCGCCATCGCGCTGAAGCACAAGTCACCCTCTGTCGTTACCGCGCCACTCATTGCTATCTCCTGATTCACTAAAGCTGGGTCACCTGTCGGTCACCCGGTTTCCATTCCATGTGTTGGCAAGCGCCTGCCAGCGGGCTTCAGCCCATTCTTTCCAAGAGCGACAGCGCGTCCTGTGGCGTGCGGCGCGACATCAGCGCTTCGCCGGCGAACTCACTGTCGGGGCAGCGTTGGGCCATCGATTGGCAAAGCGCCTCCCGATCAAAACCGTTGAGCCCCAATTGGGCAAAGGGCGTCTCGACATCCAGCGCCGATGGCGCGTCCGCGACCAGTGGCGAGAGGGCGCCGAGCAACACCTCGCCGATCTGCGTCGATGCTTCTGCGGTGTGGGTTGCAGGCTCATCGGCAGCGCTGCGTGGCGCGTCATTGGCAAGGGCATCTTCGATGAGCGCAATGGTTTGCTGCGCACATTTGGCGTTGGCCAACTCGCTACTCCGGGCCTTGAGTTGTGGCCACAGGGCGACCACCGACTCCAGGAAATCCAGCTGCACCAGAGAATCCATTCCCAGGCTTTCATAGCTTTGTTGGCGATCGAGCTGATCGACGGTGAAACCGGTAATGCCGGCCAGTTGGTCGAGGACCCAGGCTTGGACGTCCATTGCCGTCGCCTGGGGGTTGGCCTCAAGCCTGGCGAGCAAGGCTGTCGGTGTCGGCGCATCGAAAAGCTGCGAAGTGAGGTCTTTCTTTTCCGGGAAGTGCTGGGCCAACGACTCGAAGATATCGACCAAGCCCAGCGAGTCGATGCCCAGGCTTTCAAAGCTCTGGTCGAAATCGATCTGCTCGCTTTTGAAACCCGTGACCGTGCTTATTTCCGTACGCAGCCATTGCGCATAGGTGAGTGCAGGCAGTTGTTCGGCGACCGGCGCCGCGGCCAGCACCGATGGCTGCGAGATAACCGGCTCGAGTGCAGCGACGCTGTCCTTGGCAGGCGCTTGGACACCGTGGGCGTAGACGCCCTCGAGCACTTGTTGATGAGCGTTGAAGTAATGCGCGGTAACGGTTTCGGCCTGCTCCAGCAGGCGCATCAGGATGGATTCCTTTGCGATGTTGGATTCGCAAAGGGAATCGATGATTTTTTCGGACAGTGAAAAAAAGCTGTGGGCTATTTTCCCGTTGGACACGATGAACTCCTGCACAACGTCGTTGAGCTGCAAGCGCATAAGGTTCTCCTTAACCATAAGTGAGTCGGTATATTCAGTCATCAAGGCATGGCCCAGGGCTGGGCCATGAGAATCAGCAGGGCAGATCGGCAGTCACGACTTGAAGTGGGAGCTCCACCGCATCGATTTCGGAAAAAGCTGTCTTCCCGGCGCCCTTGAGCAACCCGGACCGCACGCTCAAGTAAGTCATCAGCGTTATTGCATCGGCGCCCTGGAAGGCGATGTAGCCATCGGGCCGGACCAGCATCAACGTGCCTTCCTTGGCGTGATAGCGCTTGTGCAGGCGCCAGTCAGGGTCCAGCAGGGTAGATTGCTCCGCGGGCAACCCGACACTGCTCAGGGCATCGACCACGCAGAAGGCCTTGATCGCCGGGTAGTCGCGCTCCACCGAGGCGGCCAGCGAGTAATGACTTGGCAACAGCGGCGAGAATTGATCCGCCGCGCTGAAGATCAGCAGGGTGAAGGTTCCCTGGAACAGATCGATCAGGCGTTTGGGTGGCATGCCCTGGTGTTGCCACAGCTCGACATCTGGCGCCAGTTGTCCCGAACGAGGGGCGGGGGCTTGGAACGGGGTTTTCTTGCCTTTTCTGGCCCAGCTGCTGCGCTGCTTTTTGGTCAGCGATTCCTGGATGTATTCGCTCTTGCCATAGTGGTATTGATGGCCGGAAATCATCGACGGCAGCTTGCGCTGGATCTTCTGGCGATTGCTCAGCAACGGCAGGACGTTGTCTCGTAACCAGACCAGGGCACGATGCCTGACGGTAATCAGCCCGGTGAGGCGATGCGCGGTGTTTTCCACTTCGAGGGCGACCGGGTAGCGTTCGTCGTTGTAGCTTTCCAACAGCGACGGATCGGCGAGACCCTGATCGACATAGGCCATTTTCCACGCCAGGTTATAGGCTTCGGAAATGCCCAGGTTCATCCACTGGCCACCGATCGGGCTGCCGATGTGCGCGGAGTCGCCCACCAGGAAGATCGAGCCTTGCTGCAGCGACTGCACCCGGCGATGCTGGAACGAGGCAATGGTGGTCGACGAGATATTGGACAGGGTCATCTTCTGCCCACGTCCTTCGCACAGCCGTTGGAAATTCTCCAGGGTCAGCGGCGGGCGCTCGCCTTCCGGCGGCAGGTTGTAGGGCATCTCGATAAAGAGGCGATAACGCGATTGGTCGCTGATCGGCGCGACCGCGACATACCCATCCTGCGCGCCAAGGAAAAACGCGCCTTCATCCTTGCTGCCTGACCACTCGATGTCGGCGTCGGCGAGCATGAAGAAACGGTCGTAGGAGGAGCCCTCGAACGTCATGTCCAGGCGTTTTCGGATGTTGCTGCGGGCGCCGTCACAGGCCACTGCCCAGCGACTGGTAACGGATTCTTCGCTGCCGTCGGCATGACGCAGTGCCATGTGCACGGCGCCTGGCTGGTTTTCGATGTCGACCAGTTCAGTGTTCCATTCGACGTCCGCGCCGAGCAGGTTCAGTCGCTCCAGCAGGATCTTTTCAGTCTGCGGCTGCGGCAAGCTGAGGAGGAGGGGATAGGTGGCGTCCAGGTAGGAAAAGTTGTAGTTCAGCACCCGTTTTGCATTGGACTGGACCGAAAACTGGTTGATGGTAAAACCATCGGCCAGCGCCTGCTCGGCAATGCCGAGATCGCGGAAGATTTCCAGGGTCCTGGAATGAATCGCCATCGCCTTGGTGGCGGTCGAGGGGCCGGCGTTTTTTTCAATGATTCGAAAAGCCACGCCCCATTGCTTCAACATGATTGCCAGCGACAGGCCAATGGGGCCGGCACCGACGATCATCACCGTCGCAGCGTTGCCCGGCTGTTTGAAATGCTTGGGGGCTAAAGTGCTCAGAGTGTTCATCGATCAGTACCAGTTTCTGTAGAAGGGAGAGTTGGCAATGCCGAGCAGCGCGTCGTCCCCGGACGAGTCGCCATAGGCGTAGATGTAGAAGTCATCGAGGTTGCTCAAGCAATCCCGGAGCCGCGCGACTTTTTCCCGGTCGACACAATTGGTGCCGGAGATTCCACCCGTCAGCTTGTTCTTGGCCGTCGCCAACCGGGTCCCGCATACGTGGTCGAAACCCACGGCGTGGCCCCACGGGATCAGGTAGTTCTCTGGCGAATTGCTGACCAGCGCCGTCACGTGCCCCATGGACTGGTGCCATTGCAGCCGGCGCAACGCTTGCGGCCTCAGCCAGAGTGGCAATTGCTCGGTGATGAAGAACCTGGCGTGTTCGCGCTCTTGCTCTACCGTCAGGCCGCCCAGGTAACAGGCGATAAAGGCCAGACGCGCTTGCATCAACGGCGTAATGCCCAGGATGACGCTGAGCATCTTTGGCAACAGGGGAATGATCCTGAGCCAGAACGCCCGGGTTCCGACGATGAAGCGCATGTAGCGCCAGAACGTGTGCCTGTCGGTCAACGTGCCGTCGAAATCGAAAACGGCCAATACCGGTCGTGTGCTGTCAGCGTGCATGAAGCGCTTCCTTGAGAGGGACAATCTCTATGATTTTTGGCAATTTGAAACCGGAGAGGTAACGCGAGAGCAGGGTCGCGACGCTGTTCTGGCTAAGCTCACCGTTGCCTTCCACTGACAAGTGCAAGACATTGACTTCCTTGTGGTCCGGGACGATGTAGGCCCTGGCACGCACCGCATCGGGGTGCTTCAGGGCGACGGATTCGATTTCCGCCAGATCGACCATCTGCGCTTTGATTTTCGAGATGCGCAGGCGCTGGCAATAGAAAAAGACATGGCCTTCTTCATCTCGCCAGACCAGGTCGCCGGTGTGCAGCCAGCCGTCCCGGAAAAATCGCGCATTGATCTCTGGCGCAGCGTCATAGCCCGGGATGACCATCGACCCGCGTATCAGCAGCTCGCCGATACGCCCCGCGACGACATCCTGGCCTTGCGCGTCGACCACCCGCACCTCGACGCCACTTATCGGCCGTCCCATGGCGCCGCGATGAACCTCGCCGACAGAACTCTGGACAATCACCGGCATGCTTTCGGTCAGCCCGTAGCCTTGCAGTACAGCCGCGCATCCCAACAACTTGCCGAGTTTCTCGCCTTCATCGGCCGGTAGATGACTGCCGCCGGAATACATCATCAAGTGAGGATGCAGGGGCAAACGCGGACCTTTGCGCTTGGCAAGTCGCGAATTGAAATAACGAATAACGTCGGGCACCAGGCAGGCAAAGGTGACCTGGTGTTCGGACAACACTTGCGCCAAGTCCCGATTGAGCAGGGTGTTGGTCATCAGCAACGTGGCGCCGATGCTCAGCGGGAACACCATCATCACCGACAATCCGAAGATGGCGTACAGCGGCAGCGTCACCAGGTGGACCGACCCCACGCCTTGGGGATGAAACTGTTCATGCAGGCCATCGCTTGACTGCGTCAGGTCGAGGTAGCGATGACAGACCGCCAGCGGCTTACCGATGCCACGGTAGGTGAACTGCATCGAGACAATCGGGTTATCGTCTGGTAGCAACAGGGGCTGGGCGTGGCGTGGCAGCGTCGCTTCAACCGTGGCGTTTTCAGGCGGCTCGTCGCCATTGCCCACGATCAAGGCGTGGGTCGGCTGGAATATGTCCTGGTGTTGCTCAAACAGCGTGCCAGTCGTGACGATCAGCGATGGCTTGGAAATGCCCAGGACATTACCCAGCTCGAATGCCGTCAGTTTGTAGTTGAGAATCACCGGGACAGCGCCATGGCCAATTACTGCCAGGTAATAGGCGATGAAATCCACGCCGTTGGGCAGCACAAGGGCTACTTTCTCCCCGGGCGATACGTTCAGGGCGTGGAGAAAACCATTGCATTCTTCAGCCCTGATTCGCAGGTCCCGGTATGTGACGGTTTCTTCTGCATCCAAGTCCCGGATAGCGATGTGCTCGGGATACGAATGGGAAAAACCGACGAAACGATGCAGAAAACCTTCTTTATGGGTAAGGCTTTTCATTCACCAACCTCTCAATCCTTGAAGTCATGGTTAGATAAAAAGTACTGCAGAGGCAGGCTACTGTTTGAATGGGTTCAATTAACGTGCAGGTAATTGTTTTTCCGATACCACTCCAACGTATCGGTCAGCGTTTCCGTGACGGGACGGAATGCACATTTCAATTCGCTTGAACTTTTGCTGTGACTGAAGTGCGTTCTTCCTTGCTCTTGCTCTATAAGCTTGACCGTGGAAGTACTGATCAGCACAGGCTTTTTCGTGACGCGGTAATAACATTCATAGACGAAGGCGATGAGCCGTAGCATGAACAATGGGACAGGGCGCTCAGGTGCTTGTACGCCGCTGACACTGGACAGCGCCCGGAAGATACTTTTCATGTCCATATGATTGCCGGCGGCCAGATAACGCTCACCCGATCTGCCGCGGGTAATCGCCGCGATTTGATGTTCCGCCACGTCCCGGGCATCCACCACCGAAAAGCTGCCTGGAAGAACGCCTGGTAACTTCTGTCCGACAAAATCCAGCAGGAACTGACCTGACGAGGTGGGGCCAATGTCGCCAGGGCCGAACATCCAGCCGGGCAACACCATTGCGACAAACATGTCCGGGTGCAACGACAGGAACTCCCGAACCTTCTGCTCGGACAGGATCTTGCTCAGGTAGTAATCGTCAGCTTCCGCTTCATCACGTGACATGGTTTCGTCGATCACCTCGTCCCTGTCGCCCTTCAGGACCGCGATGGACGAAGTGTGGACGGCACGGCGAATCCCAGCGGCATAAGCGGCCTGTAACAAGCGCTCGGTGCCGGTCACATTGGTGTCATATAATTTTTGCCAATGTTTTCCGCCCTTGTAACTATCGCGAAAGTACGCGGCGGTATGAAACAAAGCGTCGCAGCCTTCCAGCGCATGGCTAAACGCGCCAACATCGAGCATATCGCCTTCAACCAACTCAACAGGCAGCCCACCGAATTGCTTCCTGGCTTTTTCAACGGAGCGTACAAGGGCCTTGACCTTGATGTTTCGTTTCAAAAGCGCATGGACGACATTATTTCCGAGCAGGCCTGTAGCGCCTGTAACAAAGGCATATTCCATTAAAATCCAGCTCCTTTGAGGTACCTGTCCGAGCACGGTTGGCGCTGAACAGGTGTCGGACAATCCAACGGCGCAAGTAAAAACCATTCGGTATCTGGAAATCAAGCGGTATTTAGCGAAAAGACCAAAGACGAGGTGTCTAGCTCGGGCCTGAGACGGCAAGTCTCAGTGTATTCGTCATGCGGGTGACGCCATTTTTCAGGCACTCCAGCGATTTTTCACGCTGGGCGGGAAGGGTGTGTCACAGCGCCTGCCCCTGGAATCCGGCCGAAAATTGTCTTCCTGCGAAGGTCTGTTACAGCCTGGAATGCGTCGTCATTAGATGCCACTTCCAAAACTTTAAATGCAAACAGCCAAGGTGGGTGGTAAGGTAGAAAACACCTGTTTTGCTAGCTGAATCGTTGATTCGTTTCATCTAGTTACAAATATATACATCGGGCCAAAGGAGCCGAGGGCGTGATCAAGAAGAGATTGGGGCGAGAGGAAAGTCAGCAAGTAACAAGAGACAAGTTATTCGACACTGCTACGGATCTGATGATCAAGAAAGGCTTTCATGCCGCCAGCGTGAATACAATTTCCGAAGAGGCCGGCTATTCAAAAGGTGCATTCTTTTCAAACTTCTCAAGCAAGTCGGAACTGCTGCTTCAACTTACCCAGCGCTTCAAGAGAGTCGAGATAGATCGCTTGGGCAGCACCTTGGCGGCGGGCTACACAGCAGAGCAACTGACTCAGGGCCTGAATGCTTACATCGACACGCTTAAAAACAATACCAACTGCGCCATCCTTGACGCCGAAATGCAGTTGATCGCTTTGCGTGATGAAGAATTCGCAAAGCATTACTACGATCTGCATGAAGAAAACAGCGAGGCGCTAGGAAGACTGATCACGATCATCTTCAATCACGCCGGCAAGAAGCCTCCGTTGGCATACGCAGCACTGGCGCGAACTTTCACTGCATTGTCGGAAGGCTTGATCCTGCAGGGGCATAAAGATCCGGCTGCGGAAATCAAGCTGGTGCTCAATTCACTGATTCAAACGGCGGAGCCGTTGTAGACGTGAGACTTGGCCAGATAGACGACCATCAAAACGCAGATCCCCAGGACGAAGACGCTGTTCTGCAGGATGTCATTACGGCAGGAAAGGAACCCACCAAAGTCCGCGCCTTGAAAGCTGCCGTGAGCACGCTGAAAAGCAGCCTGTAACGATGCCCAATCCTAAACAGGAATATGCGCATAATGTATATTATGTTAAACAGGATGTTTATGTGCTTGCACTACCTATGAGCGAATGTACTGCGTTGCGCCAGATCCCAGTTGCTTAACGCACACTGAGGCAGGACCAAACCTGCCCCAGCACACAAAAACTATTTAATCACCACCGGATTGACCGGTGATCCGGTAGCGCGATGGACTTTCAACGGCGCGGCCACATAGAGAAATGTGTACTGCCCGTCTTCGGCACAATTTTCAGCCAGCTTTTCCAAGTCGCAAATCTCCGTAAAGGCGATACCCAGATTGCGCATCAATGCACAGTGCAGAGGCAGTGCCACACCTGATACCGGGTCGGTCGTGACTTCGTTGGCGATGGTATCGGTGACAAGGTTTGGAATTTCCTTGTCGTGGAACCATCGGACAAGTTCCTCCGAATACGTAAGACCTGGCTCACAGAACCCATCATAAAACGCCTCGCCTTGCTCATAGAAAGCCTGGAGGAAGTTGGTTCTGATAATCAGGATGTCATGAGGCTCGATCGTGTGGCCCTGAGCTTCTGCGCATGCCTCGAGATCTAGATGGGTAAATGTTTCGCCTTTATCCAGCATGCGTTTGCCACGATGCCTTGCCATGTCCAGCAATACGGCGCGTCCGACGACTCCTCGTTCTCCGATAGGTGCAACACTGGCCTTGTCCAGACCTCCCACCGTTGTTCGCGCGTCGTAGCCGTTCCATATTTTTCCGCCGTACCAGAGGTGGCCAAGCGCATCATATTGCGTGGATCCTTGCAGGAATGCGTCGATCTTGTCATCGGCGTAGTGCAAACCGCCGGGGTAGCAAGGGCCATGATTATCGTCCCAACTCGACTCGTCGAGAATCATGGTGCGTTCTGCCGGGGTTCGGCCTGGCCAGACCGGATCGCCAGCAGGATCCCCGATCATGCGCTGCAAGGTAAATACATTTCCCTTCTTGATGTGCGCAACTCCGCGCAGGACTTCTTGCGCGGTCAGGTAATTCAGCGAGCCAACTTCGTCTTCCGCTCCCCATCTGCCCCAGTTTGAAGGCGCGTCCTTTAATAGTTCATCCATTGTGGGAACTGCAGTGGTCATGGCGTTTTCCTTTTTTTAATTTCCGTGATTATCAAAGCGCACGACAGATGCGCCTTGCGTCCATACCGTTCAGGGCATACCAACCCGATCAATCAGCCATAGCCTCCCCCACTACCCGCTTGTTCACCATAACCGGCTCCGCATCCTTGCCCGGCTTGCCACCCACCGCCTTCAAATCCTTGGCAAACGTCCCATCCACCTCCCCCTTGAAGAAATTCTTGCCATAAATCAGCAAGCACAACACAACGCCAATCCCGAATGCCCAGCTCGCGCCTTTGATCGCCAGTACCGCTCCAATCACGCCGGCGATTCCCAGGTCGCGCTGGCTACGCGCTTCAAGGATGCCCAAACGCACGCTCACGTAACCCTGGATCAGCAGCGTCAGCGACAGGGCTACACCGAGGATCGGCTGCACCAACGTCACGACCGGCAACAGCAACAGACCGCTGTTGGTCCCCCAACGGAACGACCCGACTCCGCCGATGATCGACTTCATCGCCTTCGGCCCGCCTTTAAATCGCTCGATCACCACCACCAGCATCGCCGCCCATTTCGGGCCGCACATCGCGACGTCCGGGCCGAAGATGCTCATGAACGCATTGCGTGCGCCGAATATCAGGTGGGCGCGGTCGGCGTTGTAGTCGACGACTTCGTCGGTGCGGACGGTTTCAGCTTCGTCGAGCAATGATTTCGCGCTGAGGACATCGCCGAAAACGATGATGTAGGCCGCGAGCATGGTCGGCAGCGCGGAGATGAACATGGAGAGCGGCGGCATGCCCAGGCCAAATACCGTGTAGTTGTTCCACAGGCCAGCGAAATCCGGTTGGCTGATGCCCCACTGGAGAGTTGGCCAGGGCGCTTCACCGAACAACGGCGCAATCACCACGGCCAATAGCACGATCGGCAAGATGCCGAGCTTGGCGAAGTTCCACCAGAAACGGTTGCGTTGCTTGAGCTCGTTGAAGTGCTGGGAAAAGATCAAATAGAAGGCAATACCGACCGCAATGGAAATGGTCCAGGGCAGCACATTGAACTTGCCGCCGACCTGGAATACGGCGATCACCGCGCTCAAGCCAGCGCCGACGATGATCCCCGATTTGATCGCCGAGGGCACATACTCCACCACCTTCTTCGCCATGCCGGTCGCCCCTAGGGCGATTGAAAAAATCCCCAGCATCAACTGGAAGGCAATCAAGGCGTGGACACGCTCCGGGCCCATCGGAAACTGCGCGCAGTACGCCATCAACAGCGGCACCGCCGGGGTGATCCAGCCAGGTACGGTCGGGTCGCCGAGCAAATGGTGCGCGAGGTACAGCAAGCCGTTGAGCATCACGACGGCGAGCGCAACCTCAAAAGGCATCCCGAGCAGTTCGGTCATCAGCGGAATCGCCGCCAGGTCCACGGCGCACATGAGCAAGCCTTGGAGATAGTCTGGAAGCTCGATCTTGTAGTGGATAAACGGTAGCCGGACCTTGAAAGGACCGAGCGGGATGTACGGGCTTTCGCTCCGTTGCGCAGGAGTGTCGGACATTCGGTTCACCTGTTTTATTGGATTTGTAATGGCGGGCACACGCTCCGGCAGCACCGGAGTCGTGAGTGACAAAGATCAATAGGCAGCGCGATAGATCTTCTCGATATCGGCGGCGGTCAGCTTGCGCGGGTTGTTGCGCATCAGGCGGTCGATCTTGCTGGCCTCGTCGGCCATCGCGGGGATAGCGTCTTCGGGCACGTTGAAACTGCGCAGGCCAGAGGGGATATCCACGGCGGCACATAGGTCGGCCATGGCCCTGACAGCCTGGTCTGCCGCATCCTTGTCGCTCAGGTTCGCAACGCGCACGCCCATGGCTTCGGCGATGTCGCGAAAACGCTCGACGCAGGCAGTCTTGTTCCACGCCATCACATACGGCAGCAGCAAGGCGTTGCTGACGCCGTGGGCGATGTTGAACCGCCCGCCCAGCGGGTACGCCAGCGCATGCACCGCCCCTACCCCCGCGTTGCCGAACGCCATGCCGGCCATCAGGCTGGCGGTGGCCATGTCTTCCCGAGCCTGCAGGTTGGTTGGGTTGGCATAGGCCTTCGGCAGCGCCTTGGTGATCAGCCTGATCGCGCCCAGGGCGATGGCATCGGTGATTGGCGAAGCGTTTACCGAAATATACGACTCGACCGCATGCACAAGTGCGTCGACACCACTGGCCGCCGTCACGCTGCGCGGACAAGTCAATGTCATGGCCGGGCTGACCAAGGCAACGTCGGGCAACAGGTAGTCGCTGACGATGCCTTTCTTCAGCTGCGCTTGCTTGTCGGAAAAAATCGCCACGTTGGTGACTTCCGAGCCTGTGCCGGCAGTCGTCGGGATGGCAATCAACGCAGGGCCTTTGCGTTTCACCAGATCAACACCGAACAGTTCGCTCAGCGGACCTGCATGCCCGGCAAACGCCACGACGCCCTTGGCGATATCGATGGCGCTACCGCCACCCACGGCGATCAATCCATCGTGGCCGCCCTCACGATAAGCACGGGTGCAGTCTTCGACGATGGCTACTTCAGGCTCCGGCTTGACCTGGTCGAAAATGCCGTAGCGGCGGTCGCCGAGTTGCGCGAGCGCGAGGTCAACAGTGCCGGAATTCACCAGGATGACGTCCGTGACGATCAGCGGATTCTTGACCTCCAGGCGCGTCAGTTCCGCGCAAAGCTGCTCGATTGCGCCAGGTCCGGTGATCAATTTGTTAGCGATTTTGAAAGCAGAGATATTCATCGGGCTCGTCCAGTTGATGTTGTTTTATTGGAAGACGTGCCACAGGAGATAGCGAAAGGCGTGCCAATGCCCACAAGGCCCTTATTGCACGGGGCCTTGCGCGATTTTCACGCGAGCAGGAGGGTTTTTACGGATCAATGCCGATTAGTTTTCTGATCGATTTGGCTGGGTCTGATCAGGATCCTAATCAGACTGTTCCCAGCGTTTCATCTTCTGCACCACGGTGGCCTGGCTCACCCCCAACGCCTTGGCCGCAAGGCGCGTGGTCTTGTGGGTCAGCAGCGCGGCACGAATCGCACTGCGCTCGGCATTTTCCAGTACCTTGCGCAGCGGCAGGCCAGTCTCACGGGTGTTGGGTGGATTGAGGTCGAGGAGCTCTTCCGGCATATCAAGCGCCTCGACGGTCCCGGTCTGATTGGTCACCACCAGCCGCTCGACCAGGTTGATCAACTCGCGGATGTTGCCAGGCCAGTCGTAGTCGCACATCAGGTCGAGGGCCTCGAGACTCCATTGGACCTGGCGTTCATAACGGGTGTTGAACCGGTCGAGGTAGTAATGCAGCAGCGGCGCAATCTCCTCCCGACGTTCGCGCAGTGCCGGAATGTGGATCGGCACCACGTTGAGCCGGTAATACAGGTCAGCCCGAAAACGCCCCTGCGCCACCTGCTGCTTGAGGTCGTGGTGGGTGGCGCTGATGATGCGCACATCGACTTCCTTCAGCTCCAGGCCACCCACCGGAATGAAGCGGTTTTCTTCGATCACCTTGAGCAGCTTGACCTGCACCGGCAACGGCAAGTCCCCGATTTCGTCGAGAAACAGCGTGCCGTGATGCGCCAGCTCCAGCAGGCCACGCTTGCCTTTGGGGCCGGCGCCGGTGAACGCTCCGGGCACATAGCCAAACAGCTCGGCTTCGATCAGGTTTTCCGGCAGTGCGCCGCAGTTGAGTGCAAGGAAGGGTTCGCTGGCACGCGGGCTGGCGTTATGGATGAATTGCGCAACGAGGGTCTTGCCGACACCGGTTTCACCTTGGAGCAAGACCTTGACCGAGCTGCTGGCAACCTGGCGAGCCAGCGAGAGGACGCGGCCGGACACCTCCTGATCGGCCATCAGCGGCGAGCGCAGGAGATTGTCTCGTTGGCCGGCGTGGAGCTTCGCGGTGCTGTTGCGCAGTTGCTTGAGCTGTTGCAGCTCATCGCGCTCATGCTTCATGCGCAGCAGTTCCGTCATGTCGCGCACGGTACTGACCACGTATGAAATCCGCTTGCCAGCATCGAGAATCGGCGTGGCGCTGACGAGTAGCTTCTTGCCCTGGCTCAGGCTCTGCATCACCGACACCGGCCGACCACCCTGCAATACCCGCAAGGTAGCCGATTGCGAAATGACGCCCTCCTTCACCAGCTCTCGCATGGATCGACCAATGAGATCCTCGCCGCTGAGCCCGGTCAGGCGCTCATAGGCCTGATTGACCTTCAGCGTCTTGCCGTCGCCATCGGTGATGTAGACGCCGTCATGCAAAGCGTTGAGCAGCTCTTCGAAACTGGCGTCGTTGACATTCACCGGGGACGTTCCTTCCAGGGGGTGTGACCGTCAAGTGTAAACGTAGAGCCGCGGTTTGAGGCGACACAAACGTTGGCGCTGATTCAACGGGCTGGCTGGAAACTGTCTAGCGAGGATGAGGCCCAACAGCGATGCTGGCCTGATTACCAGATTCGGTCAGCCGCACATCAACATCGATGAACTGCTGGATGACAGCGGCATTCGTTCGGATGTGATTGCTCAGGCGCACCGTGGTGAGTCGGCCCGCACCGGCAATTGCCATCGGCAGCATCAGTTGATCCGCCAAGTGATTGCCTACCGCTGAGTTCGATTGAGCCCACGCTTTGAATTCGTCGATCGCCTCGTCAGCCACATGCTCCGCACGCAGGCGTTCTTGCCCGATGCTGCTGAACACCTCGGTTGTCCCTGCCTTCATGGCGATGATCGATACGACATTGCCTGGCCCCGCCTGCCCCCCCAGCTCGGTAACGGACAGATCGCGCCGCTCCAGCCCGAGCCTTGCCGCGAGCCGATCAAGCTCCCGGTTGCCAATCGAGGCAGGAAGGGCCGAAACCAGTGCTCCGGCCGAAACGATAGTCACGGGTTCCCTCTCGCCGTCCAACGCCAGCGGGTGAAGGGCCGAAGGTCGTACGGTGGCTTCCACCACGCCGCCTCCGCCGGGCACGAATCCATGCTTGACCAGCGTCAGTTCTACCTGCGCCCCCATGCGTTGGATCAAGGGCAGCCACGCCTTCTGGATGAAATCGAAGGGCGGCGCGGCTGGATTATGCGTCCCCCCACTGATCCGGACTGTACTGGGGCCATCCGCTTGCAAGAGCGCAGGCAGCAAGGTCTGCAACACCAGCATCGTGCTGCCGGCGGTCCCGATTGCAAATGAATAGTCCCCTGCCCTTACGCTCCCGGGTCGGAATTCAATGGCTGTCGAGTTGAGTTCCGCCCCGAGGATCCTGGCGCCACAAATTTCAGCCGCAGCCTGGACCGCGGTCAGGTGCTGGCGCAACAATCCGGGACGGGAGCGCTTGCCGCGTATCCCCGTCATCCGGAACGGTCGACCGGTAATGATGGAAAGGCTGAGGGCGGTACGGAGCACCTGCCCTCCTCCGTGGGTGCCGTCTATCAGAGTCAGATCCTGGCTCATCGATCAGCCCTTCACGCAGACGACTTGGCGCAAGGTATGGACGACTTCCACCAGGTCGCGCTGGGCCTCCATGACCGCCTCGATGTCTTTGTAAGCCATCGGGATTTCGTCGATGACGGCTTCATCCTTGCGGCACTCGACATGGGCGGTTGCCCGCACCTGGTCCTCGACGGTGAACACCGCTTTCGCCTTGGTACGGCTCATCACTCGGCCGGCACCGTGCGAGCAACTGCAGAATGCCTCCTCGTTCCCCAGCCCTCGCACAATGAAGCTCTTGGCGCCCATCGACCCCGGGATAATTCCCATCTGCCCCTTCTGCGCGGAGACGGCGCCTTTGCGCGTAAGGAGGATGTCCTCACCGAAATAGGTGCCCCGCTCCACATAGTTATGGTGGCAGTCGACGGCGACCAGCCGGGACTCGAAAGGCTTGGTGATGATCGACCGCACGGCGTCGAGCACCGCAAGCATCATGACCGCGCGGTTCTGCTTGGCGAAGTCCTGGGCCCATTCAACCGCCTCGACGTAGTCATCGAAGCTGGACGTGCCTTCGCGCAGGTAGGCCAGGTCCCGGTCAGGCAAGTTGACCATGTGCTTGCGCATTTCCTCGCGGGCCTTCTCGATGAAGTAGGTGCCGATCATGTTCCCTACGCCACGGGAACCGGTGTGAAGCATCACCCAGACATGGTCGGCTTCGTCCAGGCAGACCTCGACGAAATGGTTGCCGGTGCCCAACGTCCCGAGGTGTTTGCGGTTGTTGGTCTTTTTCAGGCGCGGGTGCTTGTCGGTGATGAGGTCGAACCGGCCTTCGAGCGCCGACCAGGCCTGGTCGACGATTTGCGGCGTGGTTTCCCAGGCTCCCTTGTCACGGCCGTTGCGCCCGGAAGTGCGTCCATGCGGAACAGCTTTCTCAATGGCCGTACGCAGGCCAAACAGGTTATCGGGAAGGTCGGCGGCGCGAAGCGAAGTGCGCACTGCCGACATTCCGCACCCGAGGTCGACCCCGACAGCTGCGGGAATCACCGCACCCTTGGTCGGGATCACGCTGCCGATCGTCGAGCCTTTTCCCAAATGAACATCGGGCATGACTGCCATGTGCTTGAACACGAACGGCATCTGCGCAGTGTTCATCAGCTGTTGCTTGGCCTCCGGCTCGACCGGGACACCACGGGTCCACATCTTGATCGGCTTACCGTTTTCGACTTCAAGCAATTGATAGGTTTGGGTGGTCATTGTTTCGCTCCTGTTTTTTGTGTGGGAACTCCATAGCGAGCGGCATGCCAATTTGATCGTTGGCGGATCATAAATTATTTATGTTATTGATTTATAAATGATTATTGAAACCCTGAAAGCGTTCTTCGCTTCGTTGCTATGCGATGGGTCGATAAAATATCTATACTTTTCTATCGACACATATCTTTCAGGATAGATCGCAATGCGCGCCAAAAAGACAGTCGCCATCGGAATTCTAGGATCGAAGCTCGACCGTGTGGGAAAAGGTTCGCAGCGCTGGAACAAATGGCGCCCCACCCTCTCGCTGTGCCAACAGCCCGACCTGCTGATCGATCGGCTTGAACTGATTCACGGGGAAGCACGCTGGGATACCGATCTTGCCCTGAAAGTCGCGGCGGATATCGCCCAGATATCGCCTGAAACCGAGGTTCGCCTGCACCCCATGGCGCTGCAAAATCCCTGGGATTTCGAGGAGGTGTATGCCTCGCTGCATGACTTCGCGGCGGGCTATCCGTTTGACACCGCCGGCGAGGATTACCTTGTCCACATCACCACGGGTACCCACGTCCAGCAGATCGTCTGGTTCCTGCTGGCCGAGTCCCGCCACATCCCCGCCAAACTGATACAGACCCAACCCAGTGGCGCGCGGGAGAACGATTCTGCCCCGGCAGGCAGACATGTCGTCACCGATCTCGACCTGCAGCGCTACGACCAGATCGCCAAGCGATTCCAGGCTGAACGCCTGCAAGGCACGGAGTTGCTCAAGTCAGGCATTGCGACACGCAACTCGGCTTTCAACCGGACCATCGAGCAGATTGAACGGGTCGCCGCTCGATCCCGGGCTCCCATCCTGATCAGCGGCCCCACGGGGGCGGGAAAATCGTTTCTGGCGCGGCAGATCTACGAACTCAAGCGTGGTCGCCACCAGGTCGATGGCACGTTCGTCGAGGTCAACTGCGCCACCTTGCGCGGCGATACCGCGATGTCGACGTTGTTTGGCCATACCAAAGGTGCGTTCACCGGCGCGCAACAGGCGCGAGAAGGGTTGTTGCGCTCGGCACACAAGGGCGTGTTATTCCTCGACGAGATCGGCGAGCTGCCGCTCGATGAACAAGCGATGCTCCTGAAAGCAATCGAGGAAAAAAGATTCTTGCCGATGGGCTCCGATAAAGAAGTCGAGTCTGACTTCACCTTGATCGCCGGTACCAATCGAGACCTGCAGGCGCGTGTCATCGAAGGCCGGTTCCGCGAAGATTTACTCGCCAGGATCAACATCTGGACATTCGTCCTGCCTGGCCTGGCCAACCGCAGCGAGGACATCGAACCTAACATCGATTTCGAGCTACAGCGATATGCCAGGGACAACGGTCACAGGGTTCGCTTCAGTGCCGAAGCCCGACGCCGATATTTGTCGTTCGCCACGAGTAGGGATGCGAACTGGTCCGGAAACTTCAGGCAGCTCTCAGCGTCAATCACGCGCATGGCGACCCTGGCGGATAGCGGCCGCATCGACATGGCGCTTGTGGAGGATGAGTTGGAGCGACTGCGCCAGGACTGGCGATTGCCGGCAACCTCCGATCCATTGTCCGAGCACTTGGCTAACGCCGGACTTGAGATCGACCTGTTCGATCGCCTGCAACTGGAGTCGGTCTTGAGGGTGTGTCGCACAGCGGCAAGCCAGGCGGACGCCGGGCGCAAGCTCTTCGCCCACAGCCGGACAGCCAAGGCATCGCCTAACGATTCCGATCGAATCCGAAAATTCCTGGCTCGCTTCAATATCACCTGGAGCCAGGTCCAGGAACTTTCAGCGCCGCGTCACTGAGCGTCTGGACGATTGTGCCGATGCCTTTCTTGATCCCGTGCCGAATAATGAAGTGTTGCGTACAACAAACAATCAAACCGTAACTTTCAAATCCACGCCCAGTGCCTCGGCAAATGCCTTGACCAAGGGGCTGCGCACGATGTTATGGCGCAGGATCAGACTGAACGGCGTGACAATGTTGATCAGGTCCGGACGAACGGCGCGAAACTCTCCCCGCGCCACCATCGGCGCGGCGTAATGCTGGGGCAGGAAGCCCAGGAAACGGCCCGTCTTGATCAGCAGCGCAACGGCTTCCACCTGGGTGGCCGACGCGGAAAAGCTGTCGTAGCGGGCGAATTTCAATTTGTCGCGATGAACCGCGTAGCGATGGTTGATGCACTCGTGTTCCTTGAGCACATCTTCGCCCATGTCCGCATCCGCCATGGAAAACAGCGGGTGACCGACGGCGCAATAAACCTCCGAGCGTTCTTCATAAAGTGCGTAATAGTCGAATTCTTCGCGCTTTTGATAAATCGGCACGATTCCCGCTACCAAGCGTCCCTCGACAACACCTCTTTCAAGTTCATCAAGTTGCGTGGCCTGAAGTTGAAACCTGACCTTGGGCGATTGTTCATTGATCTGTCTAAGCGCAGCAACTAACGGAGAGTTTGAATCCGAGATCGTGTTGTCAATAACGCCTATACCCAGGTCGCCGACAAGTTCGTTTTGCGCGGAACTAAGTCGGTCGCGAAAGTTGTCGACCGAGGCAAACAAATCGATTGACGCCTGATACACCAGGCGTCCTTCTTCCGTCAGGTGAAACCCCTCTCGCCCCCGTGTGCAAAGGCGCATTCCGATGCGGATTTCCAGGTCGGAAATCTGTTTGCTGATGGCTGCCAGCCCCACATTCAGCTCATTCTGCGCGGCGCTGAAGCCGCCCGCCTCGACCACGGCCTTGAAGACTTTGAGCAGTTTGAAGTCCAGCCCGCTGAGGGCCAGTGGCGCCCGTTGCGGCGCTTTCGGCGGCGGGTTTCCGGAATTGGAAAGTGGGGTTTCCATAATGCTTATTTACCTCTGGCGCCCTATTCAACAACCTGTGCCCAACAACAAAAACACGCTGGCCTAATAATAATGATCACAGAAAACCAGGCTTGGCAACTGCCAATAAATCCCGAGGATCAGCGCCGAACCGCTGATCTGGAAACATTAAAAGCTGACACTTCGATCAGCTCTCGCACTGATGCAACTGCCCCCTTGAAAACTGCTCTGGCCTGACTTCGCTCGCCGATTTTTGTGGCGGCGTCATGGCCTGGAGTACCCGTTTCAGTTCGCGTTACCGACGAGGAAAACAACAATGTCCCAAACCACCGACCGTCTCTGGGGTGCCCGTTTCAAAAGCGGACCTTCCGAAGCCTTGGCGGCCCTGTCCCGTTGTCCTGAACGTTACTTCCGGCTCACCCCGTACGACCTCGCCGGGTCCAAGGCCCATGCCCGGGAATTGCAGCGCGCCGGACTGCTGAGCGAGCAGGAAACCCTGACGATGCTCGACGCGCTGGAGCGTATCGGCGCGGATTACCGCGCCGGCAGCATTGCCCCGACCCTGGATGACGAAGACGTCCATACCTTCATCGAGCGGCTGCTGACCGAGCGCCTGGGTGCCCTGGGTGGCAAGCTGCGGGCCGGTCGTTCGCGCAACGACCAGACCGCCAACGACCTGCGGCTGTTCCTGCGTGACCATGTGCGCACCCTGGCCGTAGAGGTGCTGGGGCTGCAGCAGGCGCTGGTGGACCAGGCCGAGCAGCATGTCGAGAGCATCTGCCCCGGATTTACTCACCTGCAGCAGGCACAACCGATCGTGTTTGCCCATCACTTGCTGGCCCATGCCCAATCGATGCTGCGCGACGTGCAGCGCCTGGTGGACTGGGACGCGCGCACGTCGCTGTCCCCGTTGGGTGCGGCGGCCATGGCGGGCTCGGCAATCGCTCGCTTACCTCAGCAGTCGGCAAAGGAAATGGGTTACAGCGGTGTCTGCGAGAACTCCATCGACGCCGTGGCCAGCCGAGATCACGTCGCCGAGTTCCTGTTCATCGCCAGTATGCTCGGCATCAACATCTCACGCCTCGCCGAGGAGTTCTGCCTGTGGTCGTCGCGGCAGTTTCGCTGGGTTGAACTGGACGATGCCTACGCGACCGGCAGTTCGATCATGCCGCAGAAAAAGAACCCGGACATCGCCGAACTGGCGCGGGGCAAGGCGGGCCGGCTGATCGGCAACCTGACCGGGTTGTTGTCCACGCTCAAATCGTTGCCGCTGTCCTATAACCGCGACTTGAGCGAAGACAAGCACGGCGTGCTCGACAGCGTCGACACCCTGCTGCTGGTGCTGCCGGCCATGGCCGGGATGGTTGCGACGATGAAGGTCAACGTCGAGGAACTGCGACGCCAGGCGCCGCTGGGCTTTACCCTCGCCACCGAAGTCGCCGACTGGCTGGCGGTGCGCGGCGTGCCGTTCAAGGAGGCCCATGAAATCACTGGGGCACTGGTCCAGGCGTGCGAGAAACACGGCATCGAATTGTGGGACGCCTCCGCGGCACTGCTGGCGGAAATCGACCCGCGGCTCACCCCGGAAGTCCGCGAAAGCCTGACCCTCGAGGCCGCCATCGCTGCGCGCAGCGGCTGGGGAGGCACTGCGCCGCAACAGGTGCGTGAACAGATCAGCCGCCTGAAAACCGCCCTCGCCGCCCAGCAGCGATGGACCGAGGACTATCAAGGATTTCGTCTTTGAACCAGCGCCATTAAACCTGTGGGAGCGAGCTTGCTCGCGATTACGGTTTCACTTTCAACATCAACTTGGCTGATCCGCCGCTATCGCGAGCAAGCTCGCTCCCACAGTGATGGCGGCGAAACCAAGTACGGAGAACCAACATGAGCCAGACACAGGCAGAACGACTCCAGGCGGAGCGCAAGCTGGCGGAAAACCAGTTCGACATCACCCAGTACGACCACGTGCCCCGACGCTACTACGGGCGGATTTTCTTCGCCACGGTGATCGTCATCGCACTCATCGGCCTGGTGCGTGCCTTCGCCGAGGGCAAGATCGAGTGGTCCTACATAGGTCAGTTCCTGACCTCCCAGGCGATCATGTGGGGCTTGCTCAATACCATCGTCATGGCGGTGCTGGCGATGGCGCTGGGTATCGTGTTCGGCGTGATCACCGCGATCATGCGCATGTCGGCCAACCCCATCCTGCGTTACGTGGCGTTGACCTATACCTGGCTGTTTCGCGGCACCCCACTGATCCTGCAACTGCTGTTGTGGTTCAACCTGGCGCTGATCTTCCCCACCATCGGCATCCCCGGCCTGTTCGAGATGGACACCGTGAGCCTGATGACGCCGTTCGTGGCTGCGCTGTTTGGCTTGAGCATCAACCAGGGCGCCTACACCGCCGAAGTGGTGCGCGCCGGCCTGCTCTCGGTGGACACCGGGCAATACGAAGCCGCCAAGTCCATCGGCATGCCGCGCCTGCAAGCGCTGCGCCGGATCATCCTGCCCCAGGCCATGCGCATCATCATCCCGCCGGTGGGCAACGAGTTCATCAGCATGGTCAAGATGACCTCGCTGGCGAGCGTCATCCAGTACTCGGAACTGCTCTACAACGCCCAGAACATCTACTACGCCAACGCCCGCGTGATGGAGCTGCTGATCGTCGCCGGGATCTGGTACCTGGCCACCGTCACCGTCCTGTCCTTTGGCCAAAGCCGCCTGGAGCGTCGTTTCGCCCGCGGCGCCGGCAAGCGTTCTTGAGGAGCCCCACATGAGAAGCATCGTCAAGGCCGTGGGCCTGAACAAATATTACGACCAGTTCCACGCGCTGAAGGACATCGACATCGAAGTCGAGCAAGGCGAAGTGTTGTGCATCATCGGCCCCTCCGGTTCGGGCAAGAGCACCTTGCTGCGCTGCGTCAACCAGCTGGAAAAAATTGACAAGGGCGGCTTGTGGGTCGACGGCGAACTGGTGGGTTACCGGATCGTCGGCAACAAACTGCACGAACTCAACGAAACGCAAGTGGCCCGCCAGCGCCTGTCCACCGGCATGGTGTTCCAGCGTTTCAACCTGTTCCCGCACATGACCGTGCTACAGAACATCATCGAAGGGCCGTGCCAGGTGCTCAAGCGCTCCCCGAAAGAGGCGAATGAAGAAGCCCTGGAATTACTCGCCCGCGTGGGCCTGGCCGACAAGCGCAACAGCTACCCGATCGAACTGTCGGGCGGCCAGCAGCAACGCGTTGCCATTGCCCGCGCGCTGGCCATGCGGCCCAAGCTGATGCTGTTCGATGAACCCACTTCGGCACTCGACCCGGAACTGGTCGGTGAGGTGCTGTCGGTGATGCGCGATCTTGCGCAGACCGGCATGACCATGATCGTCGTCACCCATGAACTGGGCTTCGCCCGCGAGGTTTCCAACCGCATGGTGTTCATGGACGAAGGACAGATCGTGGAGGCTGGAAGCCCCGAAGAAATACTAATAAGCCCGCAAAACCCTCGCACCCAGAGCTTCATTTCTGCCGTTCGAACCTAAGCGTCGGTTGGCGCTCACAACACTCATAAGAGAACGACCATGAAGAACTTCATCATTCCCGCAGTACTCGCAAGCGTCATGGCCTCAGGCTTCGCCTTCGCGGCCGAATTGCCGGCCAGCATCAAGGCCAAGGGCGAGATCGTCGTAGCAATCATGCCGAACTACCCGCCGATGGACTTCAAGGACCCGGCCACCAACACCCTCACCGGCTTTGACTACGACCTGGGCAATGCCCTGGCCGAACGTCTGGGCGTGAAGATCAAATGGCAGGAAACCGGCTTCGAACAGATGATCAACGCCCTGACCACCGACCGTGTGGACATGGTGCTGTCGGGCATGACCGACACCGCCGAACGTCAGGCCAGCGTGACCTTCATCGATTATTTCACCAGCGGCCCGCAGTTCTACACCTTGCAGAAAAACAAGGACACCAACGAGATCGTCGACCTGTGCGGCAAGAAAGTCGGTACCAGCCGGCGCACCAACTTCCCGGCGGAAATCGCCGCGTGGAGCAAGGCCAACTGTGAAGCCGCCGGCAAGCCTGCGATCAATGTGATCGGCACCGAAGGCTCGGCCGATGCCCGTGCGCAACTGCGCCAGAGCCGCATCGACGCGGCCATGCAAGGCAGCGAAACCCTGCCGTACCTCAAGACCCAGGAAAAGGACATGTACAAGACCGTGGGCCTGCCAATCTCCGAGCAGTACAGCGGGATGGGCGTGAGCAAGAAGAAACCTGAGCTCAGCGAGGCGGTGAAGGTTGCGCTGCAAAGCATGATCGATGACGGCAGCTACCAGGTGATTCTCAAGAAGTGGGACTTGGAGCTGGGTGCGATCAAGACGGTGACGATCAACGCCGGGAAGTGATAGCGCAGGCAACCTGAATCCAATGTGGGAGCGAGCTTGCTCGCGAAAGCGGTGTATCAGCCGGCGCAGATGTTGAATGTGCCGGCTTCATCGCGAGCAAGCTCGCTCCCACAAGGATGGGTTGTGTATTTGAAAGATTATTGGAGCACTACAGATGTCCTCCTCAACCCAACCCACCTGGCCTGACAACTACAAAGCCTGCCTCGCCCTGGCCTTCGATCTCGATGGCCCGACCGGTGATGCCATGCTCAACGGCTCGATCTGGCGCAAGCCCGAATACTTCGGCTTCGGCGGCTACGGGCCTTACCGGGCGCTGCCACGCTTGCTCGATCTGCTGGATGAGTTCCGTATCCCGACGACATTCTTCGTCCCGGCCTGGGTCGTGGAGAACTGGCCCAAACAGTGCCAGGCGATCGTCGAGCGCGGCCATGAGGTGGCATATCACGGCTACAAGCACGAATCGTTCTACGCCTTGACGCTGGAACAGCAAAAGGACGTGATGAACATTTCTCGCGAGGTGTTCTGGAAGCACTTGAATATCCGCGCCGAAGGCTTCCGTACGCCGTCCGGCGACTGGCGTGCCGAAACCCCGGCCATGCTGGTCGAGGCCGGCGTGACCTATTCCAGCAGCATGCGCGGCGATGACCGACCGTACCTGGTGAACGTCCCGGGATTCGATACGCCACTGGTGGAAATCCCTGGCCGCTGGGAGATGGACGATTACGCCTCCCTGGCCTACACCCGCGCGCCGAACTTCCCTTCCGGGCTGGATCGCACGGCCAGTTACGCGCTGACCCTGGATAACTGGTGCCGCGAATACGACGGCGCCATGGACGAAGGCTTATGCCTGACCACCCTCTTCCACCCCAAGATTACCGGCAAGCCGGGCCGCATCCTGCTGCTGGAAAAACTCTTCGAACACATGCGCACCCGCGATGACGTGTGGTTCGCCACCTGCCGTGACGTCGCCCAGTGGTGGCTCAAGGAGCATCATCATGGCTGATTCGCCAATCTGGCCGAACGGCCATCGCTGCGCCGTGGTATTGACCGTGGATTACAACGACATCCACGGCATTCTCACGCAGGCCCCGGAAGTCGCCGGACGTGACAAGACCCTGTCAGTGTGGCGCTACGGCACCCAACGCGGCGTCGAGCGGTTGCTCGACCTGTTCCAGGAACTCGGCGTCCCCAGCAGTTGGTTCGTTCCCGGTATCGTTGCCGAGGAAAACCCCGGGCACATCCAGGCGATCCTGGCCGACGGCCATGAAGTCGCCTGCGCCGGCTATCGCCATCAGGACTACGACACACTGGACCTGGCGGCGCAAAGCGACGACATCGCCAAGGGCTGCGAAACCCTGGCCAGGCTGACCGGCCAACGCCCGGTCGGCTTTCGAATCCCGGCGGGCAATGGCGCGCCGGGGTTCATCGAGGCCTTGAAAGACCAGGGCATTCGCTGGTCCTCGTCGTGGCGCGGCGATGACTTGCCATTCGCCCACCCGACTGCACCTGGCGTGATCGAGGTGCCGCTGCATTATGAGCTCGAAGACGAGCCCTACTTCGCCTTCAACCTGAGCCCGGCGGTGCCACCCGCACAATCGCGGATCGCCTCCTACAGCCACACCTTGGGCAACCTGCAGATGGACTTCGCCGGGTTCCACCGGTTTGGCCTTTGCTACGTGCTCCGCCTGCACCCGGAAATCATCGCCACGCCAGGACGGATAGGCGTGCTGCGTGAATTGATCAAGGGCATCCAACAACACGATGACGTGTGGATCGCCACGGGCGCCGAGGTCGCGCAGTGGTGGGCAGCAACCGCAGCGCCGGTGGCCGAGGACCATCCGGCGTCGGTCTATGAGCGGCATTATCGGGGCGATGTTTCAGGGGGCTATCTTTCATGAGCGAACGCTTGCTACGCCTGGCGCAATTCTGCGTGGACCTGCGATCCGAAGACTTACCACCTGCGTTGGTGACACAAGCCAAGCGGCACATCCTTGATACCTTCGGCGCTGCGCTGGCCGGCGCCGACAGCGGTGTCGCCGAACAGGCCCGCAAGGTCTTCGTCGGTGAAGCAGGAAAAGTCCCGGTCTGGGGCACTGGCGTGAAGGTTTGCGCGTCCCAGGCGGCGATGCTCAACGGCGTCGCCGCCCATGCCCTGGAGCTGGACGACACTGGTGGTTGCGATCACTCCGGTGCGGTCGTCCTGCCAGCAGTGATGGCAGCAATGACACTGCTTTCCCAGCCTGTAAGTGGGCGCGAATTCATCAATGCCGTAGTGATCGGCTACGAAGTGGGCCGTCGGGTGCTCGAAGCCTGCGGCGGTTATTCCGCCCACAACGGCGCCGGTTGGCATTCCACCGCAACCTGCGGCGTATTCGGGGCAGCCGCCGCCTGCGCACGCATCCTCGGCCTGGATGTGCGCCAGACCTCTGCGGCCCTGGGCATTGCCGGCAGTTTCAGCGGCGGCTTGTGGGCGTTCATCCATGACGGCTCGCAAAGCAAGAAACTGCACAGCGGACGTGCCGCGGAAGGAGGCCTGCTGGCGGCGCGATTTGCCCGGCAAGGCATCACCGGCCCGACGCAATTGTTCGACGACGTCTGGGGTGGTTTCCTGAAAACCCTGGCTCCGGCAACGTCATCGCCTGAAGCGCTGGATGCAGGTCTCGGTGTGGTCTGGAAGCTCGCCCGCTGCTCGATCAAACCCTACGCGTCGTGCCGAGGCACGCATTCGGCCATCGACGCCCTGGGCCTGCTGCTGGGTCAATTGAACGTACGACTCGACCAGATTGAAGACATACACGTTTCGCTGAGCGGATTTCTTCACGACATGTGTGGCGGCCGAGATGTCACTACCCTTGCCGGCGCGCAAATGAGCCTGCCCTATGCCTTGGCCGCGCGACTGGTGCAAGGGCATTGCCGATTGCAGGCCTACAACGACCTGCAACGCAACCATCCACGCATGGGCCAATGGATGTCGCGCATCCACCTTGAAGTTGACCCGCTACTGTCCGAGGATGGCGAGCCGGTGGTCACGCTGCGGACCGTGGACGGTCGGCAGGCGAGCCTGTGCGTAGACGTGCCATTGGGTGCGCCAGGCAATCCACTGGATGATGTGGCCCTGGAGGAGAAGTTTCTCGACCTGGCGACGCGGGTGATGCCACTGGAGCAGGCGGCTGGACTGATGGAAGAACTGCGCTGCATTGAACAGCTGGAATCCGTTCGCACACTGGAACGGTGGCTGGCTTGATTACTCTGGCTCCGGTTCGCGGATCATCGCGGTGCACGCCAACATCTGAATAAGGACATTTGCATCACCGTGGCCACTTACTCGCTCGTTATTCGACGCTTGATGATCGTGTCACTGACCATCGTCGTCAGCCGCGCCATTACCAGCCCTTTGCTCACGCTGTTCTTGAGCAACAAGTTGGGCCTGGACCAACAGGACGTCGGCTTGCTGCTCGGCATCGCGGTGTTCACCGCCACCCTGTTGGCCCTCTACGGCGGCTACATCATCGACCGCCTGGAAAAGCGCCGGTTGCTGATCCTGGCGATGCTCTCCAGCGCCATCGGCTTCGTCCTGCTGACTTTTGCCGAAAACCTCTACCTGACTACCCTGACCGTCGTCATCACCGAGACGGCGTCCGCATTGTTCCTGATCGGCTCCAAAGCGATCCTCAGCGAAAACCTGCCCATCGGCCAGCGCGCCAAGGCGTTTTCCCTGCGCTACACCCTGACCAACATCGGCTACGCCACCGGCCCCATGCTCGGCGTGGTAATTGCCGGCGTCTATCCGATCGCGCCCTTCCTTATCGCCGGCGGTATCGCGTTTGCGAGCATCTTCCTGATGACCGGCATCCCCAGCGACGCAGCGTCAAAACCGGCCCTGGCGCCACCGCCCAGTTTCCTCAAGACATTGAAGACCCTGAAAAACGACCGCACCCTGATCATGTTCACCGGCGGTTGCCTGCTCAGCACCGTGGTACACGGTCGCTTCACGCTCTATCTGTCGCAGTACCTGCTGGTGACCCACGATTCCAAACGCGCGCTGCAAATCATGGCCGCCCTGCTCGCCTGCAACGCCATTACGGTCATCCTGCTGCAATACCAGATCGGTCGGTTCCTCGACCGCGAGAAGCTGCGCTATTGGATCGCCGCGGGCACCGGCCTGTTCATTCTGGGCCTGGTCGGCTTCAGCCTGGCGGACGACATGCTGACCTGGTGCGTGGCCATGTTCATCTTCACCCTCGGTGAGATGATCATCTACCCAGCCGAGTTCCTGTTCGTCGACACCCTGGCCCCGGAAGAACTGCGCGGCAGCTACTACGGCGCGCAAAACCTCGCAGCCCTCGGTGGCGCGCTGAGTCCGGTGATCTGCGGCTACCTGCTGCTGCACACCCCGGCCCCGACCATGTTCTATGCCTTGAGCGCATTGACCGCCATGGGTGGGCTGCTGTGTTACCTGAGCGGTCGTCGGGTGGCGGTTGTGCAGAAGTGATGTGCTGGCCAGGTAAACGGGGCTAGCGCCCTCGCCTACTCCACCGCCTCAACCACACCCTGATCCTCACCCAGGAATCCGCCACTCTGGTGATGCCAAAGCCGCGCATAAGTCCCATTCTTGCCGAGCAATTCGGCGTGGGTGCCTTGCTCGATGATGCGCCCCTCATCCATGACGATGAGCCTGTCCATGGCCGCGATCGTCGACAAGCGATGCGCAATGGCGATCACGGTCTTGCCCTTCATCATTTCATCGAGGCTTTCCTGGATTGCCACTTCGACTTCTGAGTCCAGTGCGCTGGTGGCCTCGTCCAGCAGCAGGATCGGGGCATTCTTGAGCATCACCCGGGCGATGGCGATGCGTTGGCGCTGGCCCCCGGAAAGCTTGATGCCACGTTCACCGACGAGGGTGTCGTAGCCGGAGTGGCCTTGCTTGTCGCTCAGTTGGTTGATGAATCCATCGGCCTGGGCACTGGCTGCGGCACTGCGGATTTGTTCGTCCGTCGCGTCAGGTCGGCCATAGGCGATGTTGTCACGGATGGACCGGTGCAGCAGCGATGTGTCCTGGGTGACCATGCCGATGGCGCTGCGCAGGCTGTCCTGGGTGACATGGGCGATGTTCTGCCCGTCGATCCGGATCTCGCCGCTGTCCACGTCGTAGAAGCGCAGCAACAAGTTGATCAGTGTTGATTTTCCGGCACCGGAGCGGCCCACCAGGCCGATTTTTTCGCCCGGGCGAATGCTCAGGCTCAGTCCGTCGAGGACCTGGCGTTCGCCGTTGTAGTTGAAGCTCACGTTGTCGAAGGTCACCGCGCCACCGGTGGTGACCAGCACGCCGGCGTCCGGCGAATCTTGCACCTTGGGGCCGCGAGTCAAGGTCGCCATGCCATCCTGCACGGTGCCGATGTTCTCGAACAGCGAGGTCATTTGCCACATGATCCAGTGCGACATGCCATTGATGCGCAACGCCATGGCCGTAATCGCCGCGACGGCGCCAGTGCCCACTTCGCCTTGATGCCACAGCCACAGGGCATAGCCGCCCGAGCCCATGATCAACGCGACCACCAATGCCTGATTGACGATCTCGAACTGGCTGACCAGACGCATCTGGCGAAAACCGGTCTGCTTGAAATCCTCCATGGCGGCGCGGGCGAAATGGGCTTCGCGCTTGGAATGGGAGAATAGCTTCACCGTGGTGATGTTGGTGTAGGCGTCGGAGATACGCCCGGTCATCGACGACCGCGCATTGGCCTGTTCCTGCCCGACTTTCTCCAGGCGCGGCACGAAGTAGCGCATGGCAACACCGAACAAGACCACCCAGGCAATGAAAGGCAGCATCAACTTCAAATCAAAGCCGCCAGCCAACGCGATGATTGCGATGAAGTAAACGCCGATCCCGGGAATGATCTCGATGAGGGTGAACAGCACCTCGCGCACCGACAGCGCCGTCTGCATCACTTTGGTGGTGACCCGGCCGGAGAACTCGTCGGAGAAGAACGAAAGGCTTTGTCGCAGCATCAGCCGATGAAAATCCCAGCGCAGCCGCAACGGCAGGTTGATCGCCAAGACCTGGTGCTGGACCATCGTGCGCAACGCGACCAGGCCAATGCTGGTGACCAGCATGATGCCGATCCCCCACAACACCCGGCTTTCCTGCCCGGCCGCATCGCCACCTGACTGCCAGGTGGAAAGCAGGTCCACCACTTGCCCGAGGAAAGAAAACAGCCAGGCTTCGTAGATCGACACGCCGGCGCTGAGCAGCGCGAACGCCAGGATGTAACCGCGAGCGCCCCGGGTGCAGGCCCACAGGAACCGGGCCAGACCGTCGGGTGGCGGTGGGACTTCGTCGGGCGGGAAAGGGTCGAGCCGTTGTTCGAATGCGTGAAGCATGGTGATCTCCAAAACGATCTGACAGGGAGATTCTGGCATTTAACGATGGATTTGAGGACTTTCGAGGGGCCATCAGCTTATGTGCCTAGGTCATCCGTCCTATAGGCAGTTTCCAGGAATGACTGCTATAACCAATTCCACATGCCATCTGCACGTAAAAGGAGTTTTGCGTGCGCGCCTTGAATGATTCGAGACTGATAGGGAGATCACCTCTGTGGTGGATGTTCTTCGATTTGATCAAAACGCCACGTTCCTGCACGCCGCCCACCTGACTACCGAGCCGTTGCGACCGGGCACCGGGCCCTTTGCGGTGCTCCGCGCAGCTTGGAAGCCGTGATGGCAATCACCCAGAACAATCGCCTGGTCCAGGTCGACAGTCCCCTCGGCGCGGACACCCTGTTGTTGCAAGGCATGGATGGCAGTGAAGAGCTGGGGCGGTTGTTCCACTACGAATTGGACCTCACCTCGGAAAACCGCGCGATCCAGTTCGACCAGTTGCTCGGCAAGCCGATGGGCCTGACCCTCGAGCTATACGACGGCGGCAAACGCTACTTCCACGGCATCGTCAGCAATTGTCGGCAGTTGACGGGGCACGGCCAATTCGCCGGTTACCGCGTCAGCCTGCGTCCTTGGTTCTGGCTGCTCACGCGCACCTCCGATTGCCGGATTTTCCAGAACAAGACCGTGCCGGACATCATCAAGCAAGTGTTCCGTGACCTCGGTTTCTCGGACTTCGAAGACAGCCTGAGCGGTAGCTACCGCGAGTGGGAATACTGCGTGCAGTACCGCGAGACCAGCTTCGACTTCGTCAGCCGGCTGATGGAGCAGGAAGGCATTTATTACTACTTTCGCCATGAGAAGGCCCGTCATGTGCTGGTCCTGGCCGACGCCTACGGCGCGCACTCCACGGCGGCGGACTATGCCTCGGTGCCCTTCTACCCGCCCGATCGGCAGATGCGCGAGCGCGACCATTTCTATGATTGGCAAATGGCCCGGGAGGTGCAGCCTGGTTCGCTGGCGCTGAACGACTACGACTTTTTGCGTCCCCGCGCCAGCCTCGAGGTGCGTTCCAGTGTGCCGCGCAATCACAGCAACGGCGAATACCCGCTCTATGACTATCCCGGTGAATACGTCCAAAGCAACGACGGCGACCACTACGCGCGTACCCGTATCGAAGCCATTCACAGCCAGTTCGAGCGCGTGCAGTTGCGCGGTCGCGCCCGCGGGCTGGGCTGCGGCCATTTGTTCACCCTGACCGGCTACGACCGCGCGGACCAGAACCGCGAATACCTGGTGGTCATCGCCCGCTACCAGATCCGCCAGGAGGCCTATGAAAGCGGCCAACCGGACCTGGCCGAACAGTTCGTCAGCGAACTGGACTGCATGGATGCCAGCCAGGTCTTCCGTCCCCTGCCCCTCACACCCATGCCCATCGTTCGCGGCCCCCAGACTGCCGTGGTGGTCGGCCCCGGTGGGGAGGAAATCTGGACCGACCAATACGGCCGGGTCAAAGTGCATTTCCATTGGGACCGCCATGACCAGTCCAACGAAAACAGCTCCTGCTGGATTCGCGTATCCCAGGCCTGGGCCGGCAAGAATTGGGGTTCGGTGCAGATTCCGAGGATCGGCCAGGAAGTCATCGTCAGCTTCCTCGAAGGGGATCCGGACCGGCCGATCATCACCGGCCGCGTCTATAACGCCGAGCAGACGGTGCCCTACAAGTTGCCGGCCAATGCCACCCAGAGCGGGGTGAAAAGCCGCTCAAGCAAGGACGGCACCCAGGCCAACTTCAATGAAATCCGCATGGAAGACAAGAAAGGTGCGGAGCAACTGTTCATCCATGCCGAGAAGAACCAGGACATCGAGGTCGAGAACGACGAGACCCACTGGGTCGGGCATGACCGCAGCAAAACCATCGACAATGACGAGACCGTACGCGTCAAACACGACCGCACGGAAAGGGTCGACAACAACGAAACGATTTCCATCGGCGTCGACCGTACCGAGGACGTCGGCAATGACGAGAAGATCACCATAGGCGCCAATCGCACCGAGCGCGTTGGCAACAACGAGACCATCACCATCGGTGCGGACCGCACGGAAAAGGTCGGCGCCAACGAGAAAATCAGCATCGCCAGCAATCGCACGGAAGACGTCGGTGGCAACGAGACCATCGGCATCTCTGGCAACCGCAACGAGACGGTCCAGGGCAACGAAGGAATCGAGATCAATGGCAACCAGGGCACGCGGATCGGCCAGAACGAATCCCGGGACGTCGCGCAAAACCGCAGCACCGGCATCAAGCAGAACGATAGCCTGGACGTGGGCAAGCATTTCTCCCTCAACGCCGGCGACTCGATCAGCCTGACCACGGGCGCGGCCAGCATCACCCTGAAAAAAGACGGCAGCATTGTGATCAGCGGCAAGAACATCACCATCGACGGCTCCGGTGCCATCAACATCAAGGCCAACAAGAACGTGGTCGTCAAAGGCCAGAAGATCCTGCAGAACTAGCCACGGAGTGGGCGTCATGAGCGTTGAATATCATTTTCCGCAATCCTCCACTGCCCCTTCGGTGCGCGTCGACGGCGTGGTGATTGGCGTGCTGCTGGATGTGCCCACGGCACAGGCCCCGGTGGTTGCTTTCCCCGGCTGCCCCGCCGATGCGGGCCTCGTCGCGCGCACTACCACGCCGCTGACGCGGGAGGACATTGGTGTCCAGGTCGCCTTGATGTTCGAGGCCGGCGACCTTGCCCGGCCGCTGGTGATCGGTCGCATCCAGCGCTTGCCGGATACTGCGGTGCCCGCCGTGGCCCACCTGGACGGCGAGCGCCTGGAGTTCTGCGCGGAGCGGGAAATCGTCCTGCGCTGTGGCAAGGCCAGCATCACCCTGACCCGTGCGGGCAAGGTGATCATCCGCGGCACCTACCTCTCCAGTCGCTCCAGCGGGGTCAACCGCATCAAGGGCGGTTCGGTGCAGATCAACTAGACAGGTAGTCGCGCGATGGAACTGCTCAACGCCAGCCAACTGCAAGTCGCCTATACCCTGGGCATGGCACCTGACGGCCGCGAATCCTTGGTCGTCGTGGCCAAGGGCACGTTCGATCTGCCGCTGGATGGCCGCGCCGCGAACCTCGCAGACATTCAGCAACCCTTGCTGATGGCTGACACCTTTCTCGGCGAGCCGGGCCTCAGCGCCCCACGCCAGGAAATGGACTTCGCCCCGTTCAAGCCATTCTGCGATGTGCTGGTGTGTGGCAAAGCCTATGCGCCGGGTGGACGGCCTGTGACCCAGTTGACGGCGGGCCTTCGTGTCGGCCGGGTCAGCAAAGCCTTTTCGGTGCTGGGCCCACGGCAATGGCAGCCGGGATTGATGGGCCTGTCGCCCGGTGAACCCCTGGCTTTTACGGAGCAGGACATCACCTACGACCAAGCCTTCGGTGGCTCCCGCACCCTCGCGAACATGCCGGAAATGCGTGATTGCCATCCGCAGAACCCGAGCGGTTGCGGTTGGTACCCAGGCGGCACCGATGACATCGACATAGTCGGCAGGCCAATGCCCAACACCGAGGAGCTGGGCAAGCCCATCGACTCGCCGTCCGGCGACTTCCACCCGATGGCCCTCGGTCCCATTGGCCGCAGTTGGCCACAACGCGCCCGTTTTGCAGGCACCTATGACGATGCATGGTTGGCTGACAGCTTTCCGTTCTTGCCAACGGATTTCGATAACCGTTACTTCCAGGCCGCGCCTATCGATCAGCAAACCGATTACTTGCGCGGCGGCGAAGAGGTGCTGTTGCTGAACCTGACCCCGCAGGAACGAACAAGTTTTCGCATTCCCCAGATGGACGTGCCGGTGACCTTTTTCCGCAAGGAAGGCCTTCATGAAACGGTGCCGGCGCTGATCGACACCCTGCTGATCGACACCGATGCCCGCCAAGTGCAGTTGACCTGGCGCATCGCCCGTCCGCTGCGGCGCAACATCTTTGAGATTGCCCAAGTGCTCGTCGGCACCATGCCCAAGGCCTGGTGGCGTGCTCGTGGACTCGGCAAGGATTACTACCCGTCGCTCGATGCCCTGGTCAAAGCCAAACGGGCTGCCGAGGACGCGCACTGATGGCCGCCCTGTGCATCATCGGCTCGGGGATGGTCAGTGCCGTCGGCCTAAGCGCTCCGGCGAGCTGCGCGGCAATTCGCTGTGCCATCGACCACTTCCAGGAAACCCGTTTCATCGACCGCGCCGGCGAGTGGATCATCGGCGCCAGCGTGCCGTTGGAACAGCCCTGGCGCGGCCGCACGAAGCTGATCAAGATGGCCGCGCTCGCCATCGCCGAGGCGTTACAAAGCCTTCCTGGGATTTCGCCGGAAAAGATTCCGCTGTTGCTGGGCGTGGCTGAAGCCGAGCGTCCCGGGCGCCTGGACGGCCTCGACATGGCGCTCTTGCATGACATCGAGGCTGAGCTGGGCCTGCGTTTTCATCCCGACTCCATCATTATTCCGAGGGGCCGGGTCAGTGCGGCCGTGGCCCTGCTCAATGCGCGGACGTTGATCTACCAGGACGGTCATCGCCACGTGCTGGTCGCTGGCGTCGATTCGCTGCTTTGCGGCCCTACCCTGGCCGCCTTCGAGCAACGCGAACGCTTGCTCACCAGCGAAAACTCCAACGGTTTCATCCCCGGCGAAGGCGCCGCAGCGGTGGTGCTGGCCGCCCCCATCGCCGCAGAAGGGCCGCAACTGACCTGCATCGGCCTGGGTTTCGGTGTGGAACCGGCCACGGTGGAATCCGAAGACCTGCCATTGCGTGCCGAAGGCCTGACCCAAGCCGTGCGCGTGGCATTGGGAGAAGCCGGCTGCGGGCTCGAACAGATGGATTACCGCCTGACGGACATTTCCGGCGAACAGTATTACTTCAAGGAGGCGTCGCTGGCCCTGAGCCGCAGCCTGCGGGTGCGCAAGGAATTCTTCCATCTCTGGCACCCGGCCGACTGCATCGGCGAGGTGGGCGCTGCCATCGGCCCGGCGATGCTTGCCGTGGCGCTGGCCGCCAGTCGCAAGGGTTATGGCGAAGGGCCGAACATCTTCTGCCACCTTGGCAACGACGCCGGCGAACGCGCCGCCGCGCTGCTCAGCTACCGGATCGTGAGGGCTGCCTGATGGCCAACGAAGTGTTTGCCAACAACATGGAGGTTTCCTGCAAGGCGGCGGACGGCAAGTCGATCGCTTGTTTCCCAGACGTCTGCTTCACCCCGCCCCAGGCGCCGCCCACCCCGTTGGGCGTGCCCATTCCCTACCCCAACACGGGCATGGCCAAGGACACGACCAAAGGCACCCGAACGGTGAAGATCACTGGCAAGGAAGTGATGCTCAAGGACAAGAGCTACTTCAAGACCAGCTATGGCGACGAGGCTGGGAACGCGCCTAAAAAAGGCATTGTCACCAGCCGGAACAAGGGCAAGGTGTATTTCACCTCTTGGTCGATGGATGTGAAGTACGAGGGCAAGAACGTCGTCCGACACATGGACCTGACCACCCATAACCACGCATCCCAACCCGGCAATACGGTGCCTTGGCCTTATTCGGACAGAATGGAAATCGCCGAGGGCCTGGCGCAATGCGAGGGGGAAAGGAAACGGCTGAAAAAGGCATGCGACACCGATAAGAAGGTGGTCTGCCCGGATACCAAAACGCTGAAAGACGCACTCAAGACGCGTAATACCGCCAAGAAGAAAGCGGGCGATGGATTTTCGGACGATCCTGCGTACATGGCCGCCCATACCGGCGTTCTGAAGGAGTACTCCTCGTTGGCCAAGACCATCAACGCCGATCGTTGCCAAAAGGCCCTGCGCTGTTTTCTCGCCCCGTACAAGCCCAACAGATGTTGCCCGGGACAAACCGGAGATCACCTGATCGATTCGGCGTCCTTTACCGACGGCCCGGCCTTCGCGGGCCAGCCCAGGAACCAGCATCCGACAAAAGCAGGCTGGAGCAAATACGAAACCGACAAGGCGCCGGTCATGTGCGTGGAGGGCCCGAACCAGACCACTGCCACCCATGGCCAGATGCATACCCGGCGTGGAGTGGTTGCCCTGAGATCGGCCGACGCGAAAGGCGAATGGCCAAGGGCCAAGGCCACGAAGACAGGGGCCTTGGCTGCCAGGAAAACCTTTCCGGACTCCAAGTGCTCCCAGAAATGCCTGGAAGCCCAGTTGAACAACTACCACGACCAGGCGAAGAGCCCGGGCAAGGAGAAACCGATCAATGCACGGGCCTCCATGACCAGTAACCAACACGAACGAGACAAAGCCATCAGCGAGATGTGCCCAAGCGATAACAATAGCGATAGCGGTCGCTAATCCTATTAGGAAACCAAAAGATGGACGCACTAGACCGACGATTCAGTGGACTCAGCATTGGCACCGGAGTCGTTCGATATTCGGATCTCAGCTACCTGATTACCACCAATGACCTTTCAATCAGCGAAGGCTACACGGGGTCGATTCTGTACACACTCGACCGTGGAACCTGGTATTCCGGCACAGTGCCTTGGCTTGCCTGTTCCGGAACGGTCTGCCACGTGCCGGCCGAGCGGTACCTGGCGCTCGGCACGGACGGCTCGGTGCGAGCCAGCGGTGGAGGCGCAGTCAAGGAAGAACCGCCCATTGCCAATTGCGGAGTCGACCCGACAAAACGCGGCCCCCTTCGCGAAATCCGCGGTATCGCCAAAGGTCGCGCCTACGCCGTAGGCACCTGCCGCCAAGCCTACGTGCGCAACGGCGAAGACCAATGGCGATGCATCGACCAGAGCGCCCAGGTGGGCGACACCCCCATCACCGACACCAGCTTCGAATCCATCGATGGCTTCAGCGAGCAGGAAATCTATACCGTCGGCTGGGAAGGCGAAATCTGGAAATATGACGGTGCCGTCTTCACCCAGCAGAACAGCCCGACCAACCTGGCGCTCTATAAGGTGCGCTGCGCGCCGGACGGTTTTGCCTATGCTTGCGGCCAGCTCGGGACCTTGCTGCGTGGTCGCAATGATCAATGGGAAGTGATCGAGCACGACAGCACCCGGGAGGATCTCTGGGGCATGGAATATTTCCAGGGCCAGCTGTATGTGTCTTCCACCCATTTCGTCTACCGACTGGAGGGCGACACGCTCAAGCCCGTCGATTTTGGCGATGACGCGCCGGGCACCTGTTACCACCTGAGCGCAGCCGACGGGATCATGTGGTCCATCGGGCCGAAGGACGTCATGGAGTTCGATGGTTCGAACTGGACGCGGTGCCTGCAAATTGACTGATCAGGCGAAATCTCCCTTCCGGATCGAAGGCCAATGACCACGCTGCCCGTTGTGCTCGACCTGCACGTTGAGGAAGCCGGTTTCCTGGCGGTCCTGCGCGACTACGCACTGCGCGCGCCCCACTACGACCTGGATGAACTGGGCGCATTGGAAGAGCGTATCGAAGCGCATCTCGATGGCCTGCGTATCGCCGGGTCAGCCGGCCTGGAAGCCCTTCTGGAGCAGCTCGGCCCGCACACCGTCGGCGAAATGTTCGCCAGCGTGGTGCTGGCCTTCGAGGCGGCCGATGCAAAAGCGCTGTCGCGGCTCAGCGAGCATTTGCGAAGCGCCGCGGAAACAGAGCGCGGCTATCTGATGGCCTTGGGCTGGCTTGACTGGGCGCGCATAGAGCCCTGGATCGACCGCATGCTTGCGGCGCCCGAACCGCTTTTTCGCCGTCTCGGCCTGGCGGCGTGTGGCATGCACCGCCACGACCCCGGTGCCGTCCTGCTGGCCGGACTGTCCGATGTTGATCCCAGCGTACTTGCACGTGCCGCCCGCACCGCCGGCGAGCTGCGCCGGCATGACCTGTCACAGGCCTTGCAAGTCCACCGAACGCATATGCACCCTGCCACCCGCTTCTGGGCCAACTGGGCAACGGCGCAAATGGGTGACCAGCAAGCCCTCGAACCGCTGCGACTGTTCGCCGAGCAACCAGGCGAGTTTCAATACCGCGCGGCCTGCGTGCTGCTGGCCTGGCAGGCGCGCGAACCGAGCATCGCCTGGATACGCCAGTGGGTACAGGATCCCCGGCAGCGGCGCATCGGCATCCAGGCCCTTGGACTGTTGGGCGATCCGGTCAGCGTGCCGTGGTTGATCCAACAAATGGCCGACGCGCCTTGTGCACGTGTCGCTGGCGAAGCCTTCAGCCTGATCACCGGAGCCGACCTGGCCCTGCTCGATCTGGAGCTACACGTCTTGCCGGATTTCGATGCGGGCCCGAACGATAACCCCGAAGATCCGCATGTCCTCATGGACCCCGATGAGAACCTGCCCTGGCCAAACCCTCAGTCCGTCGATGCCTGGTGGCAGGCCAATGGCGGAAATTTCCAAGTGGGGACTCGCTACATCTTGGGACTGGCCCAGAACGAATGCAGTTTTATGCAAGCGCTGGTCCGTGGCCAGCAACGTCAACGCATCGCCGCCGCCTGCGGTCTCGCGCGGTTCCGGCCGGGCGCGGCGCTGTTCCCAACCAGTGCGCCGGCCTGGCAACAAAAGCGGCTGTTGGAAATGACGGAAAGCCCAGATAACTGGCTTCGCTCGCATCTCATGAACCCAAGCGCCACATAAACTCAAAGCTTCGAATCGTGCTCGGAGCGCTTACATCACCGGCAATCTACGCATCTCTCCGCCCTCTCCCCGCAAACGCTCAAGATACGCTTCGGCATCCAGTAGTTGATAGGGAAAGTAGAGCCCAGGCGGGGTTGCAGGCTGGCCGTCCAACCCGAGCAGGCGCTCAAGGTTCATGGCGACGCAGAGACCAGTCAGCGGCGCAGTGCCTGCCGGGTGGACGACGGCATGACGGGTGCGCAGCGAGTTGCCTCGAAGATCCTCGCCAGCGAGTTCGATGATGATCTCGGTGGACATGGGTCGTCCTTGGCGCCTGCTGGAGCTCACCCCGATGCCAATGTTGAACTGGACATTCGGTGCACCCGTCGCAGCCGCCAGGCCGACGACGTCAATGGAAGAAAAACCCGTGGCTTCGATTGCCGTGCCGTCCAGCGCATGGAAGCGCGTCTTGGCGTCCTCCCCTTCGCGCCAGACAAATGATCCGCCGCGCCTGGTCAGCGCGGCGGGGAGCATTTTGTTCAGGTGTTCGAAATCGCTGGCAACGGTCGGGCCGCCCGTGTCCTGCTCATCGACCAGCGCATTGATCCGGATATCGTCGATCCGGCCAAACTCACGGGCAACGCTGAACGTCGACACCGTCGTTGCGCCGACCATCCACTCATAACCGAGGACAATCGGCGATGCGCCTGGCGCATGCATGTACATGGCGATCTCCGGAGCGATCTCGAAAACGCCGGAAGATATGCTCAGGTGCGGCACCCCGCGCTGCTGCGCAAAGCGCAATCCAGCGAGAGCGTGGTCCATGTAGAAGACCACCACCGCGCTGACCGCGCGATCGCCGAGGCCCAGGTCGTCGGCACCGGCGTCGATCGCCACGGCCTGCGCCCCGCCCAGTTGCTCCGCGACCCGTTGGGCCTTCGCAAGGTCACGTCCGCCAATCAACAACGGTACATCTGGATGAGCGGCGCGCAGCGCCCGGGCAGTATGGTGGCCGATAGCGCCAGAACCGCCCATGAACAGGATAGGATCGAGTGACATCATCTGTCCTCCTTGCTTTTGGGGTTTAACCTACCTTTGGTAACTTAGCACAGCATCATCGGGCTACCTACCCCTGCATTGATACCGCGCGTCGTCGAGCCGATGCCGACCCCGCTTCAATCCCCGACCTGATTCTGTCAGTGTGTGTGGCGTGCGCCGCTTCGCCTCGTCACAGGATGTTTCCATGCGAAAGGATTACTTGGCTTTTTTCATCTCGCTGTTTCTATCGAGGCTGGCGGACCAGATCCTGTTGTTCATCGTGCCGCTGGTAGTGTTCCAGACCACCAACAGCGCTTCATGGGCCGGGTTGGCGTTCTTCGTCGAATCACTGCCGCGCTTTCTCGCTTTCCCATTGTGCGGCGCCCTGTGCGACAAGTATTCACCGATCAGGATCCTGCATATCAGCCAGGTCTATCGGGCGCTGCTTTGTCTGTTGGCGATGGCGCTCTACGGCGTTTTTGGCGGCATCGCCTGGGTCGTGGTGCTTTCAGCCGTCTGTGGCGTGCTGACCACCCAAGGCATCATGGCCCGCGAAGTGCTGATGCCGTATGTCTTCCGGCATTACAGCTACACCAAGACCTTGTCCTATTCACAAATTGCCGACCAGACCGGACTGGTGCTCGGCCCATTGGTGGCGGCATTGTTGTTGGATATCTGGGCATGGCACTGGGTGGTGCTGTGGGTCGCCGCGCTATTCCTGCTCGCCGACCTGGGCATGCGGGTATGGCAACGACTCAGCCGGGTAAGCCTGGAAGTGTACGAGCAGCACCAGGACATCTGGCTACAGCCCCTGCGGATCGCCTTCGGGCATATCCGCAACCTGGCGGAACTGAAAAAGATCATCGCGCTGGCGGTGGGCGTCAACCTGATTGTCGGCGTCACCTTGGCCACTTCGGCCGCCATGGTGATCGGCGAGTACGGTGCCGGCAAGGACCACTACGCCGGCTTGCAGGCGGCTGGCGCCGCAACCACGATCTTTATCCTGTTGCTCCTCGCGCGAGTAACCCTGCCCCTGCGGGTCTTAGGGGGAATTGGTTATTCGATGATCGCTGCAGGCGGGGTGATCAGTGCCCTGAGTCCAAACCTGTCGGGCTATGTCCTGGGCTTCTTGTTGATCGTCGGTTTCGACAAGATGTTCAACGTCTACATGCGCACCATTCGCCAACGGGTCATTCCGCCCCAGGACTTCGGCAAGACCGTCGGGGTGATCACGTTGCTCAACAACCTGTCGCAGCCACTGGCCGGTTTGCTGGTGGCCCTGCTGGCGGCGCCATTGGGGACGCAGCAGGTCATCCTGGTCCTGGCTGGACTGACAGTCCTTCTGGGAGTGGCCGCCCTGTGGTGGTTTGCGAACGTGGACCGCTTCATACCTGCCGAGCAAGCAGGTCGAGCGTCCGCCGATCTGGCTCGCCCGAATAAAACCGATCGAGCGCCTGTTGATACAGGGGAGATCCCGACTGGGCGCTGATAAACAGCGTAAGACAGGAGCGAAACTTCAAATCATCGGGTGAGCCAAATATCCGCTCGGCGCTGGTCCCGCTGTGCTGCAAGACCGTCATCACGGTCTCCTCCAGTCGGGGTCCGAGCACATCGTGTTGCAGGTATGCGCGAGCCTCGGCAAGGCCGGAAATCCCGAAGAGGCTGGCCATTTCGGAACGACCGAGCCCTTGCAGTTGCGGAAAGATGAACCACATCCAGTGACTCGTCTTCCGCCCGGCGCGCAGTTCGTCCATGACGCGACTGAATACCGGACGCTGCGCCTCGACGAAGCGCGCCAGGTTGAAAGGGTCTTGCATGATCGATCCTCCCCCGTCGTTGAGCGCGCTGGCAAAGGGCGAACCGGCTGGCCGCCCCACAAAGTCGCCTCAAGCGCTCAGTTCCTGCTTCAGCCGCTTGAGCAGCGCCTTGGCCGCCGCTTCCGACGAGGCAGGGTTCTGGCCGGTGATCAGGTGACCATCCTCGACGACGTAACTGCCCCAGTCCGCGCCTTTGGAATATTCGCCGCCTTTGGCCTTGAGCATGTCCTCCACCAGGAACGGCACCACCTGCGTGAGGCCCACCGCCTCTTCCTCGGAGTTGGTGAAGCCGGTGACTTTCTTGCCTTTCACCACGGGCTGGCCATCCGGTGCGTTGACGTTCTTGAACACTCCCGGCGCGTGACAGACGGCGGCGATGGGTTTGTTCGCGGCATAAAAGGCTTCGATAAGCGTCTTGGAGTCGGTGTCCTCGGCCAAGTCCCACAGGGGGCCATGGCCGCCCGGATAGAACACGGCATCGAAGTCATAGGGATCAACCTCGCCCAACGGCACCGTGCTTGCCAATGCGGCTTGAGCCTGGGTATCCGTGGCAAAGCGGCGCGTTGCGTCGGTCTGGGCACTCTCCTCGTCGCTCTTGGGGTCCAGTGGTGGCTGCCCGCCCTTTGGAGACGCAAGCGTGACCGTCGCCTTGGCGTCGACAAACACGTAGTACGGAGCGGCGAACTCTTCCAGCCAGAACCCCGTCTTCTTGCCGGTGTCGCCCAACTGATCGTGGGATGTAAGCACCATTAGAATCTTCATGTGAACTTGTCCTCCGAGCGGGAATGGGCGACGTGCGCTCGCCCTGCATTAGGGTTTGTACGAAAAGTCGCCGAGCGGCGATCAGGCAAGGCGAAAACAGGCGAGGAAGCGGAGTTGACTGGTTGTCAATGAGCATTCCGAGCCTGTTTTCAACGCAGCATGATCGTCGCGCAGGCACTTTTCGTACAAAGCCTAGTGTCAGAGGCTGCGCTGGTCCATACGTTCAAATGAGCGTAGCGAGCGTGAGGAAAATCATTCAGATGACGTTCTTCACGTTCTTCACGCTCTTGCCGAAATAGCCGCCAGGCGTAGCTCCCTTGAAGCGGCATAATCCGCCTGTCGTCCGAGTTGCCAACCCAGGTATCCCCACAACAACGCGCAGCACGCCCCCACCATCGCCGCCACGCCTGCACCTTGGCCGATCTGATCGAGCAGGCTCTTGGCCCAGCCACTCACGGCATCGCCGGCGCGATAGACCACGGTGTCGATGAAGTTCTTGGCTTTGTATTTGCTCTCGGCATCCAGGGGCGCAAATAACATTTCCCTGCCGGGCCGGACAAACGCGTACTCGCCGATTCGTCGCACGATCATCAAGGTTGCAAGCAGCGCAAAGCCCGGCGCCAGGGCGAGGCCCAGGAAACCGACGCACATGAGCAACGGCACGACCGCCAGCAAAGCACGCACGCCCAACCTCGGCGCGATACGACCGGTGATGAACAATTGGGACAGCAATGCGCCGGCCTGCACGATGATATCGAGGGTGCTGAAGATACGAACCTGCGATGCCCGGTCCGGGTAGTGCTCGGCTACCAGGCGCGCCTGCTCGAAATAGAGAAACGTGCTGACCGTCGCCAGCAGCACCACGAAGCCGGCGATTCCCACCAGATAAGGCGATCTGAACACCGCGACCATCCCGCTGAACGGATTGCCGGCCAGTGGCTGCCGCGGGTTTTGCGTGGGTGCTGCACCAGGTCGCCCCGCCCCGCCCTGTCCGCGCCAGCTCATCAAGGTCCGTTTCAACACCAGCGTGGCACCGAGCAACACAGCCGCGAGCAGCATCAAGCCTGACGCTCCCACCGCGTTGATCAACAGCGCGCTCAGCGCGGGCCCCAGCAGGCCGCCGACGCTGGCGCCGGCGGCGATGAATGCAAACAGGCGCTTGGCCTGCTCACTGTCGAACACATCCGCCATCAAGCTCCACGCCACCGAAACGACGAACAGGTTGTAAACCGATATCCAGACGTAAAACACCCGGGCGAGCCAGACACTGTCTGGAAGGAACTGGAAAAACTCGACGAACATCAGCAGATTGATGCCAAAGAAGCCATACACCCAATCGATCAGGCGCAGCCGCGGCACTCGGGAACTGAGCCAGGCGAATAACGGAACGGCTGCCAGCATCACCAGGAAAGTCGCGGTGAATAGCCATTGCAGGTTTTCCACGCCCGCCGCAATGCCCATCGACTCACGGATCGGGCGCAGCATGAAGTAACCGGTAAACAGGCAAAGAAACAGCAGGAAGCCACACAGCGCCGGACGCAGTTCACCGTCATGGGCGTTAAGGGCAAGGCTCAGCCGCTGTACGAACGTCATCGTACTCATGGGAACTCCAGAAAGAAGGCTACGGGACGGGCGCGAGGCCGATGCCCGCGCCCTGGATAGGATCAGCGATAGGTAACGCCGGTCAGGCGCTCGGAGGTCGCCCAGAGTCGTTCGGCATCCGCTTCGTTGGTCGCGGCCGGTGGCGTCTTGGCGAACCCCAGCGGACCGCGTTTTTCGTCATCGCCGGTCGGCCCGTAATAGGCGCCGCCAACGGCCTGCTCGGCAGTCGCCGCATACAAGGTGGGCAGCGCGCCTTGAGCCGCAGAGTGGTAGGCATCGCGATCCTTCGCCCAGCGCTGGCCGAACTCGCTGTTGACGCCCGGCCCCCGGGCGATCAGTTCAGTGACGGCCACGCCAGGATGTGCGGCGATGCTGCGGATCCCCCATTTCTGTTCGTCACTGCGCCGTTGCAACGCGAACGACCACTGCAAGATGGCCAGTTTCGACTGGGCGTAGGCGGCATAAGGGTCGTATTTCTGCTCGGACTGCAGGTCGTCGAAATTCACTGCGCCGCGCGTGGCCGCGATGCTGGAAAGGCTCACCACCCGGGCATCGTCGCTTTGCCGCAGGAGCGGAACCAGCAGGCCGGTCAGCGCGAAATGTCCGAGGTAGTTGGTTGCCAGCTGAAGCTCGAAGCCATCGGCGGAGGTGCCCCGCTCAGGCGGCGCCATGATGGCTGCATTGTTGATCAACACGTCCAGGCGCGGCAGCCGCTGGTTGAGACGCTCGGCCAGGCCGCGCACCGAAGACAGGTTGGCCAGGTCCACGGACTCGAACTGCAACTTGGCGTCGGGTACGGCCTCACGGATACGCTTGATGGCGTCCGCACCCCGCTCCGGGTTGCGCGCCGCGATGATGACCTCGGCCCCCGCCCGCGCAAGTGCCAGGGCGTCCTCATAGCCCATACCGCTGGTGCCGCCGGTTACCAGGGCAATCCGGCCCTTCTGTGAAGGCATGTCGTGGGTCGACCAGTCGGGTTTGGGCACCGCCCGGTCCGATGCTTCGGTGCTCATCGCACTGAGGAGTGCGACGCCGGCCGTCAACGTTCGGGTCCGCCTCATGAGCTGGCTGATGGTGTATAGAAAGCCGCCTGCGGGGGTGATTGCTCTGTTCCACATGATTTGAGTTCCTTGGTTGGATGGCAAACTGGTGCGACCGGGCTTACTGAATGGCGCAGGCGTCTGTCTGTTGAAGGAAGGTGACGTGACGAATCTGCCCGTGCGTGTCGACGTAAGTCATCGTTGCTTGCCCGACTTCGCATACGGTTGATTTCGGCTCATCGATACGAACCGCCTGCGCAATGTCCAGCGGCATACCGTATTCATAGGCCGGAGCCTGGGTCTGTTCCTTGGCAAACAGAGGCGAACCGCTCAACGTGATCACTGCCAGCAGGCTGGCGACCGAAAAGTTTTGAATATTCATGGTGTACTCCACTGTCCTGACCGGGATGGTGGTTGCACTCTAGGAGGGGGACGCTGACGTCAAGGTGACGGGTGACTGACAGGAACATGTCAAACGCGAGCGCGATGGCCAAGTGTGGGAGCGAGCTCGCTCGCGATGGTGGAGTTCCAGTTGAGGAAGATGTTGAATGTGCCGGCGTCTTCGCGAGCAAGCTCGCTCCCACAGGGGGTTGTGGCGGGCATGGGTTGCAGGTTCGCTGAAGAACCAGTGTGGGGGCGGGCTTGCTCGCGAAAGCGGTGGCTCTGTCACATCAATGCCGAATGTGCCGGCGTCTTCGCGAGCAAGCTCGCTCCCACAGGGGGTTGTGGCGGGCATGGGTTTCAGGTTCGCTGGAGATCCAATGTGGGAGCGGGCTTGCTCGCGAAAGCGGCGGTCCGGCCAGCGGGGACGCTGAGTTGATTAACGCGCTGGCTGGCTCGTCAGAGAGAACCCGAAGGTGTTGACCCCGTCCTTGCTATGGGCGAACACCCGCCCGCCGTGCATGGAGGCTACCGCCCGCACGATGGAAAGCCCCAGGCCATGATGTGCGTCACTCCTGGCCCTCGCGGCATCGGCTCGGTAGAAACGCTCGAACAGACGTTCCAGATGCACGTTTTCAATGGGCTCACCGGCATTGGAGACGCTGACCTTGGCCTGCATGCCATGGCTGACCAGGCTCACCGTGATCGTGCTGGTCGGCACAGCGTATCGCGCGGCGTTCTGGATCAGATTGGCCAGGGATCGATGGAACAGGCGTCGGTCAATACGCACCCGCATGTCGCCTTGGATCACCACGTTCAGTTGCTTGTCGTGCAAGACCGGTTCCAGGTATTCCACGGTCTTCGACGCCTCCTCGCAGAGCGAAACGTCGCTGAGTTCAGTGGCCCGCTGCCCGCTTTCCGCGCCCGCCAGGAACAGCATGTCATTGACAATGGTGCCCATCCGTTCCAGCTCTTCAAGGTTCGATTGCAGCAAGTCCTGAAGCTCATTCACGTCTCGTCCGTGGGCCAGCGCGACCTGGGTCTGGCCGATCAGGTTGGTCAAGGGCGTGCGCAGTTCATGGGCAACATTGGCGTTGAACCCTTCGAGCTGGCACCAGGCGGCTTCCTGGCGCGCCAGGGCACCGTTGAACGACACCGCCAGTTCCTGCAATTCCCCAGGCAGCGCCTCGGTGTCCAAGCGTTGTTTCGAATCCCCCGGCGGCAGGCTGTTGGCCTGGCGGCTCAAGCGCCGGACGGGTGCCAGGCCAAAACGCGCGATCCAATAGCCCAGCAGTGCGACCAGCACTACGCCTAGCGCCGACGTGAGGATCAATGTCTTGGTGAAATGATCCAGGGTCTTCATGAACGGCGTTGAGTCGAGCCCCACGATAAAACGCAACTCCGGGCGGCTTCCCATGGCGGCAATGGTCTCGACCAGCAGGACCATGGGGCGGTCCCGGCCAGGTATGGTGACGCTGGAAAATCCATCCGGGCGCGTCGACCAGTCCCGGCCATCCGGCATCGCACCGCCATAGCTGTACGTCGGATTGTCCACCAGGACCCAATAGCGCACGCGTTCGTCGGCGGGCGTCAGGCCGTCGAGCTTCTGCCGCAGCCCCACCCAGAATTCCGGAGAGTCATATTTCGCCAGCACCGGGTCGAGAACCGAGTGGCGCAGGGTCAGCTCGTTTTGCATCTGGTCTTCGAGCGATTGTTTCAAGGAACAGCGCAACAACGTCGCGCAGACGGCGGTGATGAGCATGACCGCGAGGGCAAACATCAGGGCGAGCCGCTTGGAGATCGAGCTTTTCATCACAGCGCACCGACTTGCCTGTCACTTGCTTCGCGGCTCTCCAGCACATAACCCATCCCCCGGACGGTATGTAGCAATTTGCGCGGATACGGCGCATCAACCTTGGCGCGCACACGCTTGATCGCCACTTCGACCACGTTGGCGTCGCTGTCGAAATTCATGTCCCAGACCTGCTCGGCAATCATCAATTTGGAAAGAATCTCGCCCTGGTGCCGGGCCAGCAGGCTCAACAGACAGAACTCCTTGGCCGTCAGGTCCAACCGCAACCCGGCACGTGTGACCTTGCGAGCCTGCAGGTCGACCTCCAGGTCGTCGATGCGCAGGTGCGTGGGATCGACCGCGTCATCGGCGCGCCGCCGGATCAATGCCTGGACGCGCGCGACCAGTTCGGCAAAGGAAAAGGGCTTGGCCAGGTAGTCATCGGCGCCCTCTCGCAACCCCCGGACGCGATCGTCTACCGTGCCCCTTGCCGACAACATGATGACCGGGGTTTTCTTGCGCAGGCGCAGCCCCTGCAACACGCCGTAGCCGTCCTTGCCCGGCAACATGACATCCAGGATCACCACGTCGTATTCCATTTCCAACGCACAGTGCAGGCCATCGATGCCATTCGTCGCGACATCGACAATGTAGCCGAGCTCGCTCAAGCCACGGTGAACATAGGAAGAGGTTTTTTCTTCGTCCTCGACAATGAGCAAGCGCATCAGGTATCTCCTCTCCGGAAGCGGGGCAACCTAAAGAGTCTAGACAGTGAAGGTGTCCGGAGACTGACCGCTGCCTGACATTCTTGTCAGAAATCGTTTCCGAGATGCCATACTGGCCGGCGGCTCTTGTCACCCGCTGCCTTGCTCCGTAGCCCTCACAAAAACAACTGGGAAATGCCATGCCAGACACACCCGGAAAGAACCCCGTGGCACTGATCAGCGGGGTTGGCAGCGAGATGGGAATCGGTATGGCGATTGCACGGAGGCTGGGCGCCGCCGGTGCCAGGCTGATCGTCACCGCCAGCAGCGCGCGCACTGCGCTACGTGTCGAAGAGCTACGGGGCGAAGGCTTTGAAGTCGAAGGACGGGCCCTTGACCTCACCGATGAACGACAAGTGCGTGAGTTCGGCCTGTGGGCCGAGTCAGTGTGGGGGCGCATCGATGTGCTGGTGAACAACGCGGGCATGGCCATGCAAGGCAGCCCGGAGTCGTTTGCCGAGGTGGCGACTTTGGACCTGGAAACGTGGAACCTGTCCCTGGCCCGAAACGTCACGACAGCGTTCCTACTGACCCGTGCCGTCCTGCCCGGCATGCAGACGCGCAATTACGGACGCATCGTCAATATCAGCTCCACCACTGGCACGCGGTGCAGCAACCCCGGCGAGGCCTCCTATAGCGCCGCGAAGGCGGCCATGGTCGGCATGAGCATGGGCCTGGCGCTGGAAGTGGCCCGCCAGGGAATCACGGTCAACTGCGTCGCGCCCGGCTGGATCGCTACCGGCTCGACCACCGCCGAAGAAGCCCATGCAGCGGGCTATACGCCAATGGGCCGGGCGGGACGCCCCGAAGAAGTCGCCGCCTTGGTGGCTTTCCTGGCATCCGCTGAGTCCAGCTACATCACCGGTGAGGTCATGGTGGTGGATGGCGGCAACTGTCTGGTGGAGAACAAGGCGCCCGGGCGCTGATTCACAAGCGAATCAGTGGCGCAATAGCCTGCGCAGCGGCACCCCGTCCTTGAGCACCGGGGATTTGATGACGATGTAACTGAAGTACTTGGAAATACCGATGTTCTTGTCCAGCAGCCCTTCGATCACTTCCTGATAATGCTGGATGCTGCATGTCATGAAACGCACCAGGTAATCGTAGCCACCGCTGATCAAATGGCACTCAAGTACCTCGTCGACCAGGCGAATGTTGGATTCAAACTTGGCGAAGTCTTCGCGTTTATGGTCGCTGAGGGTGATTTCGGTGAAGACCGTCACCGAATCGGTGATCTTGGCCAGGTTCAGGTGCGCTCTGTACCCGGAAATGTAGCCGGCCGACTCAAGGCGCTTGACCCGCTGCAGGCAAGGGCTGGAGGACAGCCCCACGGCATCGGCAAGGCTGACGTTGGTCATTCGACCGTCCTTCTGAAGTTCGACAAGGATACTGATATCAATTCGGTCTAGTTTGATTAAACCTTCCATCGGGTACCCCATTATTGCCGTTCAGTGACAGTGGTTTTAGCAAATTCAACGTCGCAAAGATAGCTGATGCTGGGCCACCAGATCCGCCATGCTGGTGATGTGGAAATCGGCGGATTGTTCTTCGGTGGGTTGTTCCGGGCCACGGCGGATCAGGCATAACCCCGCCGACTTCTGTAAGCGCTCGGAGGCCTTGGACACCTGCATGATGTGCTCAGGCTGGAGCGTGTTCGCCAGCAGCCAGGCTTCGTCTTCCAGCGGATTGATGGCCCGTGAATGCAGGTCCTCGGGTGGAATGCCCAAACGCTCGCAGAGGCTGTCACGGTCTTCGGCGTCGCGGTCGCAATACACCAGCAGTCGATAGAATTTGCGCAGGTACAACATGGCACCGGGTGCGTCTTCGAACAGCGACCAGGTACTGGCCGAACGGGCAAAACTCATGCCCTCCTCCCAGTTGGCCTTGAGCCCCAGGCGCTCGGCCAACTGACGGTGGGCAAAGCACAACAGGCCACTGAAACCCAGCTCGGAAAAACGCGGATAGAGCCCGCGCACCGCCGCGTCGAACTCTGCCAGCACCGCTTCCCTGGCAAGCGCGCCTGGGTGGCTTTCGAGCAAAGGTTGCAAGGCCGTCCAGATACCGGAGTCCCGATCGACCAGGACTTCGTCGCAATCAATCAGCAGCGCGCGATAATCAGTCAGGTGCATGTGTGTCGCCTCCCGTGATGCATCCATGTGCTCCAAAGGCCTTCGGTCGGCGCAGCGCCGACCGAGACCTGGAATCAACTCAACACCCGTGACAACGCGGCTTCAAGTATGACCAGGGCGTCGTCGATCTGATTTTCTTCAGTGACCAGGGGCGCAAGGAAACGCAGCACATTCCGGTACACCCCGCATTTGATCACCAGCAATCCGCCTACCCTGGCCTGATCGATCAGTTGTTGGGTGAGTTCGGCATCAGGACTGCGCGCTTCATCGTCCTTGATCAATTCGATGGCCAACATGAAACCGGTACCGCGCACGTCACCGATACGTGGGTAACGTGCCTGCAAGCGCAGCAGGCCCTGGCGCAAACGCTCGGCCAATAGCTGGCCGCGCTCGATCAACCGGTCCTGCTCGTAAGTGTCGATCACCGCCAACGCGGCCGCACACGCCAGGGCGTTACCGCCATAGGTGCCACCCAGGCCACCGGGCAACGGCGCATCCATGATCTGCGCACGTCCCACGACGCCTGATATCGGCAAGCCGCCGGCGAGACTCTTGGCGACGGTCACCAGGTCCGGCTGGATCCCGGCGTGCTGGAAACCGAACCAGGTGCCGGTGCGGCCGAAACCGGTCTGGATTTCGTCGAGAATGAGCACGATGCCATGTTGCTCGGTCAGGCGGCGCAGCGCCTGGAGAAATTCCGGCGGCGCGGAAAGGAAGCCGCCATCACCCTGCACCGGCTCGATGATGATCGCCGCGACCCGATCCGGGGCGACTTGGGTCGCCAGCAATTCGTTAAGGGCCTGCAAGGCCATCTCGCTGGTGAAACCGCGATAGGCGTTCGGGTACGGCGTATGAAACACCTCCGGAGCGAGAGGCCCGAAGTTCTGCTTGTACGGTTGGCTCATGCCGGTCAGCGTCGTGCCGAGCAAGGTACGCCCATGAAATCCGCCACGGAACGCAATCACCGCTGGCCGATTGGTGTGGGCGCGAGCGATCTTCACCGCGTTCTCCACCGCCTCGGCGCCAGACGTGAACAGCGCCGCCTTGTAGGCGTCCTGGCCACCGACCAATGCGCACAGGCGTTTCACCAAGTCGAGATAGGGTTTGTAGGCCACCACCTGGAAACACGCATGGCTGACCTTTTGCAACTGGGCTTGCACTGCGGCGACCACGTTCGGGTGATTGTGGCCGATGTTCAAGACGCCGATGCCGCCGACGAAGTCCAGATAACGCTTGCCGTCCACATCCCAGACCTCTGCGCCCTGAGCCCGGTCGATGACCAGCGGATGCGCGGTGACCAATCCCCTGGGCACGAATTGATCACGTTGACGAAGCAAGTTCGGGGTTTCTTCGACTTTACTGTTCATGGCATCTCCCACAGTGAACCAGGCAACCGGGAAACGGCTGCGATGTGTCCCACAGGTTAAGCGTTCGACGCAATTGTCTAAGCCGAACTTGGCCTCCGGGAAATTCGGATCGACTGTTTTCACCCCGCTAAACAGCAGATTCCATCATCCGGCTCCAGCCCCATGGAATCTGCCGATAAAAGCCTTCAACACCGCAGTGGCAGGCAGTTATGCCGGCGCTTTCGAAACATCCTGCTTCGCCACTCGGGCATGCTGGAGGTTCCCGATCCAGTGTGAGAAGTCATCCATGGCCCTGCTTTATAAAGCCGACCCGGTACGCGGTGAACAATGGAAACGTCTATTCGCCGAGCACGCTCCGGACATCGAATGGCGTGCCTGGCCCGACATCGGCGATCCGCATGATATTCGCTACCTGGCCGCCTGGCAGGCGCCGGACGACCTCGAAGCCCTGTTGCCGAACCTCGAGGTGTTGTTCGCGCTGTCGGCCGGGGTCGACCAGCTCGACCTCGACCAGTTGCCTGCTTCCCTGCCAGTGGTACGTCTACTTGACCCGGGCATCACCCAAGGCATGTGCGAATACGCCAGTTTCGCCGTCCTCGGGCTGCACCGGGATATGCTCCGCTATCGCCAGCAACAGTTGGCCCGGTGCTGGCAGGCTCATCTGCTGCAGCCGGCCGCCAAGCGCCGGGTCGGCGTGATGGGCCTCGGCACGCAGGCCCGGCAGATTCTCAGCACCTTGCAGACCTTTGGTTTTGCCTTGTCAGGCTGGGCGCGCAGCGAGCATCACATCGCCGGGGTGGACTGCTTTGCCGGTAGCGAACAGCTCCCGGCGTTTCTCGGCCAATGCGACATCGTGCTGTGCGTCTTGCCATTGACCGAGCAGACCAGAGGGATTCTCGATCACCGGTTGTTCCAGCATCTGCCCAAGGGGTCCGCCCTGGTCAACATGGGCCGGGGCGCACACCTGGTGGAAGCGGATCTGCTTGAAGCGCTTGCCAGCGGCCAGCTCAGTGCGGCGGTGCTCGATGTGTTGCAACAGGAGCCAGCGGCGCCGGATCACCCTTTCTGGGAACACCCGCAAATCTGGCTGACGCCGCATATCGCGGCGATGACCCAACCTGAAACTGCCTTTGGCGTATTGCTGGACAATATCCGTCGGCATCAACGCAATGAATCGATGCTCGGCGAGGTTGATCGCAAGCGCTGTTATTGATCTGGGCTTGCCTTTTTTTCGACGCAAGATCGCTGGAATTTATTGCCGTGCGTGCTGCGGATTTGAGCAAGAACTGCGGCCATGGACGACGCCACTCATGCAATCTGCCGAATCATTGCCGGCCCCTTGCCAGGCCAATTGGCAGGTGAGATACACACACTTTCAGCGGCGAAATCCCACCGGTTTCGGCCCTGTCCACGGAGCTAAGTCATGCCTAACTCGCAACGCCCCGCGTATACCTTTCGCCCCATGACCGGCGCCGACCTGGAATCGGCCCACGCCTTGTCCGTGCAATTGAAATGGCCCCACCGCCTGGAAGACTGGGCCATGCTGCAACGCGTCTCGCAGGGTTTCGTCGCGCAGGACGACGACCGCCTGATCGGTACCGCGTTCACCTGTGCGCAAGGTGACTACGCCACGATCGGCCTGGTGATCGTCAGTGACGAATACCAGGGCCAAGGCATCGGTCGCAGGCTCATGGAGCTGGCACTCGAGGCATGCGGATCGAAAATCCCGATGCTCAACGCGACGCTGGCCGGCGCCCCACTTTATGCCAGCCAGGGCTTCGTTGATTTTGGGCATATCCAACAGCATCAGGGCCACGTACTTGTCCCCGCCGTTCCTGCCCTGCCAACTGACGAACGCTGCCGCGAATTGACCAACGCCGATCGACGCCAGCAAATCGAACTGGCCAACGCGGGCAGCGGCTTGGACAGGCGCGCCGTGCTCAACGATCTGTTCGACAGTACCGAGCACGCCATCGGTATCGAGCGCGATGGCCAGCTACGCGCCTTCGCCCTCCTGCGCGCTTTCGGTCGTGGTCGTTATATCGGCCCGGTCGTCGCGGAAAATCCACAACAGGCCAAGCATTTGATCGCGGTGCTGTTGGCCCGGGCACCGGACGCTTTCCTGCGCATGGACATTCCGTCCGATTGCGGGCTGGGGCCCTGGCTTGAAGAAGCCGGACTGAAGCAAGTCGACACCGTCGCACAAATGGCCCGTGGTACCCCGCCGCAGGCCAGTGGCGGCGTCCATCAGTTTGCCCTGGTGACCCAGGCCATCGGCTGACCTCCCCTTCATCGTTATTACCCTCGGAGACACCGCATCATGCTAGAGCCCACCGCAGTGCTGCTGGCCCACGCCGACGGCCGCCCGGCCTCAACCGCGTTCACTTCCGGTTCATTGGGCGCCAACGACCCTTTCGACCGGCGCATTGCCTATGTCGCGGCGGATGACATCGCTGCCGGCGTGGTCCACGCGAGTGGCGAGTTCAGCGTCGATGAATATCCCTACAGCGAAACGATCGTGGTGCACGCGGGACAGGTCACCCTGCGGAGCCAGGAACAGACGCTCCGACTCAATCCGGGAGACAGCGCCGTGATTGCCCGTGGTACGTCGATCCGGATCGAGGCACAACCGGATTCTCTCTGGGCTTTCTGCGCCGATATCCAGCCTGTCGAAGTGGGCAATATCGGGCTGACGTTCCTTGCGCCACAAACATTGCTCTCGCCCTCGACGCCTCCGAGTGAAGAGATCCTGCTGGGGCCGACACCGCAATGCCGTTCGAACAATCTGTTTATCGAAGAAGCGACGAACCTGCGCATCGGCATCTGGGACTCGACGCCCTACACCCGCCGGGCGAGGCCGCATGCGATGCATGAGCTGATGCATTTGACCGAGGGCAACATCGTTCTTCAACTGGCGGATGGCACGGGGTTGGCGGTGGGGACTGGGGATACGGTGTTTGTCCCCCGGGGGGCTCCTTGCGCCTGGAAGAGCGGGGTTTATGTGCGCAAGGTTTATGTTTGCAAGTAGCGTTTTCCGCTTTTTGCCCTGTAAGAGCGAGCCTGCTCGCGAAGGCGGAGTGTCAGTCGATGAAGATGCTTCATGTACCGGCCTCTTCGCGAGCAAGCTCGCTCCCACAGGGGGCTGTGGTGTACATGATTTTTGTAGCTGCTGACGATCAAATGTGGGAGCGAGCTTGCTCGCGAAAGCGGTGGTTCAGCCAAATAAATCCTGGCTGATGCCCCGCTCTTGCTCTTGCTCTTGCTCTTGCTCTTGCTCTTGCTCTTGCTCTTGCTTTGGATCTTGATCTTGATCTTGATCTCAGCGCCCCGTTAAACCACGCTGGCCGAACGCAGGTCTTGCGCAGTGGGCATCCCGGCATGGATGCCGGGATAGCCGCGCCGGGCCATGGATGGCCCATCGCGGCGGGCCCACGGAGCAAGGCCGGAGTGAGGGCACACCGAGCCTAGGCGAGGTGCCGAGTGGTGGGGCAAGAGCGTTTTGGTTACTTTTGCGCTTCTCAAAAGTGACCCGCTGTAAGAGCGGAACCATAAGCCGCCGTTACGCAAATAACGGATATACACGCCATTAAAAACGTACTACCCCCGAACCCACCGCCCCCACCGACTCAACTCAAGCTTTTTTGCAAACACCTCCCGCGGCAACAACCACCAAGCCAACGCCGGCAACAGAATCAAAGCCCCCAGCATATTCACCAAAAACATGAACGCCAGCAGAATCCCCATGTCAGCCTGGAACTTGATCGGCGAAAACGCCCAGGTCGACACCGCCACAGCCAACGTCATACCGGTCAACAACACCACTTTCCCCGTGAACAGCAGCGCCTGGTAATACGCCTGGGCCAAGGTATCGCCGGCCCGCATCCGAGCCAGGATCACGCTCAACACATACAACGCATAATCAACACCAATGCCCACGCCCAGCGCGATGACCGGCAGTGTCGCCACTTTCACCCCCATGCCCAGCCCCACCATCAGCGCCTCGCACAGGATCGACGTGAGCATCAGCGGCAACATCGCACAAAGGGTCGCGCGCCAGCTGCGGAAGGTCAGCAGGCACAACAGACTGACCGCACCGTAGACCCAGAACAGCATCTCACGCATGGACTTCTTCACGACGATATTGGTCGCCGCTTCGATCCCCGCGCTACCGGCCGCCAGCATGAACTTGACCTCCGGCACCCGGTGCTCGGCGATAAATTGCTCACTGGCCTCCACCACCCGGCTCAAGGTGTCGGCCTTGTGATCGGCCAGGTAGATGTACAGCGACAGCATCGAACAACCCTGGTTGAACAGCTCTCGCGGCGCGCGGGTTTGCACGGCCCCCAGGGCGCCGTCATTGGGGATCAGTTCATACCATTTGAAGTTGCCCTCGTTATAGCCCGCCGTGGCGATCTTGCTCAGCGCCGCCATCGAAGTGGTCGATTCCACTCCGGGCAATTGCTCCAATCGCCAGGCCAGCGCATCGACCGCCGACAGGCTGGCGTAACGGGTGCATTGATCCTCCGGGGTCTTGATCATGACCACGAAGATGTCCGAGCTGGCCGCATAGTTCTGCGTCATGAACAGCGCATCGCGGTTGTAGCGCGAGTCGGCACGCAGCTCCGGCGCGCCAGGGTCCAGGTCGCCGATCTTCAGGTGCAGGCTCACGGCAAAACCAAACGCGGCCAGCAGCAAACCCGTCAACATGGCGCCAACGGCCCAGCGCCGTTGGGTGAACAGATCGAGCGCACGCCACAGTGGATGCTTGATCTGCGCCTGCTGTTCGGTGGTTTCCGCACTCAGGCTGCGTTGGGCCGCCGCCGGACTGACGCCGATGTAGCTGAGCAGGATCGGTAGCAGGATCAGGTTGGTGAAGATCAGCACCGCTACGCCGAGGCTGGCAGTGATCGCCAGGTCCTGGATCACCCGGATGTTGATCAGCAGCAGCACCGCAAAGCCCACCGCATCGCAGAGCAAGGCGGTAATGCCGGCGGCGAACAATCGGCGGAAGGTATAGCGCGCGGCGACCACCCGGTGGGTGCCACGGCCGATGTCCTGCATGATGCCGTTCATCTTCTGCGCGCCATGGCTCATGCCGATGGCGAACACCAGGAACGGCACCAGTGCCGAATATGGGTCCAGCTCATAACCGAGCAAGGCCAGCAGGCCCAGTTGCCAAAGCACGGCGGCCAGCGAACAGATCACCACCACCAAGGTGCTGCGCGCGCAACGTGTGTAGCCAAACAGCACCAGTACCGTCACCAGTACCGCCACCACGAAGAACAACAGGACTTGGGTCATCCCTTCGATCAGGTCGCCGACGATCTTGGTAAACCCGGTGATATGAATCCGCAGGTCAGCGGTTTGATACTTGTCTCGCAGTGCCTCCAGTTGCCGTGAGAACTCGCCATAGTCCAGCGCCTTGCCGGTCTGTGGATTGATCTCCAGCAACGGCACGAAGATCACACTGGACTTGAAGTTGCCGGCGACCAATTGACCCACTTCGCCGGAGCGGGCCACGTTGATCCGCACTTGTTCAAGGCTGGTCGCCGACCCATCGTAGTCATCGGGAATCACCGTGCCGCCGTCCAGCCCCTCTTCCGTCACGGCGGTCCAGCGCGTGGTCGGCGTCCACAGTGATTTCATGTAGGGCCGATCCACACCCGGCAGCAGGTAGAGTTCGTCGTTGAGCTTGGCCAAGGTGTCGAGGTAGTCCTTGGTGAAGATGCTCCCCTCCCTGACTTCCACAGCGATGCGCAGCGAGTTGCCCAGGCCGCTCAGTTCACTGCGATTCTCGAGGAAATTGGCAACGTAGGGATGCTCGGTGGGAATGGTCTTCTCATAACTGGCGTTGATACCGATGCGCGTGGCTTGCCAACCGAGCACCAGCGTCACCAACAGGCACAGGAGGACCACCAGCGGTCGATGGTTGAAGATCGCTCGCTCGGCGAAGTTGCCCGACGCCCGGTCGAAGTCTTCCTGGCGGCCGATCACGGTTTGGGTTTTGTCGTCTTTCAAGGTTGACTCCTGTTGCGCGAGCCGTGGCTCGATAGCGCTACACCGTGAAGTTTCAAGGTTTACCGGACGCCCGCGGGTCCTGGTCAGCGGCCACGCCGCTCAAGCCGACGCTGGCCAGGCTGCCGTCGACCGCCTGTTGCACGGCAGCGACAGTGCCACCGCTGCGAACCTGGCGTTTGTCAAAACTGCGGCCCTGGTCATGACTGAAGAGCAGCTCGCCACTCTGGCTGGCCAACAACAGGCTGCCGTCGCGCAGTTCCACGGCAGTCGCCAGCGTCGATTCGAGACCGGTATCAAGACGTCGCCAGCTGTTGCCACGGTCATCGGAGCGCCAGGCATTTCCCCGCAGGCCGTAAGCAATCAAGGTCCCATCGCGCGTCGCGAGCAGGCCGAAAAAGCTGCCCTCGTAAGGGGAATTCAGCGCCTGGAATGACTGTCCGGCATTGGTCGAACGCAACAGCAAGCCGCGCTCTCCCACCAGCAACAGATCGTTGCCCAGGGCGCGGATGCCATACAGGTTCAGCCCTTGGGGATTGTCGACATGTTGCATCCACGGTTGCCAGCTTCGCCCGCCATCGTCAGTGCGGTAGATCTGGTTGTAGGCGCCGACGACATAACCGTGCAGGCGGTCGCTGAAGTACAGGTCCAGGAACGGTTTATCCGGTCCGTCATCGAGCATGTGCCGGGCCTGGGCCAGGTTGCCGGCGCCGCCCGGTTGATGGGCGTCGCGCTCGGCAACGTGCACCGCCAGCGCGATGGCGCGCTCACCGTCGAGTTGTTTTTGCCAGGTTTCACCGCCGTCCTGGGTATGCAGCACCACCCCCAGGTGACCGACCGCCCAGCCCTGCTCGGCATCGACGAATTGCACCGCCGTCAGGCTGACGCTGACCGGCACCTGGGCCTGGCGCCAACTGACGCCAGCGTCATCCGAAAGCAGCACGATCCCACGCTCGCCGACCGCCACCAGGCGTTCGCCGGCCCGGGCCAGCCCGAGCAATACCGCGCGCTGGGCCTTGGCCGTCGGTATCGCCGGTTGCTGCAGCACGGTCAATGTCGTGGCCTGTGCGACCCAGGGCCCGCTCGCCAACAGGCACAACGCCAAGGCGCAAACGCTCCGTAGCGGACCGCACCACGCAAAGATTCTTTCAACGCTCATGTCTTTATCTCGCCTGGAAAATCACAAGCGGCCGCGGCGCATTTGCCGCGACACGGCCGCCACAGGTTCAGCGCATGTTTTCGTTGGCCATGGCGTCCGGCGTGAAATACGACGCAGAAGGCTTGGCGACTTTCTGGTACTGAACCGCCAAGTCGTTGCTCGATGAGTTGAGGAAATAGGCCCCGGTGTCGAGGTTGTAGCTGCCCCACATGACCTGTGCGGTCAGGGCCGGCAGGTCTGGCGCCAGCAGCGTCAACGAATACATCTGCCGACCGAGTTTGCCTTGGGCGTCATAACCGTCGGCCATCAGGATCTGCCAGGAGTCTTCGTCGACGTAGTAGGTGCGGCGCGGCACGACATGGCGCTTGCCGGATTTGAGCGTGGCCTCGACCACCCAGACCCGATGTTTCTCCCAGCGCACCAGATCCGGGTTGAGGAAATTCACCCTGACCAGATCGTCGCTCTTGGCCAGTGCGGCGCGGTTATTGTTGTAAGGGACGATCAGCTCTTTCTTGCCCACCAGCTTGAGGTCGTAGCGATCGGTCGGCCCGAACAGCATGAACGCTTCGTCGAACAGGCCGACGCCAGAGGTCACGAAGTCCGGCGTGTCATAGGCAATGTTCGGCGCCCGGCGAACCCGGCGCTGGCCGACCAGGTACTGCCAGGCCGCACGGTTGGCCGGGTCCAGGTCCCAATGGGTCATCAGGCCTTCGCCGGCCTTGGACGACGGCAACTCGGTGAACAGCTTGCCCAGCAGGTACTTGCCCGAATAGTTTTCCGGGCTGCCGCCTTCGACGTAGTAGGGAAACTGGTACGTGTATTGGGCCCGGGTCGCCTGGACTTTCTTGCCACCAGCGGTCATCAGCCAGGTATCGAACGGCGAGCTGATGGTGTCACCGCCCTGCCAGGACAAGCGGTAGTTCCACAACACTTGCGCACCGTTTTCCGGGATCGGGAATGGAATGCCACCGTAGGCGTTGGAGACTTTTTCGCTGTCCACGTCCAGCGTGGCGCGGGTGGCGTTCTTGCCGGTGTTGTCATAGACCCATTGCGGCGCGGCCGCCGACCGATGGGTCGGGTACACGTCGAGGCGATAGTCCGGGTATTTCTTCAGCAACAACTTGGTGCCTTCGGCCAATTCGCCGGCGTACTGTTCGATGTTCGAGGCCTTGATCGAGTACAGCGGTTTTTCCCCGGTGAATGGGTCCGGTCGTTTGTCTCCCGGTTTATAGCCGGGCGCAACCTGGGTGTAGCCGCCCTGCCAGGCCGGAATGCTGCCATCGGCATTGGCGGCACGCTCGGCGCCGAAGGGGGTCAAGTCGGTTTTCAGGCGCGCGGCCTGATCAGGCGCCACCGCCGCCTGCGCCAGGCCCGTGCTGGCCAGCGCCAGGGTCAGGAGGCAGGTGTTCAGGAATGTTGTGTTCTGCATGGCGAATCCACCTTATTAGAATGAGGTTTTCACGTAGAGCGAGACGAAGTCGCGGTCGGCCAACGACTGTCCGTAACTGAAATTGCCGTCCTCGCGCAGCCCGGCTTTCGGTGCGCCAAAGAAATTCACGTAGTTGAGGCCGACGTCCCAGCGTTGCAGATAAGTCGCCTTGAGCCCGACGCTCCAGTCGCCGGAGTGGGTATTGCCGAAGCCGGACTTGTTGACCGCCGAGGAGCGCCCATCAAGCACGATCCCCATCCCGATCGGCACGGTCAGGTCGATCCCATCGATGATCTGGAAGTACGCCGGCTCCATCAGGACGCGGAGCGCCGTGGCATCGCGGGTGGTGTTGGAGTCCAGCGCGGCCGCGTTTTCAGTCACGCTCAAGGTGCGGTTCCACGCCAGTTCAGCCAGGGCCGAGCCGCCGTCCCAGAACGCGGTGGGCGACAGCAGGTAAATCGCCGACAGGTTGGCGTGAGCGGTCTTGCCCCTGGCAAACAACGCGTTGTCGCCACCATCGGCTTCGACGCCGGGAGCCACCACTTGCAGGTTGCTCACCAGCGGCGCGTTCCAGCGCACCGAGGTTTCACCGGCGAAGTTGAACGGGCCGTAGGCCGTGGAGAAGCTCATGCCAGCGGTCTTGATGTCTTCGGCATAGACCTGGCGGTAGGACCCCAGGATCGGCAATCCGCTGGCCGCCGCTGCCGGGCCGTCCAAATAGGCGTACAAGCCGATTGGCGCTTTGTCATGGTACTGGGCCGCGTAGAAACCCAGTTCCAATTCAGTGCCGCTCGGTTTGAAGCGGATCTGCATACCGCCCTGCCCCGAGTTACGCGGTTTCAGGTCGCCGCCATTCACCGTGTCGTTGCCGAACACTTCGCGCAGCGGACCACTGCCGTAACCGATGGGATCGGCATCGCTCAGGTAGCTGCCGGCGCCGGGCAGGTTGGAACGTTCCCACTCGAACTGATAGTAGGCGCCCACCGACAACTGCGGGTTGATCTGCAACTGCCCGGAGATCTGATTGACCGGCCGCAGGATTTCCTTGAATTGTGTGCCCGGCACGCTGAGCAACTTGACCACATCGGTCGGCCCCTGGGCATTGGCGATGCCGTTGCCGCCGTAGAACAGGCTTTCGCCGTAGATCAGGCTGTGTCGGCCCAGGCGCGCGACGCCTTGGGAGTCTTCGCCCAGATCGCCGCGCAAGAACACGAAGGCGTCGAGGATTTCCGCGTCGCGACCATGAAGCTTGCGGGTTTCGCTGAGGAAATGCGGTTGTTCGCTGCTGTCGGTGTCCTGGTTGTAGATGTCGTCGTACCAGGCCGCGCCGCTCACCCGCAGCCCGTAGTTTTGCCGGCTGAGGTCCATTTCGGAAAACAGGTCCAGGCGGTTGGAGACCAGCCCACTGCTGAAATTCTTGTCGCCCTGGCTCTGGATCGACGGGTACAGGCCGTTGGCGGTGGGCGCGTTGGTCAAGCGACTGTCCTGCCCATGCAGGCGCCAGGCCTGGCTGTACTTGATGGTGTTGTCCCAGCGCAGTTTCCAGTCGGAATCGCCCAGGTCCATTTGCATGGCCTCGACCGTCTCGACCATCACACCGGCGCTGCATAACGCCAGGAACAGGGCGCACTGCTTGAAACCAAGGCAATCTTTGACGTTATCCATGGAGGTTTCTCATTATTGTTATTTTCGGATAGCGGCTTGCGCCGCGTGCTACGGATAAGCCCTTCAGACGTAGGTGGATGCCAATCCTCCATCGACCGGCAAGTTGACGCCGTTGATCCAGCGCGATTCGTCGGCACACAGGAAGGCGATCACCGCCGCCACCTCATCGGCGTAGGCAGGACGTTTAATGCGATGGGCATCGGCCTGGGTCCGGGCCTCGCCGAGCATGCTCACGAAGTCATCGAGAATGGGGGTGAAGACCGGGCCTGGCGCGACACTGTTCATGCGCACCGAATGTTCGAGGAACCAGGGCTGGGCCTGCACATAGGTCCAGACAATCAAGGCTTCCTTGAAGTACTGGTAACAGGTCGGGGCCGGCACCGGATGCTCGGCCAGCCAGGCTTGCCCGGCGGCGAAACTGTCGATGCGTGCCAGCGCCTTGTGCTGTTCCAGGCGCAATGGCCATTCGGCACCCAGGATCGAGGCGATGTTGACGATGCTGCCGCCCGCGTTGATGCGCGGCAGCAACGCTTGGCTCAAGTGACGCAAGCCGAGGTAGTTGACCCGCGCCAACAGTTGCGGATTGGCGGTGCCCGGCACCCCGGCGATGTTGCAGAGGCTGTCGAACCGCGCGGGTAGCTGCGGCAGCAGCCTGTCGATGTGCTCGGCGCTGCTCAAATCGCCCTGCACAAAACCGTCCAGGGTCATGTGCGGCGCCTTGAGGTCGACGCCGATCACCTGGGCGCCCTGGGCTCGCAGCAGGCTCGCCGTGGCGGCGCCGATGCCCGACGAGACGCCGGTTACCAGCACAATCTTGTTGTCGAGTTTCATGTTGAGTCCTCTTGTTATTGTTGTCTGCTCGCAGGGCCTTCAGCTCATCCGCCCCGATACAACCGGCTTGTCAGAACGGGTAGATGGGCGCCTTGTCCTTGACCGTCACCCACTGCCATTGGGTGTACTCATCCCAGTCCGCCGGACCGCCCACATTGCCGCCATTGCCCGAGGCGCCGCGCCCGCCGAACGGGTTGATGCACTCGTCGGCGACGGTCTGGTCATTGATGTGCAACAGGCCGCACTGCAAGCGCTCACCGATCGCCATGGCCCGGCCCACCGACGGTGAAATGACCGCCGCCGCCAAGCCGTACTCGGTGCGATTGGCCAATTCGATGGCTTCGTCATCGGTGGCGAAGCTGACCACCGTTGCCACAGGCCCGAACACCTCCTCGTCGAAGGCCCGCATGCCGGGCTTCACGCCGCTGAGCACGGTGGGCTGATAAAACAGCCGATCGTGATTGCCACCGGTTTCCAGTCGCGCCCCGGCGCGCACGCTGTCGCTGACGATGTCATGGACCCGTTGCAACTGGCGCTGATTGATCAGCGGCCCCAGCGCCGCTTCGCCCTGGGCGGCGTTGCCGACGGTCAAGGCCTGGGCCTTCTCCACGAGTCGGCGGGTCAGCTCTGCAGCGATGGATTCATGGGCAAGGATCAAGCCGGTGGCCATGCAAATCTGGCCTTGGTGCAGCCAGGCGCCCCAGGCCGCGTTACGGGCCGCAAGGTCGAGGTCGGCGTCTTCCAGAATGATCAGCGGGTTCTTGCCGCCCAGCTCCAGCGCGACTTTCTTCAGGTTGCGCCCGGCCACTTCAGCAACCTTGCGACCGGCACCGGTGGAACCGGTAAACGCGATCATGCGCACGTTGGGATCACGACACAGCGCCTCACCGGCGTCCGCCGCCCCGGGCAACACCTGCAGCAAGCCTTTGGGCAAGCCTGCGGCTTCGAACAACCGGGCGATAAGGAAACCGCCACTCACCGGGGTCTGCGGGTCCGGCTTGAGCACCACCGCGTTGCCCGCCGCCAGGGCCGGCGCGACAGAACGCATGGACAGCACCAGGGGAAAGTTGAAGGGCGAAATCACCCCGACCACGCCATGTGGCTGGCGACGCGCATAAGACAAGCGCCCGGCTTCGCTGGGCAGCACCACCCCGTGGGCCTGGGACAACATGCCCGCTGCCTGATGCAGTAACACAATCGCTTCGCGGACCTCATGCTGGCCCTTGAACAGCGCCGCGCCGGTTTCCCGGGCGACATACAGCGCCAGTTCGTCAAAGGCCTGCTCGGCCACGTCGGCGGCTTTGCGGAAGATCGCCGCGCGTTGCCGCGGGCCCAGTGCCGCCCATGCCGGTTGGGCCAAGGCAGCGTCGCGACTGGCCTTGGCTATGTCGGCGGTGTCGGCGGTGGCGCTGTACATCAGCCGCTCACCGGTGGCCGGTTCGATGATTGAACGCATAGGGCCCGACGCCTTCACCCAATCACCGTTGAAGACACATTCCGACTCGATCACCTGGGACAGCAGTTGGCTTTTGGATGCAGACATTTAAAACTCCCGGCTCTTTGTTGTTGTCATCGTTTGCCGCACCTGGAAGGTATCGAGGCAAACGCCGTACGGGTGCCTGAGCAAGCGCTGTGCCGATTTGTGCCAGGGCGCTGGATAAACCTGGCGCAAGGCTCTGGCCTGGGGATCTCCGCCTGATGCGGCGCGGATGGGTCATTCGGCAACCTGGCCGTTGGCCAGCCACCGCTTGTTCATTTGATAAAGTTATGCTTAATAACTATCTCGCCAGGTGATCATTTCGATCACCCCGCCATCAGGGGCATAACAATGAACAATCCCCACTGTCCGCTGCCGGATCACCGCTTCGCCGCCGAACCGTTTCGCCCAAGGGGCGACAGCAACTCGCTGGACGACAGCAGCTCACCCACCCCGGCGGAGTTGGCGGACTGCCTGTTCTTTTCTCCCGACGACGGGCGCATCTGGCTCAACGACCAGCGCATGTTGCTGCTGCACAGCTCGTCGTTCGGCGCCTTGCGCCGGGAAATCATCGGGCGCCAGGGGCTGGAGCAGGCGCGCGGCATGCTCACTCGCACGGGCTACACCTCTGGCGCGCGGGACGCCCGGCTGATTCGCGAGCGCTGGCCACGGGCCGATGCCGCCGCCGTGTTTCGCGCCGGCACGCACCTGCATACGCTGGAAGGCATGACCAAGGTAGAACCCCTGCACTTCAAGTTCGATGCGGACTCGGGGTTTTATGAAGGCGAATTTCTCTGGCACCACTCCTGCGAGGCCGACGAGCATGTCGCCGCCTTCGGCACCGGGCAGGATCCGGTGTGTTGGACTGAGTTGGGCTATGCCATCGGTTTCGTCAGTGGCCTGTTTGGGCAACTGGTGATCTTTCGCGAAGTGGAATGCCGGGGCATGGGGCATGAGCGCTGCCGGGTCGTTGGCAAGACCGCCGAGCAATGGGGCGACATCGAGCGCGACCTGAGTTACCTCAACGCGTCGCAACCGGCGGTGGCCCTGGAGCCGGGCGCACGGACCGAGGGTGTCGCCAGCAGCGTCCCGCTGCCGGACAGTGAACAGCCCTTGATCGGCGCGAGTGCGACATTCAATGCCGCCACCCAGGCCCTGCAGCGAGTGGCCCTGACCCCCGCCACCGTCCTGGTCAGCGGCGAGTCCGGGGTGGGCAAGGAAATGTTCGCGCGCCAACTGCACCAACTGAGCCGGCGCCGCGACGGTCCATTCATCGCACTCAACTGTGCGGCCATCCCGGACAACCTGATCGAAGCCGAACTGTTCGGCGTCGAGCGCGGTGCCTACACCGGGGCCACCCATTCTCGTCCCGGCCGGTTCGAGCGGGCCAACGGCGGCACGTTGTTCCTCGATGAGATCACCTGCCTGAGCCTGGCTGGCCAAGGCAAGCTGCTGCGCGCATTGCAAGAACGGGAAATCGAGCGAGTCGGCGGTGGACATGGGATCAAGGTCGATGTGCGGGTCGTCGCGGCAACCAACATCGACATGCGCAAAGCCGTGGCGCAGGGTGATTTTCGTGAAGACCTGTTCTACCGGCTCAACGTCTACCCCATCGCCCTGCCGCCTCTACGCGAACGCCGCGATGATGTCCCGCTGCTGATCAATGCCTTCCTCAAGCGATTTTGCCTGGAATATGGCCGTACCCCCGTGGGCCTGACCATGCGCGCCTTGAAGATGCTGCTGCGCTATGACTTCCCCGGCAACGTGCGGGAATTGCAGAACCTTATCGAGCGAGGCTTGATTGCCAGCGAAGAAGGCCAGGCCATCGACCTGGTTCACCTGTTTCGCGATGAGCGACTGCCCGTGGACGCGTATTCGGTCGATGGCAACGGCGGGCTCTCGCCATCGGCCAAGGCAGCGAGCGATGGCACGACCGGAACATCGCTGCTGCAGTCCCTACGCCAATCGGGAGCGGATTTCAGCATTGATGGCCTGGAATCACGCCTGATCAACGAAGCCTTGCAGATGAGCGACGGCAACCTCGCCGCGGCTGCTCGGTCGCTGGGGCTGAGCCGGGCGCAGTTCGCCTATCGGTTGAAAAAGCATCAGCTCGTGAGCGATGAATGAGCCAAGTCCAGGCATGTGGCGAGGGCGCTTGCTCCCTCGCCACGGATTTTGTTGAGGCTCAGTCCGTCGTGCCCGCCGCCATGACGCTACGGCGATAGTCGCTGGGCGTCTGGTTCGTTTCGATGCGGAAGTGCCGATTGAAGTTGGACAGGTTGTTGTAGCCGACTTCAAAACAGATGTCAGTCACGGCCATTTCACTGTGGGACAGCAATCGACAGGCACGCTGGACGCGGAGCTTGCGCATCAGGTCGATGAATCCGTGACCGGTGATGCGTTTGAAAAATCGTGAGAAGCCAGGTTCGCTCATGCCCAGTTGCCGGGCGATCACCGACACTCGAAGGTCGCCGGTGAGCTCGGCTTGCAGATATTCGAAGGCTTTCTGGATGCGCGCCGAGCTGCGGGCATCCAGGGCAGGCGCATAGCACGGGCTTGCCAGGCATTGGACCTCGCGCTCGCTGGCGCGGCCAAGGGTATCGAGCAGTTCGAAAAACAATGCCAGGCGCGCCAGCCCCTGGGCCGGTCCGATCGCTTCGAGCAGGTACGCCGCCTGGCGCGCTGTGTCGCCGCTGAAGGCCAGCCCTCGCCGGGCGCGCTCGAATAACCTGTGCAGATCACCCAGTTCCGGCAGCGTCTGACGCATCGACATCAGCGTGGCACCGTCGAACTGCAACACCACGTCGCGCCCAGCCAGGCACTCGCCCGGCGCCAGGTCCCCCATCCAGTCGTGGGGCAAATCCGGACCGATCATCGCCACATGGCCGGGGCCGAAGGGCCCGATGTAGTCACCTGCCAGGAGCCTGCCGCTGCCGTGGCGAATCAAGTGGATCTCGAATTCCGGGTGATGGTTCCAGCGCGCCATCGCGTAGGGATAGTCATGCTCGTACCAGCGAAAGCTGTGTTCGGGCTCGGGCAGGATGACTTCCAGTTCGGCCGGTCGCTGGTCGTACAGGAGCGTTCGGTGATCAGGCATGTCGCGCCTCTTTATCGTTATAGGCGGCACCTTACGTCGATCGCACAGCGGTACGCCAGCCTTGAACCGACCGGCCACTGATACTTTTTTAACAGTGCCCGCCGAGGTTAAAAAAGTACCTGCAGTCGATCCTTTTCGCATTTGTCGGCCTTTGACGGCGCTGATGTAATCGGCTTGCCATGGACGGCTGGCAGGTCGGTCCTGCCTCCATGGCTTTACAACAATAATAATCCTGCGCCCAGGCGCAGCTCTGGAGAAACCCATGAAAATGCTGCGCAAGGCGCTCGTCATGTCCGCGGGGCTGTCCTTCGCCCTGGCCGGCCACGCCGCCGAAACCATCACCATCGCCACCGTCAACAATGCCGACATGATTCGCATGCAAAGGCTTTCGAAAGCATTCGAGGCCGAGCATCCGGACATCAAGCTGAATTGGGTGGTGCTCGAAGAAAATGTCCTGCGCCAACGCCTGACCACCGATATCGCCACCCAGGGCGGGCAATTCGACGTATTGACCATCGGCACCTACGAAACCCCGCTATGGGGCGCCAAGCAATGGCTCGAACCGATGACCAACCTGCCCGCCGCCTATGACATGGAAGACATATTTCCTTCGGTGCGCCAGGGGCTTTCAGTCAACGGCACCCTTTACGCCCTGCCCTTTTACGGCGAAAGCACCGTTACCTACTACCGCACCGATCTCTTCAAGCAGGCCGGGCTCAGCATGCCCGGGCACCCCACGTGGGGCCAGCTTGGCGAATACGCGGCCAAGCTTCATCAGCCCGACAAGGATCAGTACGGCCTGTGCCTTCGCGGCAAGGCCGGCTGGGGCGAGAACATCGCCTTGCTCAGTACCCTGGCCAACACGTTCGGGGCTCGTTGGTTCGATGAGCAGTGGAAGCCGCAATTCGATAGCCCGGAATGGAAGGCCGCCGCGAGCTTTTACGTCGATACGCTAAAGAAATATGGACCGCCGGGGCTGACCAGCAATGGTTTCAACGAAACCCTGGCGTTGTTCAACAGCGGCAAGTGCGCCATTTGGGTCGATGCAAGCGTCGCCGGCTCGTTCATCACCGACACCAGCCAGAGCAAGGTGGCCGACCGCGTCGGCTTCGCCGCGGCTCCTACGCAAGTGACAGACAAAGGCGCGTCCTGGCTGTACGCATGGTCGCTGGCAATTCCAACCAGCTCCCGCCATAAGGACGCCGCCAAGTCTTTCGTCACTTGGGCCACCTCCAAAGACTACGTGCAATTGGTTGCCAAAGAGGATGGCATCAGCAACGTGCCACCCGGCACTCGTACTTCCACGTACAACGACGCCTACCTGAACGCCGCGCCCTTTGCGCGAATCACGCTGCAAATGATGCAGAAAGCCGACCCGGCGCACCCCACGGCCAAGCCAGTGCCTTACGTGGGCATCCAGTACGTGACCATTCCCGAGTTCCAGGCCATTGGTACATCGGTTGGCAAGCTGTTTACCGCCGCGCTCACTGGCCAGATATCCGTGGAACAAGCCCTGGCGTCGGCGCAATCGAGCACCGAACGGGAAATGAAACGGGCCGGATACCCAAAGAAATAATGGCATGGCCATTCCCGTGGTGAGGGAGCTTGCTCCCTCACCACAACGGTTCACAGACACACATTTTTTTATTCAGGACAGGATCTCCCCCATGAAACGACTGCAAGGAAAAAGCGCGCTGGTCACCGGTGCTGCCCGTGGCATTGGCAAGGCGTTCGCCCAGGCCTATGTCGATGAAGGCGCCACTGTGGCGATCGCCGATATCGACCTGGATCGGGCCCGGGAGACTGCCGCTGAATTGGGCGACAGCGCCTATGCCGTCAGGATGGACGTGACCGATCAGGCATCAATCGACCAGGCCATCGATTCCGTCGTGGCCCGGGCAGGCAAGTTGGACATCTTGATCAACAATGCGGCGCTGTTCGACCTGGCGCCCATCGTCGAGATCACCCGGGAGAGCTACGAGCGGCTGTTCTCCATCAACGTCGCCGGCGCACTGTTCACGCTGCAAGCCGCCGCCCGCCAGATGATCCGCCAGGGCCACGGCGGCCGGATCATCAACATGGCGAGCCAGGCCGGCCGCCGTGGCGAGGCCCTGGTGGCGGTCTACTGTGCCTCCAAGGCTGCCGTGATCAGCGTGACCCAATCCGCCGGGCTGGATTTGATCAAGCATCGGATCAATGTCAACGCCATTGCGCCAGGGGTGGTGGACGGTGAGCACTGGGACGGCGTCGACGCAATGTTCGCCCGTCATGAAAACCTGCCCTTGGGCGAAAAGAAGCGTCAGGTCGGGCAACAGGTGCCTTATGGCCGGATGGGCACCGCGCAGGATCTGGTTGGCATGGCGATTTTCCTGGCTTCGGCCGACAGCGAATATGTGGTAGCCCAGACCTATAACGTCGACGGCGGTAACTGGATGAGCTGACGATCCTGAAGTTTTATGGCCTTGAGACGACGAAAATGGACCTATTCGCCTGAAAATTGATCCCACTACTTGAGGATCATCCCGAACGGTACCCAACGGTGCCGTTCCAAGGGATTTCAAGAGAGCGTGAATACCGTTGCCCCAGCCGGGCAAAAATTGCGCATCATAGGCGCCGTCCGCTCAAGGGAGATTTACATGCGTGCCATTTTTTCCGTCATGCGTCTTGCCGCGCTGTCGCTGGGACTGGCCTTTGCCGCCAATGCCGCAGCCACCGAAGAGACGCAACTGGTCGAGTCCATCAATCTTTACCGCAGCCAATCCCAAAGCTGCGCGGGCCAGGCTTCCCTGGAGCTGCCGCCGCTGGCAATGGATTCACGGTTGATCCTGTCGGCCAATGGCATCGGCGATTTGCAGCAAGCGTTGGCGCGGGCGGCCTATCCGATGGTCAACGTGCAGGCCATCAGCCTGTCCGGTCCTCGGGACGCCCAGGCTGCGATGAAGGCTGTACAGGAAAGTTTTTGCCAAGTCGTGCTGGACCCGCAGTTCGTGGACATCGGCGTGAGTCGACTGGACCGGGAATGGCGCATCGTGCTGGCTCGCCCACTGTTGTCGGCGCGCCTCGGGGATTGGCAGGCCGAAGGCCAGAAACTGCTCAAGCTGATCAATAGCGCCCGCGCGCAGCCACGCCGCTGCGGCACCGAAGCGTTCGCCGCCACGACACCGCTGGCCTGGAACGCCGATCTGGCCCTGGCTGCGGTGAATCACACCCGCGCCATGGCCAACAACAATTTCTTCGACCACAAGGACCGCGATGGGCGCATGCCGGGCGATCGCGCCGAACTGGCCGGTTACCTGGGCCAAGCCATCGGCGAAAACATCGCCGCCGGGCAGGACACGGCGTTGAAGGTGGTGGACGGCTGGCTGGCGAGCCCGGGGCACTGCGCCAACTTGATGAATCCGCAATTTCGCGAGTTGGGGGCCGGGTATGCGATGGACCCGAAGAGCGATGCGGGGATTTATTGGACGGCGATGTTTGGTACTCAGTAGTTATGTTGACCGTGCTTTCGCCATCGCGAGCAAGCTCGCTCCCACAAAGGGATGCCGCAATCAGTGTGGGAGCGAGCTTGCTCGCGATGGCAGCGCATCGGGTCTTACTCCTGCCGCAATACCCGCCGCACATGCCCCATGAACTGGCTTAACGACGGTGACGGGGCCACCGGCTTGCGCTGCAGCAAGCCAATCGAGCGTTTTGCCGGTTGATCAATGGCAGTGACCGCGCACTGCTCACCGATGTTGAACACCGCCGTGCAACTGGCCGGCAACAAGGAAAACCCCAGCCCCTCGCGGACCAGCGCCGTGGCCGTGCTCATGTGCGCCACTTCCCAGGCGGGGAACGGATCGACATTCAAATAACGCAACGCCGCGTCGGCCAACGGCCGGATGCTGGTGTCCGGCGTCAGGGCGATATAGGGCTGCTGTTTCCAGTCGCGGTGATGATCCTTGTGGCTGAGCAGGACCAGGTTGTCATCCAGCAGGCGCTCGAAGCTCAAGCCAGACAAGTCGTCCGGCAACGAACTGATGCCGGCGTCCACCTCGCCGCGCTGCACCCAACCCATGATTTCCCCGGCGCGACCATCCAGAAGATGCACCTTCACGCCTGGGTGCTCACGCTGGAACGAGGCGATAACCACCGGCAGGAATGAAGCGGCGGCGGTCGGCAGCGCCGCCAGCCGGAGCGTGCCACGGCTCAAGCTGAGAGTGTCGCGGGCATCGCGCACGGCGTCGTCCATGTCCCGCAGCATGCGCCGGGCCTGGGGCAGGAAATGCTCACCGGCGGGCGTCAACTCGACGCTGCGGGTGTTACGCGCGAGCAACTGCAAACCCATGCTCTCTTCCAGTTTGCGGATGCTGTAGCTCAGCGCCGGCTGGGACAGGTGCAGTTGCTCGGCCGTGCGGGTAAAACTGGAGGTTTCAGCGATCAGGATGAAGGCGCGAAGCTGGCGGAAGGAGACGTTCATGGCCCACTCATAAAATTAATGGATCAATTGATTCTACCTTTAAAATTCACAGAACAATCCAGCGTCTCCACTATAGGGCCACCCTTCAGTGGAAAACGGACATGACAAAAACAATTCTCGTCGGGTGTGGCGCCGGTTTCGCCAATGACCGGCCTGACGCCGCCCTGCGCCTGGCCCAGGACCTGGCACAACGCAGCGGCCAACGCTACATCATGCTGGAGCTGTTGGCGGAACGGACCCTGGCCGAGGCGCAATTGCGCAAGCGTCTCGACCCGCAGGCCGGTTATTCCGCCCGATTGTTCGATTTTCTCGAGCCCATGCTGGACCTGTGCATCGAAGCCGGCATCCCGATCATCACCAACGGCGGCGCCGCCAATCCTAGGGCTGCCGCCCAGCGATTGCGCCACGCCCTGGCGGGTCGTTTCCCTGGGCTGAAGATCGCTTGCGTGCTGGGTGACGACCTCTTGGACGAAACACCTGCGCGCTACGCACGATGGCTGTCGTCCGATCCGCAGGAACAGCCTGTATCCGTAAACGTCTACACCGGCGCCGACGGTATCGTCCAGGCGTTGACCGACGGTGCCGGCATCGTCCTGTGCGGCCGTGTCGCCGACCCCTCGCTGGCCGTCGGTGCGATCCGCCACGGGTTGGGTTGGAAAGCCGACGATTGGCAGAAAATCGCGGTAGCGACGGCGGCTGGACACTTGCTGGAGTGCTGTACCCAGGTCACCGGTGGCTATTTTGCCCACCCCGGCATGAAAGACATTCCAGACCCGGCGAATCTCGGTTGTCCGATTGCCGAGATCCACGAGGACGGCCGCTTGATCATCGGCAAGACCCGCGACAGCGGCGGCCGGGTCAGCGAGCAGACTGTGAAGGAGCAGCTTCTTTACGAAGTCCACGACCCACGACGCTACCTGACGCCGGACGTTGTACTGGACCTTGGCGAAGCCCGCGTGCAGGACCTGGGCGAAGACCGTGTCGAGATCAACGGCCTGCTCGGCCATCCGCGCCCCGAGACCCTGAAAGGCTTGGCAGGCGTGCGCGGCCTGTGGTTTGGCGAGGCGGAAATATCTTATGCCGGCCCCGGCGCCTTGGCGCGTGCGGCCTTGGCGCGAGAAATTCTGCTGGAACGTTTCGACCGATTGGCGCCAGGCCTGCAGCCCTGGATCGATATTTCCGGCGTCGCCAGCCTGTTCAACGACCAGGGCGGTCGCTATCTGCAACAGCAACTCGCCCAGGCCCCGGCCCTGGAGGATGTGCGCGTACGCATCGGCCTGACCCACAGCGACCGACCGCTGGTAGAAACGCTGTTGGTCGAAGTGGAGTCGCTCTACACCAACGGACCGGCAGGCGGCGGTGGCGTGCGACGACATCTCGTCGAGGCCGTCACCACGCGAAGTTTCCTGCTGCCGCGCGATGAAATCCACACGACTCTGGAGTGGTACTGATGAACCTCGTTACCCTCGCCGATTTCGCTCACGCCCGTGCTGGCGACAAAGGCAACATCCTCAGCATCGCGGTGTTTCCCCACGACGCGGCCCACTACGCCTGGTTGCTACAGACGTTGACCTGCGAGCGGGTCGCCGAGCAATTCGCGACGCGACAACCCTCCAGGGTGCACCGCTATGAACTGCCGAACCTGAACGCACTGAACTTCGTCCTGGAGGATGCCCTGGAAGGCGGCGTGAACCGCAGTTGCGGCCTGGACCGCCACGGCAAGAGCCTGAGTTACCTGCTGTTGGCCTTGCGCCTGCCAGGTCCGCAAGACTGACCGATTCATTTGCCCGAACCAACCGACAACAATAAAAAGAGAGGCTGCAACATGATTACAACCCTGGGTTTCCTGATGATGCTGGCCATCATCGGACTGATATTGCTGCGCAGGATCAGCCCGGTGGTGGCGTTCACCACCCTTCCCGTGGTCGTTTGCCTGCTCGCCGGCTTCAATCTTGGCCAGATAGGCGAGTTCATCAAGGCCGGCCTGATCACGGTGGCCCCGACCGCAGCGCTGTTCCTGTTTGCCATCTTGTTCTTCGGCATCATGCGTGACCGAGGATTGTTCGATCCGCTGGTCAACCTGCTGATCCGCAGCACCGGCGGCAAGCCGCTGGCCGTGGCGTTGGTGACGGTTTTGGTGACGTCCGTGGTGCATCTCGACGGCGTTGGCGCCGCCACGTTCCTGCTGACTATCCCGGCGCTGCTGCCCTTGTACAAACGCCTGAACATGAGCCCGGCGATGTTGCTGTGCCTGGTGGGTACCACGGCGGGCGTCATCAACATGGTGCCTTGGGGCGGCACGACCGCCCGCGCCGCCGCCGTGTCAGGCCTGGATGCCACCGAGCTGTGGCTGGGCTTGTTGCCGGTGCAGATGGTGGGCCTGGCGTGCATGCTCGGGGTGGCGACGGTATTGGGCTTGCGCGCCCAACGTCGCCAACCGATGTCGCTGGGCGCCGCCGCGACGTGTGACATGGACAACCTGCAAACCCAAAACCGCGAATTCAGCCTTTCCCCACGGGAGCTGCGCTACTGGCTGAACGTCGGTCTCACCGCTGGGATCCTGGTGTGCCTGTTTACCGGCATCTTTCCGCTGTACGCCTGTTTCATGGTGGGACTGGGCATTGCCCTGCCGCTGAATTTCCCATCCCTGGACGCCCAGGCCGAACGCCTCAAGGCCCACGCGTCCGATGCGCTGCAAATGGTCCTGGTGATGATGGCCGCCGCCGTCCTGCTGGGAGTCCTCTCCGGCGCGAAGATGTCCGACGGCATGGCCTTGGCGCTGATCGATATCCTGCCCGCAGGTTCTGCCCAATACCTGCACGTGATCGTCGGTTTCTTCGGTGTGCCACTGGGCATGATCTTTTCGCCGGACGCCTATTACTTCGCGCTCCTGCCGGTGATCAAGGATGTGGCCGCCGCGGCCGGCGTTCCCCTTGAAGCCGTCGCCCGGGCCATGTTGATCGGCGAAAACACCGGATTCTCCATCAGCCCGGTGGTCCCCAGTGTGTACCTGGCCCTGGCGCTGTCCGGCGTGGAACTGCGCAAGCACATGGCCTATACGTTTTTCTGGGCCTGGGGCGTCAGCCTGGTGATGCTCGCCTTCGCCGTGGTGACCGGCGCGGTACAGGTCTGAGCGGCGTGGAGCGAGCTTGCTCGCGAAGGCGGTGACACAGTCGATGAGGATGTTGGATATGCCGGCCTCTTCGCGGGCAAGCCCGCTCCCACAGGGGTAACCGGGCGCACATAAAAAAACGCCGCTCAATTGAGCGGCGTTTTTTTACCTGACCAGATAGCGTCCGGTTTACAGCGCCATGTCAGCCGCTGGATTGGCTTCCCGAGCAGCAGCCGGCTTGGCCGGGGCTACAGGGGCCACTGCCTTGCCGATGGCCGGTGGTGGGTCCAGTTGCAGGACTTCGCTGGTGTAGGCCCATTCCTGCGCGACACGCTCAGGGCTGTCATTCAACTTGGTGCCGTAGCTCGGTACGATCTGGCGCAGTTTTTCCTGCCAGGCCGGGGTGGCTACCTTGTCCTTGAAGACCTTCTCAAGCACCGTCAGCATGATCGGTGCGGCAGTCGAAGCGCCTGGGGAAGCACCCAGCAGGCCAGCGATGCTGCCGTCCTGGGAAGCGACGACTTCGGTGCCGAGTTTCAGCACGCCGCCCTTCTCTTCGTCACGCTTGATGATCTGCACACGCTGGCCGGCTTGCCACAGGCGCCAGTCTTCCTGCTTGGCGTCCGGGAAGTACTCCTTCAGCGCGTTGAAGCGGTCTTCGTCCGACAGCATCAGTTGGCCGGCCAGGTATTCCACCAGCGGGTACTGTTCGATACCGACCTTGGTCATCGGCCACACGTTGTGGGTCGTGGTGCTGGTCAGCAGGTCAAAGTACGAACCGTTCTTCAGGAACTTGGTGGAGAACGTGGCGAACGGGCCAAACAGGATCACGCGCTTGCCGTCCAGCACGCGAGTGTCCAGGTGTGGAACCGACATCGGCGGTGCACCCACCGAAGCCTTGCCGTAGGCCTTCGCCAGGTGCATCTGGGCAACGGTCGGGTTTTCGGTCACCAGGAACGAACCACCCACCGGGAAGCCGGCGTATTCACGGGCTTCCGGAATGTCCGACTTCTGCAGCAGGTGCAGCGCGCCGCCACCGGCACCGATGAAGACGAACTTGGCATCGGTCTCGGTTTCGGTACCGTCTTTCAAGTTCTTGTACGAAACGCGCCAGGAGCCGTCTTCGTTGCGGGTGATGTCTTCCACTTCGCTGGACAGCTTGAGGGAGAAGTTCGGCTTGGATTGCAGGTAAGCCGCGAACTGGCGTGTGATTTCGCCGAAGTTCACGTCGGTACCCAGCGGGCTCCAGGTCGCCGCGACTTTCTGGCTCGGGTCACGCCCTTGCATCATCAGCGGAACCCACTTGCTGATCTGCGCCGGGTCTTCGGAGTACTGCATGCCGGCGAACAGCGGGCTGGCCTGGAGTGCGTCGTAGCGCTTCTTCAGGAACGCGATGTTGTCGTCGCCCCACAGGAAACTCATGTGTGGCGTGGAGTTGATGAACGAGCGCGGGTTCTTCAGCACGCCGTTCTTGACCTGCCAGGACCAGAACTGACGGGAGATCTGGAACGCTTCGTTGATCTCGATCGCCTTGGAGATATCGACCTTGCCGTTCTTGTCTTCCGGCGTGTAGTTCAGCTCGGCCAGTGCGGAGTGACCGGTACCGGCGTTGTTCCAGCCGTTGGAGCTTTCTTCGGCAACACCGTCCAGGCGCTCGACCATTTCCATGGTCCAGCCCGGCTCCAGCTCATTGAGCCAGACACCGAGGGTCGAACTCATGATGCCGCCACCGATGAGCAAGACATCGACTTTTTTCGGCTCGGCGGCGTGCGTGGTCGCAAGACCCATCGCCATCGCCAGGCCTAGCAGCGCCGTGTGTGTTTTCTTCAACATGTGTGTATCCCTAGGATAAAACGCCATTCCGTCCCACAGTCCCGTTCAAGAATAGACCTCGCCCAATGCCAGGTCGGCGGACGGGTATCGAATGGACTGGAGGAAGGACCTACAGGGGCCGAGCGAATCGGCCTCGCATTTATGTCTCTCCGGCGCTGACTTCTTGTAGGTCTTGGCTTCAGCTGGGTGAGGGACACTGCAAAACGGTCTAGATCGGGCCTGCCGTGGCCGTGCCCGATTGTCGCAGCGGGGGGAGTTTACAGAATGAACCAAACAGACCGAAGCGCATTTTTGCATTCCTGACAAAAACGCCGACAAAAGAACCTTGGGAGCGAGCCTGCTCGCGAAGGCGGCGTGTCAGCCGGATCTCATCGGTTGACCTGACATCTTCGCGAGCAGGCTCGCTCCCACAGAGGGCTATGCAAGGCTTGGCTAGCCGAGCAACTGGCTCAACACTGCCCGCAACTTGCCTGGTTTGACCGGTTTGTTCAGCAGCGGCGCGTTCAGTTTGCGCAGGGCGCGGCGGCACTGGTCGCTGCGGTCGGCGGTGATGATCACGGCGGGGATTGCCTGCTGGAAATGCTCGCGCAGATGCCTGACCACTTCGCAGCCGACCACCCCATGATCGAGGTGGAAATCCGCCAGAACCAACTCCGGGGCGCGGCCTTGCAGGGCGTCGAAGGCGGCCGCTTCATCGGTGGCGGTCAATACCTCGCAGCCCCACTGCTCCAGCAACGCCGCCATGCTTTGCAGGATGCTCACTTCGTTGTCGATGACCAGCAGCCGGCGTCCCGGCAGCGGATTACCGGCCACTGCCTGCACCGGAACCTGGGACATGGGCAGCGGCCGTTCGGCGGACAGCGGCACGTTGATGCTGAACACCGAACCGCGTCCAGGCCGGGAGCGCACCTGCACCCGATAGCCGAGGATATGGGCGATGCGTTCGACGATCGCCAGCCCCAGGCCGACGCCCTTGCGATCCGCCGCCCGTCCCACGTCCAGTTGATTGAATTCGAGGAAAATCGACTCCAGGCAATCGGCGGCGATGCCGCGTCCCGTATCCCAGACTTCCAGGCTCAGGTGCCCTCCCCGCCGCCGCGCCGCCAGGAGAATGCCGCCCTGGTCAGTATAACGACAGGCATTGCTCAACAGATTGCGCAGGATGCGGGTCATCAGCCGCAGGTCGGTCAGCACCGCTTCGTCGCCGAACCGCACGCGCAGTTCCAGGCCAGCGGCACCGGCCACCGACTGGAATTCGGACACCAGCGGCGCCAACAACTCATCCAACCGATAAGGCGCGAGGTCTGGCTTGACGGCGGCCTGATCCAACCGGGAAATATCCAGCAGGTCGGCGAGCAGGTCTTCAGCGCCTTCGAGCGCCTGGTGCGTGCGCTCCACCAGCACGTGCTCGGCATTGGGCAGTTGTCGCTCGCGCAAGGTCGCGATCAGCAACCGCGCGGCGTTGAGGGGTTGCAACAGGTCATGGCTGGCGGCGGCCAGGTATTTATCCTTGCTGCGGTTGGCCGCTTGGGCTGCGTCCCGGGCATCGCGCAACTGTTGCTCGACCAGTTTGCGCTGGGCGATCTGCTGCTGCAGGTTGTGGTTGGCCTCCAGCAGCGCATCGGTGCGCTCGGCCACCCGCTGTTCCAGTTGATCGTTGAGCTGTTGCAAGCGTTGCCGGGCCTGCTCCAGCTCATCGAGACGCGCCGCCAGTTCCGGATAGTGACTCTTGCGTGTCGAGTGGTTGCCCAGCCCCAGCAATCCGGCCAGGGCTTTTTGCTGCTCGTCAGAGGGCTTCGCCATAGACGACCTCGACATCCCGCTGGCTCGACTCCCGAGGGTTGGTAAGAATGCACGGGTCATGCATCGCATGTTGCGACAGGAACGGAATGTCCGAGGTACTCACACCGTGCAGCCCCAGGGTCTCGTGGAAACCGATGGTGCGCTTGAGGGCGATCAGGTGCTCCACCAGCCGGGTGCGGATCTGCCGATGGTTGAGCCCACGGCAATCGATGCCAAGGGTCTCGGCGATCACTTTGAAGCGGTCCGGCGCCGAGGTGTAGTTGAACGCTACCACGTGTTCCACCAGCACCGCGTTGCACAAGCCGTGAGGCAGGTCGAGAAAACCGCCCAGGCTGTGGGACATGGCGTGCACCGCACCGAGGATCGCGTTGGAGAACGCAAGCCCGGCCTGCATGCTGCCGAGCATGATCTTTTCCCGCAGGGCGACGTCCGCCGGATTGGCAATCATCTGCACCAGGTTGTTGTTGATCAGGCGCATCGCTTCCAGCGCGTGGGGATCGGTCAACGGTCCGTGGCCGGTGGAGACGAACGCCTCGATCGCATGCACCAACGCATCGATGCCGGTACAGGCCGACAGGAACGGGTCCATGCTCAAGGTCGTTTCCGGGTCGATCAACGACACGTCCGGCACGGCTGCCTTGCTGACGATGGAAAACTTCATGCGCTCTTGCTGGTTGGAGATGATGACGAACTGCGACACATCGGCAGAAGTGCCGGCCGTGGTGGGAATCAGGATCAGCGGCGGACTGGGCACATGCAGCGTGTCCACGCCTTCGAATTCAAGGATGTTGCGGCCATGGGCGACCACGATCCCGATCGCCTTGCCGCAGTCCATGGGGCTGCCGCCGCCAACCGCGACGATCACGTCGCAATGGTTCTCGCGGTAGGTCTCGGCACCGAGCATGACTTCCTCGACCCGAGGATTGGGCGAGACGTCGCTGTAGATGCAGTAGTCGATGCCCTGGGCTTGCAGGCTGGTCTCGACGTCGCCGACCCAACCGGCGGCGATCACTCCGGGATCGGTGACCACCAGCACCTTGCGGGCACCGAAAGTCTTGGCGTAGTTGCCAACGTTGTGCCGACAGCCGGCACCGAACATGATTTCAGGGGAAACGAACTTGCGCAGGGGGCTGAGGCTCATCTTTTCAGTTGCGGGGCTCATGGGTAAGCCTGTTGTTATTGTCGAGGGATACGTTGAGCCTAAAGCATCCCGCCGTTAATGCAATCCGACCAATGGGTAGCCCGGCCTGAACGCTTCAAGCCGGGCCAGGCACTCATCGGTTGGCGAAGTACATCGTCACTTCAAAGCCAATACGCAGGTCGGTGTACGCGGGTTTAGTCCACATGGGTCTTTCCTCTTCTTGTACCGGGCGATTCCGGCAGGTTCATTAATGCACGGGGCGGTCACGGCCCGAATGCTACTTTCGAAGCGGTGGGTGGGGTGCGTTGGTATTACAGGAACAGCGAGACTCCGTGGCGAGGGAGCTTGCTCCCGCTGGGCTGCACAGCAGCCCCAATTGAGCAGCCACACCATCAATATGGGCCTGAAAAGAAGGGCCGCTACGCGGCCCAGCGGGAGCAAGCTCCCTCGCCACAGGAGTCACTCGGTGAGTGCTTCGGGGGTCAGAAGAACCCCAACGGATTGACGTCATAGCTCACCAAGAGGTTCTTGGTCTGCTGGTAATGGTCGAGCATCATCTTGTGGGTTTCGCGACCGACGCCGGATTTCTTGTAGCCGCCGAACGCGGCATGCGCCGGGTAAAGGTGGTAGCAGTTGGTCCACACGCGTCCGGCCTTGATCGCCCGACCCATGCGGTAGGCGCGGTTGATGTCGCGGGTCCAGAGGCCGGCGCCGAGGCCGAACTCGGTGTCGTTGGCGATCGCCAGGGCTTCCGCTTCGTCCTTGAAGGTGGTCACGCCCACCACCGGGCCGAAGATTTCTTCCTGGAAGACGCGCATCTTGTTATGGCCCTTGAGCAGCGTCGGTTGGATGTAATAGCCGCTGGACAGATCGCCCTCAAGACGTTCGGCCGCGCCACCGGTCAGCAGCTCGGCACCCTCTTCCCGGGCGATGTCCAGGTACGAAAGGATCTTGTCGTATTGCTGCTGGGACGCCTGGGCGCCGACCATGGTCTCGGTGTCCAGTGGGTTGCCACGCTTGATCTTGGCGATTTTCTTCATGACCTCGGCCATGAACGGTGCGTAGATCGATTCCTGCACCAAGGCGCGAGATGGGCAGGTGCAGACTTCGCCCTGGTTGAAGAACGCCAGTACCAAGCCTTCGGCAGCCTTCTCGATGAACGCCGGCTCGGCTTGCATGATGTCTTCGAAGAAGATGTTCGGCGACTTGCCGCCCAGCTCCACCGTGGACGGGATGATGTTCTCAGCGGCGCACTTCATGATGTGCGAACCGACCGGAGTCGAGCCGGTGAAGGCGATCTTGGCGATGCGCTTGCTGGTGGCCAGGGCTTCGCCGGCTTCGCGGCCAAAGCCGTGGACAATGTTCAACACGCCGGCTGGCAGCAGGTCGGCGATCAGTTCGATGAATACGGTAATCGACAGCGGCGTCTGCTCCGCCGGCTTGAGCACGATGCAGTTGCCGGCGGCCAGGGCCGGGGCGAGTTTCCAGGCGGCCATCAGCAGCGGGAAGTTCCACGGGATGATCTGGCCGACCACGCCCAGCGGCTCGTGGAAATGATAGGCGGTGGTCAACTCGTTGATTTCGGCAGCGCCGCCCTCTTGGGCGCGGATGCAACCGGCGAAATAGCGGAAATGGTCAGCCGACAGAGGCACGTCGGCATTCAGGGTTTCACGCACGGCCTTGCCGTTGTCCCACGTCTCGCTGACGGCGAGGATTTCCAGGTTCTGCTCGATGCGGTCAGCGATTTTCAGCAGCACCAGGGAACGATCCTGAACGGAGGTCTTGCCCCACGCATCGGCGGCGGCATGGGCCGCATCCAGGGCTTTGTCGATATCGGCTGCGCTGGAGCGCGGGAATTCGCCGATGACTTCGCCGTTGACCGGCGACGTGTTGGTGAAGTATTCGCCGTTGACCGGCGCGACGAACTCGCCGCCGATGAAATTGCCATAGCGCGGCTTGAAGGAAACGACGGCGCCTGGGGTTCCGGGTTGTGCGTAGATCATGATGGGCCTCTGCCTGGTCGATGCCTGTCGCGGGACAGGCGATAGGCCGATGGTAGAGAGCCCCGCCTGCCGGACGAATGCGTCATTGGCAGGGGGCTCTCTCGTTATTTGGTCGTAGGTTTGGATTTTCAGGACACGAAGAGCGGGAACGAGCGCTGCCTTTGTGGCGAGGGGATTTATCCCCGCTGGGCTGCGAAGCGGCCCCAGAATCTCTGCGAGCGCTACGCACTCGAGCGGGGATAAATCCCCTCGCCACAAAAGCAGCACCCCGCTCAATGACAACTCAGCGCTTGGCCACAAGCTCCTTCGGCAACTTGAAGGTCCAGAGCATGCCGCCCTGGTTGAAGTCCTTCACGCGCTTGGCCACCTCGCCGCCCCACAGCGGCACCGCACCACCCCAGCCGGACACCACCGAGACGTACTGCTCGCCGTCCATTTCCCAGGTAATCGGCGAGCCGAGCACGCCGGAGCCGGTCTGGAATTCCCAGACCTTTTCCCCGGTCTTGGCGTTGAAGGCTTGCAGGAAACCTTCAGGCGTACCGGTGAACACCAGGTTGCCCTTGGTGGTCAGCACCCCGCCCCACAGCGGCGCGAAGTTCTTGTGGCGCCAGACTTCCTTGCCGGTCTTGGGGTCGATGGCCCGCAATACGCCGATGTAATCCTCGTTCAGCGGCTTGATGGTGAAACCGGCGCCGAGGAACGCCGCGCCTTTCTTGTAGGCGATGCCTTCGTTCCAGATGTCCATGCCCCATTCATTGGATGGCACATAGAACAGGCCGGTGTCCTGGTTGTAGGCCATCGGCATCCAGTTTTTCGCACCGAGGAACGCCGGCGCCACGAACACCGAACTGCCCTTGGCTTCGCTGCCCGGCGCGCCCGGACGGCTGGCCTCGTTGTAGATTGGTCGGCCATCCTTGTCCAGGCCGGTGGCCCAGGTGATCTTGTCGACGAACGGGAAGCCGCGGATGAACTTGCCGTTGGTGCGATCAAGCACGTAGAAGAAGCCGTTACGGTCGGCGGTCGCCGCGGCCTTGATGTCCTTGCCGCCTTCCTTGTAGTTGAACGAGATCAGTTCGTTGACGCCGTCATAGTCCCAGCCGTCGTGGGGCGTGCTCTGGAAGTGCCACTTGATGCTGCCGTCGTCCGGGTTCAGGGCCAGGCGCGACGAGGAATAGAGGTTGTCGCCAGGGCGCAGGTGGGAGTTCCAGGGCGCCGGGTTGCCGGTGCCGAACAGCAACAGGTTTGTTTCCGGGTCGTAGTAGCCGCCCAGCCAAGGCGCGGCACCGCCAGTTTTCCAGAGGTCACCCGGCCAGGTCTTGCCCGCCTCGCCGCCGGAAATACCGTTTTCCACGGCCTTGCCGTCCTTGTAGACGTAGCCCATGTGGCCTTCCACGGTCGGCCGGGTCCACAGCAGTTCACCGTTTTTCGGGTCGAACGCACTGATCTGGCCGACCACGCCGAATTCGCCACCCGCCACGCCCGTGATGAGCTTGCCGTTCACCACGAGCGGCGCGGCACTGATGGAATAGCCTTCCTTGTGGTCGGCGACTTTCTTGCTCCACACCACTTTGCCGGTGTCCTTGTTCAAGGCCACCAACTTGGCGTCGAGGGTGCCGAAGAACACCAGGTCGCCATACAGCGCCACGCCCCGGTTGATCACGTCGCAGCACGGGCGGATGTCATCGGGCAGGCGCGCGTCGTATTGCCAGAGTTTCTTGCCGGTGCGCGCATCCACCGCGAACACCCGCGAGTAGGACCCGGTGAGGTACATCACCCCGTCCTTGATCATCGGCTGGGCCTGCTGGCCGCGCTGCTTTTCGCCGCCGAAGGAAAACGCCCAGACCGGACGCAGGTCCTTGACGTTATTCACGTTGAGGGTGTCGAGCGGGCTATAGCGCTGGCCCTGGACCCCCAGGCCGTTGGTGACGATCTGTTGCGGGTTCTTCGGGTCCTGGAGAATTTCCTGGTCGGTCACGGCGGCCAACGCCGAGCCGGACAGCAGCATGGCACTGAGCAGCAGGTTCACGGCGAAGGGCTGGCGACGTGCGGGATGAATCATGGCGGCTACCTCTGCGGTTATTGTTATACCCGGGAAATTTTCCCGGTCTGCCACAGATTCTTGGCCCCGACGGCGCCGCCAACAATTGCCCGCTGTGTTGAGTTTTCTAGTTCCTTGGTACATGTAGAAGTAAGCGAATCCCCCCGTGGCGAGGGAGCTTGCTCCCGCTGGGGCGCGCAGCGGCCCTAAAAATGGGTTTGTCAAAACTGATATGGAGGTGAAAAACATAGGGGGCCGCTTCGCAGCCCAGCTGGAGCAAGCTCCCTCGCCACGGGGATCTGCGCTCAGTCAGGGGCGTGGGTGTCCACTCGCTTCATCCCCACCCGCTCATAACGCGGATAAAGATGACTGACACTGCGAATCAGCTCATACCGGCTCAGGCTGATCCCGGCGAAGCGCTCGGGGATGGGGCTGCGGATCATCTCGGCCATGTCGTCGCCCCGGGCCGCGCCGTCGCGCATCAGTTGGTCGAGCCAGCCCAGGTAGTCGCGCATCTGCGAGAAAGGCCGGGCATCGCTGGCCACCGGGCCGTGGCCGGGGACGACTTGCTTCCAGGGCAGCGCCTGGAGCGTGTCGAGGTCCTTGAGCCAGACTTCCAGGCCAGGGCTGTTCGGGGTGGTCAAGGCCCGTTCGTAAAACACCAGGTCGCCGGCAAACAGCACGCCGGTGGTTTCATCGAGGATCGCCAGGTCCGCGCCGGTGTGCCCGGCCAACGCCAGCAGGCGCAGTGAATGATCGCCGACCTTCAGCGTCCCGGGGCTCAGCGCCTGGGTCGGCAACACCACCTCGGTGCCGCGCATCCAGTCGCCTACCAGCCGGTACATGTTTTCCGCCAGCGCATCGCCCTGCTGTCGCAGCAGGTCGGTGGTGCCGGGCAACGCGCCGATGGGTACGTCGCTGAAGGCCTGGTTGCCCAGCACGTGATCCGGGTGATGGTGCGTCAGCAGCACCTGGATCACCGGTTTGCCAGTCGTCGCGGCTATGGCCTGGCGCAGCGCCTCGCCATAGCGCCTGGACGGTCCGGTGTCGATGACCACCACGCCCGCCTCGGTGACGATGAACCCGGTGTTGACGATGTTGCCACCGTTGGCCTTGGCGAAATTATCCGTGCTGCCTTCCAGCAACCAGGTGCCGTCGGCGATCTGCCGCGGCTTGAGGGAATAATCGGTGGCGGACCATGCCGGCAGGCACAGCCCAAGACAGACCAGCAACAACCAGCGCATGGTGCGCTCCTTTGATCAGGGGATGGCCGCCTCGAACTGGTTGCCGCTGTTGTCGCGCAGCACCAGGCGGGTCTGGCCCGGGCCTTGGATATCGAAGCCCAGGTTGGGGTTTTCGCTGACCGCCGGGAACAGCTCCAGGCGCGCCAGCAGCTTGCCGTCGGCGTCCAACAGTTGCGCCTGGTTGAGGAAGAACTCCGGGATGCCGCTCACCAGGCCGTTGTCCATGGGATGGGCGATCTGCAAGCGCAGGCGATTGGAATCCCCACGCGGGTAACGCCCGCCCAACACTTCGCCCAAGTGTTCTTCCCATCCCGGTTGGGTGCGCACCACGCTGGGCGCGGTGCAACCGCCACCCGCCGCATCGATCAGGGTCGAGCCAACGTGCCACAGGCCGTCGCGGGTCTGCACGGCGGCACGCAGCGGAGTCGCTTGCTCGATGCGAATACGGATCGACAGCCACGGCAGCACCCGCTCCGAAGGATGGAAATCAACGATTCTTGGCAGCGGGTTGAGCTCGGCCCAGGCCAGCACCCGCACGACGTCGCCCGTGAAGGCCCGCGCATCGATTTCCAGCGGCACCTGGCGCGCGTCTTCGGCAAAGGGCGGCGCCAGCACCCGCACCCGCTCGTCGAACACGAACGGCGCATCCGCCAGCAACTGTTTGTGATAGAAGGCCCACATCACCGACGGCACCGGGTCCTTTCCCGGCTCGATCGCGCTCGCCATCAACGGCAGGCAACCCAACAGCAGGCCGAACGCTCGCCAATTCATCCCGCGCTCCTATTGGTACATCTCGGGTACTTCGTAGCGCAGGCCATAGTGGGCATACACCGTCTTGAGAGTGCCATCGCGAATCAAACCTTCCAGTGCCTCTTCCACTGCGTAGGCCAACTGACGGTTGCTTTCATGCACCGCCATGCCGATCTCCCAGCGCTGCTTGCCCATGTTCGGGTAGGCGTTTTCAGCGAGGGCCAACTGCGGGTCGGCCGCCTGATGCACTTGCCAGTCGATCTCCCCGCGCATCGCCATGACCGCGTCGACTTCGCCGGCCTGCATGGCCCCGAAGGCTTTGGCGACGGTGGGGTAATGGCGGGTCTTGGCGCTCAGCATGCCGTTGAACACCGAGGTCAGGTAGAACGAGGGCACGCTGTCGACTTCGACGCCGATGGGGTGCTGCTGGAACACCGCGACGCTGCCCACCGACTCCAGTCGGCGACGGTCATACGCCACCTGCCAGCATTCCTGTTGATACGGCCCGAACATCACCACCTGGGCGTTTTCCAGCTCACCGATGTCGTTGCGCCGTTGCACATAGTCGTGATCGTACGGCACGCGCATCATCAGGTCGGCCAATTGCCGGTCGTGCAATGGACTGCTGCGCCAGATGTAGTCACGCAGGTCATCGTCGAGCTTCTCGCCGGGCGGCGCCCAGATCAGTTTCAGCCGCACGCCCATGGCCTTGGCCAGGGCCTGTGCCAATTCCACATCGACGCCCCGGGGCTGGCCCTGGTCTTCGAAACTGTAGGGAGCGAAATCCTTGTAGACCGCGACCTTCAATTCGCCGTCGGCGATCATCTGGTCATAGCTGCGCACCTGCGCCTGCACCGCCGGGCCCCACAGCAACAGGCCGCACATCACCCACGCGAACAAGCGCATGGCAATCACTCCTCGACGTGCACGCTGTCCAGATAAGTCCGCACCGCCCACAGCGCTTCCTGGCTCAGGTAATCGGCCATCTTCGGCATGTAGACGCGACCGTCGCGCACCGCGCCGTGGCGCACGCGCTCGACAAACCATTCATCGCCGGCTTCGGCGGCGTCGAGCATGCGCAGGTCCGGTGCGATCCCGCCGGACTTGGCTTCCAGGCCATGGCAGGCCGCGCAGTTCTGGTTGTAGGCCGAAGCGCCGATTTCCACGGCCTTGTCCCGCTCCGGAGAGTTGCGATAAGGGTTCTGTGCGACCCAACCGTCGGCGTCCACCGGCAGGTTGGCGTCCTTGATGGGCGTCAGCCCTTTGGTTTCCACTGCCTGGGGCACTACGTTGCCATGGGCCCATGCAGAGCCAGCGCCGGTCAGCCCCATCAGCAATGCGGTAGCGATGATGGCGTTGCGTTTTGTTGTCATTGTTATGCCCTCGAAATTGCACGCAAGACCTCTTTGCAGAGGCCGTGCCGTCATCTTAGGAACCGCGTGCCTACAGCCGAATGCTGCTTTGGTGGTCGCGGTCTAGTTCCTTGGTAGCAGGTCGTCCGACGCAAGTCGCAAAGACAGGCGGCCTGGGAAGTCTTCCCGGCAAGGGCGGGACTTTTTCCGTATCGGACGAGGCGTGCGAGCCCCGACCCTAGTCAGGCCAAAACCTCACTGGGAAATCCCACCATGACAATAAAAACCCGCCCCGCCCTCTCCTCCCTGGCCGTTGCCTTGCTGCTTGCCGGTGGCCTGTCCCTGGGCACCCAGACGCACGCCGCCGTGACCTGGGAAGACATCGCCAATGATCACCTGACCACCCAGGACGTGCTGCAATACGGCATGGGGACCAACGCCCAACGCTGGAGCCCGCTGGCCCAGGTCAACGACAAGAACGTGTTCAAGCTGACCCCGGCCTGGTCCTATTCTTTCGGCGACGAGAAGCAACGCGGCCAGGAATCCCAGGCCATCGTCAGCGACGGCGTGGTGTACGTCACCGGCTCGTATTCGCGGGTGTTCGCGCTGGATGCCAAGACCGGCAAGCGCCTGTGGACCTACAACCACCGCCTGCCGGACAACATCCGCCCGTGCTGCGACGTGGTCAACCGCGGCGCGGCCATCTATGGCGACAAGATCTACTTCGGCACCTTGGATGCCCGCGTCGTCGCCTTGGACAAGAACACCGGCAAGGTGGTGTGGAACAAGAAGTTCGGCGACCACGCCGGCGGCTACACCATGACCGGCGCCCCGGTGCTGATCAAGGACAAGACCAGCGGCAAGGTCCTGCTGATCCACGGCAGTTCCGGCGATGAGTTCGGCGTGGTTGGGCAACTGTTCGCCCGTGATCCGGACACTGGCGAAGAAGTCTGGATGCGCCCGTTCGTCGAAGGCCACATGGGCCGCCTCAACGGCAAGGACAGCACCCCAACCGGCGACGTGAAGGCGCCGTCCTGGCCTGACGACAAGACCACCGAGACCGGCAAGGTCGAAGCCTGGAGCCACGGCGGTGGCGCGCCTTGGCAGAGCGCCAGTTTCGATGCCGAGACCAACACCATCATCGTCGGCGCGGGCAACCCCGGCCCTTGGAACACCTGGGCGCGCACGGCCAAGGACGGCAATCCGCATGACTACGACAGCCTCTACACCTCCGGCCAGGTGGGTGTCGACCCAAGCACCGGTGAAGTGAAATGGTTCTACCAGCACACGCCGAACGACGCCTGGGATTTCTCCGGCAACAACGAGCTGGTGCTATTCGACTACAAGGACAAGGACGGCAAGGTGGTCAAGGCCACCGCCCACGCCGACCGCAACGGCTTCTTCTATGTGGTGGATCGCAATAACGGCAAGTTGCAGAACGCCTTCCCCTTCGTCGACAACATCACCTGGGCCAGCCACATCGACCTGAAGACCGGTCGGCCGGTGGAAAATCCCGGCCAGCGCCCAGCCAAGCCGCTGCCGGGAGAAACCAAGGGCAAGCCGGTGGAAGTCTCGCCGCCGTTCCTCGGCGGCAAGAACTGGAACCCCATGGCCTACAGCCAGGACACCGGACTGTTCTACGTACCAGGCAACCAATGGAAAGAGGAGTACTGGACCGAGGAAGTCAGCTACAAGAAAGGCTCGGCCTACCTGGGCATGGGTTTCCGGATCAAGCGCATGTATGACGATCACGTCGGCAGCCTGCGGGCGATGAACCCCACCACCGGCAAGGTGGTGTGGGAGCACAAGGAGCCGCTGCCACTGTGGGCCGGCGTGCTGGCGACCAAGGGCAACCTGGTGTTCACCGGCACCGGCGACGGTTTCTTCAAGGCCTTCGATGCGAAAACCGGCAAGGAGCTGTGGAAGTTCCAGACCGGCAGCGGCATCGTCTCCCCGCCCATCACCTGGGAGCAGGACGGCGAGCAGTACATCGGCGTGACCGTCGGCTACGGCGGCGCCGTGCCGTTGTGGGGCGGCGACATGGCCGAACTGACCAAGCCAGTGGCCCAGGGTGGTTCGTTCTGGGTGTTCAAGATTCCGAGTTGGGATAAGGCCACGGCGCAGAAATAACCCTGACCCACCTGGGCCCCAACCCACACCACCACCCCCTGTGGGAGCGAGCTTGCTCGCGATAGCGCAATGTCAGTCAACATCAATGCCGGCTGGACCACCGCCATCGCGAGCAAGCTCGCTCCCACAGTTAACACCGAGTTCCTGCCATGAAATTTTTGCCATTACTGCTTCTGTTCATCGGCGCCGTTGCCCATGCCGATGACCCCGACACCGCTCTGACAATCAACGGCTGCACCATCGCCGAATCCAGCCAATGCCCCGGCGCCAACCTGCGGGGCGCCAAGCTCGCCAACCAGGACCTGCGCAAGATGAACCTCGCCGGCGCAGACCTGCGCGATACCGACCTGCGCCACGCGCGGCTGGACCTGGCCAATCTCGAGAAAGCGCAGCTACAGGGCGCCAATCTCAATCGAGCCAGCCTGCAACAAAGCAATCTGCGCCTGGCGGACTTCAGCGGTGCCACGCTGAAGGCTATCCAGGGCTGGGGCCTGTTTGCCCAGGGTGCGCAGTTCCAGCAGGCCGACCTGACGGCGGCCTATCTTCAGTTCGCGCGGTTGTCCGGCGCCCGACTGCACGACGCCAACCTGCAGGCCGCCGACCTGGAAATGGCCTGGCTGAGCAAGGCCGACCTCAAGGGCGCTGATCTGCGCGATGCCAATCTGCAAGAGGTCAAGCTGGGTGAAAGTAATCTGGAGCAGGCCAACCTGATGGGCTCGCGGCAGCACTATGGGAATTTCCAGGATGCGAATATGCAGGGGTGTGTCGGGTGCCCGACTTCTTGGGAGCGCTGAACGCCCCGTGGCGAGGGGATTTATCCCCGCTGGGCTGCGAAGCAGCCCTAAAACCCGACAACTCGGTATGCCAGGTAGATCTAGGGGCCGCTTCGCGCCCCAGCGGGGATAAATCCCCTCGCCACAATTATCTTCATCGCCTGCTTTCACCCCGCCACCCGCACCACCCCCATATCAATCCCCAGATGCACCAACTCAGCATGGGAACTGACCTGCAACTTGCTCTTGAGCAACGTCAGGTGGTTGGAAACGGTCTTGGCGCTGATGCACAGCCGTTCGGCAATGGTTCGCGCGGGGGTGCCCTTGGCGAGCATGACGAAAATCTCCAGCTCGCGTTGGGTCATCGATTGCAGGCGCGGATCGCTGTCGTGGCGGGTGGTCGCGCAAGCCAATTGCGTCGCCAGGGCCTGTTCGATATAGGCATGACCGGCCAACACCCGCCGCACCGCTTCCACCAATACTTGCGGTGCCGAATTCTTCGTCAGGTAACCTGCCGCGCCGGCCTCCAGCGCCTGGCGAACCAATGGCAATTCATCGTGCATGCTGAAAAACAACACCCGCAGTTGCGGCAGGCGCTGCCGCAGGCGCCGGGTGGTTTCCAGCCCGCTGATGCCCGGCAGCCCGAAGTCCATGATCACCAGGTTCGGTACCTGCTCCTGCACCTGGCTCAACGCCTCTTCACCCGAAGCGGCTTCGCGAACCTGCAGCTCCGGCATCATTGCTCGCAACAGGCTGGCGTAGCCTTGCCGGACCACGGCGTGGTCATCCACCAACAAAATGTTCATGACGCCTCCAGGGGAATGTTCAAGTCCAGCGCCCAACCCGCGCCGGGCCGGCTCATGACCCGCAGCTCACCGCCGAGGCTGCGGGCCCGTTCGGCCATCGAATGCAAGCCCACGCCGGCCCGGGCGGGCTGCTGGGCACCGCAACCGTTATCGCGCACCCATAGCCGCAGGCGCCCGGCGCGGTGCTGCATGCGGATGCGTACCTGGCTGGCGTCGGCATGCCGGGCGATGTTGGTCAGCGCCTCCTGCAACAGGCGGTACAGGTGGGCTTTGTCCGGCCCGGCCAATGCCGGTAGCGCGCCATCGACCCGCAACTGACAGGCGATGCCGTGGTTGTCCTGCCATTGCCGGGCCAACAGCTCGATGGCCTCGCCCAGCGGCAGATGCTGGAGCACGACGGGGTACAAATCGTTGACCAAGGCGCGAAAACCTTGCTGCAAATGATCGCAGTGTTCTTCCAGTTCGCTGGCGGTCTGCTCCAGCGCAGGCGGCTGGTGGATCACCAGCCGCAGCAGGCAGGCCCGCGCTCGAATGCCTGCCACGTACTGGCCCAAATCGTCGTGCAGGGTTTGCGCGAGGGACCTGCGCTCCTGCTCTTGCACAGCCAGCAATGCCTGGGTCAGCCGAGCATTGTCCGCCCGGGTCTGGGCCAGGGCGGCAGTCATCCGATTGAAATGCTCCGCCAACCGCTGGGCCTCCGAAATGCCTGCTGCCCGCAGGTTCACCTGCAGATCCCCGGCGGACACCTGATGCAGCGCCTGCAGCAATTCGTCCAGCAAGCGCATGCCCCGGCGCACCGCCCAACGAATCGCCAGCAAGCTGAGCAGCAAGGCCATCGCGCAAACGCCGAGCAGTTGCACCAGGGAATCGAGGATCTCATCCACTTCATCCACGGGGTCAACGGCGATCCAGGCCCGACGTCCGTCCTGCAATTCAACGACCTGGGCGGCAGGACCATCGGCCAACAGTCGACGCCCCAACCAGGCGTTCAAGCCAGGCTCTTGCGCTGGCGAATTTTCCCCGAGTGCCGACCAGCGCACCCGTACATGACGCAGGCTGCCAGTCAGCCTCGATTGGAGGCTGGCCGGGTCGCGCTGGGCGGTCTCGCGCAGGTAATGCACCACCGACTCGGCCGATTGCAGTTCCCGTCGCACATCCGCCGTGGCCTGGTGCAACAGCAGGGTTGCACAGGCCAGGGTGACCAGGGCGAAGAACGCCGTGACCCACAGGTTGATTCGCCAGAGGGCTGACATGGCTAGTGCTCCGCCCCCTGACTCACGCCGATCCCCCGTGGGAGCGAGCTTGCTCGCGATAGCGGTGGGTCAGCCGGCCTCAATATTGAATGTGCCGCCATCATCGCGAGCAAGCTCGCTCCCACAGGGGTCGGGGCACGCCAATCCACTCCGATCAAACTCAGGATCAGTAACAACGGCAACAGCAGCGTCTTGAAAACTCGCATGCCTGTCCGCTCCCTGATGAATGACGATACAGGGCATCCTAAAACCCTGGCGCCCGGGGCGAGCTACTACCTTGGTACTGCCCCGGTGGTACTTTCTGCATATTTCCCCGGGACCACGGCCTTCCTATGCTGGGGCTACCTGCAATGGAGGACGTCATGCGCCGGCTTGTCAGTTACGCCCTGGTTTACCTGTTGGCTGCGGCGACCGCCCAGGCAGGCGACGCCGTGCCGTTGCAGGTGCGCATCGGCTACCTCGGCTACCGGCCCGACCCTGGCCCGCTGTTGTCCAACGTCATCGCCGAACCCTCCGATGCCGGGCTGCGCGGCGCCGAACTGGCGATCATCGACAGCAACAGCACCGGACGATTTCTCAAGCACGACTACCGCCTCGAAAGTGCCAACGTCGACAGCCCCCAGGCATTGCTGGAGGCCGCCCGTGCCCAGCATGCGCAAGGCCTGCGTCTGTTCGTGGTGAATGCGCCGGGCGAAAGCCTGCGCCAGCTCAGTGCCGCCCTCCCCGACAGCCTGCTTTTCAACGCTGGCAGCCCTGATGACAGCCTGCGCACCACCGAATGCCCGGGCAACGTCTTGCACACCCTGCCCGACCGCGCGACCCTCGCCGATGCCCTGATCCAATTCAGTGTCGTGCGCAAATGGCAGCGGGCCTTGCTGATCGTCGGCCAGACACCCGAAGACCAGGCCTACGCCGCCGCATTGCGCCGGGCCATGAAGCGCTTCGGCATGAAGATCGTTGCCGAGAAGGCCTGGCAGTTCGACAACGACCAGCGCCGCAGCGCCCAGGCCGACATGCCGCTGTTCACCCAGACCGCGGAATACGACGTGGTGCTGGTGGCCGACGAGCGCGGCGACTTTGGTGAATACGTGCCCTACCAGACCTGGTATCCGCGCCCGGTGGCCGGCACCCAGGGGCTGACGCCCACCGGTTGGCACAAGACGGTCGAGACCTACGGCGCGGCGCAACTGCAAAAACGCTTCGAAGCCTTGGCCGGGCGCTGGATGAACGACCGCGACTTCGCCGCCTGGATCGCCGTGCGCAGCATCGCCGCCGCCGTCAGCAAGTTGCGCCAGGACGACCCGTTCGCGATTCGCCAACTGGCCCTCGGCGATCAGTTGCCGCTGGATGGATTCAAGGGCCGCAAGCTCAGCTATCGCCCCTGGAACGGCCAGTTGCGCCAACCGATTCCCCTGGTTCAGCCGCGAGCCTTGGTCAGCACCTCGCCCCAGGACGGTTTCCTGCATCCGTCCAACGAAATGGACAGCCTGGGCTTCGACCAACCCGAAGTGAGCTGTCGCTACCCCTGATCGATAACAACAATAAGGAAAACGCCATGCGCCGCCCCCTGCTCAACCCGGCTCTGCTTTGCCAAGCCCTCGCCCTGGGCGCCTCGCTGCTCCTTGCCGGTCCCGCTGCGGCCAGCATTGCCTGGGTCTCCAATGAAAAAGACAACAGCCTCAGCCTGATCGATCTGCAGAGCCTTGAAGTCGTCGAAACCTTGCCGGTCGGCCAACGCCCCCGGGGCCTGTTGCTGTCCCATGACAACCGCCTGTTGTACATCTGCGCCAGCGATTCGGACCGGGTCCAGGTGATGGACGTCGCCACCCGCAAGATCATCAAGGAGCTGCCGTCCGGCAAGGACCCGGAACAATTCGCCCTGCACCCCAACGATCGCTGGCTCTATGTTTCCAACGAAGACGATGCCCTGGTCACGGTGATCGACACCCAGACCTCCGAAGTGCTGGGCCAGATTGGCGTGGGCGTCGAGCCCGAAGGCATGGCCGTCAGCCCCGACGGCAAGTGGGCGGTCAACACCAGCGAGACCACCAACATGCTGCACTGGATCGACACCAGCACCCAAACGTTGGCGGACAACACCTTGGTCGATCAACGGCCGCGCTTCGTCGAGTTCAATCGCGAGGGCACGCAGCTCTGGGCCTCGGCGGAAATCGGCGGCACCTTGACTATCCTCGACGTTGCCACGCGCCAAGTCCTGAAAACCCTGACCTTCCAGATCAAGGGCGTGCATCCGGACAAGGTACAACCGGTGGGCATCAAGCTCAGCGCCGACGGCAAGCTCGCGTTCGTCGCCCTGGGCCCGGCCAACCATGTCGCGGTGATCGACGCGAAGAACTTCGAAGTGCTGGATTACCTGTTGGTGGGCCGGCGCGTCTGGCAACTGGCGTTCACCCCGGACCAGAAGCAATTGCTGGCGACCAATGGCGTCAGCGGCGATGTCTCGGTCATCGACGTCCAGAGCCGCAAGGTACTCAAGTCGGTGAAAGTCGGGCGCTATCCCTGGGGCGTAGTGGTGACGCCATGAACGCCTTGGAAGTCAGCGACCTGAGTTTCGCCTACGGCGCCAGGGAAGCCTTGCGCCAGATCCATTTCAGCGTGCCCGCCGGACACTTCGCCGCGCTGCTCGGACCGAACGGTGCGGGGAAGTCGACGCTGATTGCCCTGCTGACGCGCCTGTATGACGTCCAGCTCGGCGAGATCCGGGTCGGCGGCCATTCGCTGCGCACGTCACCGCGCCAGGCCTTGCGCCAGCTGGGCGTAGTGTTCCAGCAAAGCACGCTGGACCTGGACCTGAGCGTCGAGCAGAACCTGCGCTATCACCTCGCGCTGCACGGTATTTCGCGGCGCCAGGGCAGCGCGCGGATCGACGCCGAGCTGGCCCGCCAACATCTGACGGAGCGGCGCCACGAGCGGGTGCGCAACCTCAACGGCGGCCATCGACGCCGGGTGGAAATCGCCCGCGCATTGCTCCACGAACCGCGCCTGTTGCTGCTGGACGAGCCGAGCGTCGGGCTCGATCCAGCCAGTCGCCAGGCCTTGGGGCAGCATATTCGCCAATTGTGCAATGAACACGGCATCAGCGTGCTCTGGACCACTCACTTGCTCGACGAAGTGCAGCCCAGCGATGACCTGCTCATCGTGCATCAGGGCCGGCTCGTCGCCAGCGGTCGGGCCGAGGACGTGAGCGAGGAACACGGCGGCAGCCTCGGCTCGGCCTTCCATCGTCTGACTGCCTCGGGGGTGGCCGCATGAATGCTTATTGGCAATGTTTCAGCGGCATCGTGATGCGCGAATGGCTGCGCTTCGTCTTGCAGCGCACGCGGTTGCTCAGCGCGCTGGTGCGACCGCTGTTGTGGTTGCTGGTGTTCGCCGCCGGTTTTCGGGCGGCGCTGGGCATCGCCATCATCGCGCCCTACGACACCTACATCCCCTACGAGGTATACATCGTGCCGGGGCTGGCCTGCATGATCCTGTTGTTCAACGGCATGCAAGGCTCGCTGTCGATGGTGTACGACCGGGAAATGGGCAGCATGCGCGTGTTGCTGACCAGCCCCCTGCCCCGGGCCTTTCTACTGGCGAGCAAGTTGCTCGCGACCTCGCTGATTTCCTTGCTGCAGGTCTACGCCTTTCTCGCCATCGCCTGGGTCTACGGCGTCCAGCCTCCGGCGATGGGCCTGCTGCTGGCATTGCCGGCCCTGTTGTTGGTGGCGCTGATGCTCAGCGCCCTGGGCCTGTTGTTGTCCAATGCGATCCGGCAACTGGAGAATTTCGCCGGGGTGATGAATTTCGTCATCTTCCCGATGTTTTTCCTGTCTTCGGCGCTGTATCCGCTGTGGAAAATGCTCGAGGCCAGCCCGTGGTTGTACTGGTTGTGCGCGGTGAACCCCTTCACCCATGGCGTGGAACTGGTGCGGTTCGCCTTGTACGGGCAATTCAACCTGCTGGCGATGACCGTGTGTGTGGGGCTGACGCTGCTGTTCGCGCTGCTGGCGGTGTGGACGTTCAATCCGCAGCATGCGGCGTTGCGCAAGGCCAATTGAACGGTCCAGCAACACACGGTCCCTGTGGGAGCGAGCTTGCTCGCGAAGGCGGTGGACCAGACACATCAATGCTGACTGAATCACCGCCATCGCGAGCAAGCCCGCTCCCACAGGGGATTGGTGTGATTCGTGATGAAAATTACTACTTTAGTAGCGGTTTTCCTGTCTATGGTCGCATTCACAAGACCTCGACCCTGGCATGTAATGGGCGCATAACAAAAAGGATAAATCCCATGCCCCGTTTGCTGGCGATCGTCTTGCTGGGCCTGGCGCTGAATGTCGCCCAGGCCGACACCGCGCTGTTTTCCCCGCAGGGCTACCGCATCACGCAGTACCGCAGCCCGACGCCCGCCTCCGCCGACGGCGCGCAAACCCTCGACACCGAATCCTTGCAGCGCCTGCTCGGGCAGACACCTGCCCCGGTACTGATCGACGTTTACCGTCGCCCGTGGGTCCAGGGACAGTTCATCGACACCGAGCCCCACGCCAACCTTCCCGGCAGCCTGTGGCTGGCCAACACGGGCGATGGCGAGCTGGATCCGACCTGGCAGGACTACTTTACTTTCCACCTGCGCAAAGCCACCGCCGAACGCCTGGATCAACCATTGGTCTTTTACTGCCGCTCCGATTGCTGGTTGAGCTGGAACGCGGTAAAACGCGCCGCGACCATGGGCTATAACCATTTGTACTGGTACCGCGACGGCCTCGACGCCTGGGAGGCGGCCAACCTGCCCCTGCAAGCCGCCCGCCCCGAACCTTTTCCCTGATGTGAGCGACCTGCGTGCAACTGCCCCAACACGACAATAACGAGGTGAATGGCCATGTATAAAATCCTGATAGCCGACGATCACCCACTGTTTCGCGAAGCCATCCACAACGTCATCAGCGACGGTTTCGCCGGCAGCGAGGTGATGGAAACCGCCGACCTGGACAGCGCCCTGGCGCTGACCCGCGAACACGACGACCTGGACCTGATCCTGCTGGACCTGAACATGCCCGGCATGCACGGCCTCAATGGCCTGATCAACCTGCGCAACGAGGCGCCGACCATCCCGGTGGTGATCGTTTCCGCCGAGCAGGACAAGCAGATCGTCCTGCAGGCCATCACCTATGGCGCGGTGGGCTTCATCACCAAGTCTTCGCCGCGCTCGCAAATGACCGACGCCATCGAGCAGATCCTCAATGGCAACGTGTACCTGCCGCCTGACATCATCCGCACCCAGAAGAGCCCGACGGGCCGGCGCCTGAACGAAACCCCGGCGTTCCCGCCCGAACTGCTCCAGGCCCTGACGCGCAAGCAACTGCTGGTGCTCGAACGCATGACCAAGGGCGAATCGAACAAGCAGATCGCCTACACGCTGGACATCGCCGAAACCACGGTCAAGGCCCACGTCTCGGCGATCCTGCGCAAGCTCAACGTGCATAACCGGGTGCAGGCGATTCTCAGTGCGGGGGATATTGATTTCGGGGCGTACTTGCGCCGGTAGCTGGCTACCCGCGCTCCGTGGCGAAAAGAGATCAACTGTGGCGAGGGGATTTATCCCCGCTGGGCTGCGAAGCAGCCCCCTGGATCTTTCTGTGGAACCGAGTAATCCGGAATTAGGGCCGCTTCGCGCCCCAGCGGGGATGAATCCCCTCGCCACAAAAGCGGTTCGACTTATCGGCTGGTTGTTTGGCCCAGCAAGTGACTCATCGCAATCTTCAACTTCATTGGCCGCACCGGCTTGTGCATCAGCGTGTGGCCAAGCTCGCGGATCTGCTGCTTGAGTTCGTTGCTGTAATTGGCCGTGATCATCATCGCGGGAATCGGTGAGGTTCGGCAGGCGTTGATCCGCGCCACGGCGTCCACGCCGTTCTGGTCGTGATCCAGGTGGTAGTCGGCAATCAACAGGTCCGCGTCGGCACGATAATCCTCCACCTGCCGCGCGAGGTCCTGTTCCGACAATGCCGTCACTACCCGGCAGCCCCAACCTTCCAGCAAAGTGCGCATGCCTGCGCAGATCGCCGCGTCGTTATCCAGTACCCAGATCCGCGCGCCACGCAGGCGTTCGAGCATCGGTTCGCTCATGTCCAGGCACGGCAGCGGCTTGGGCGCGGTGGCGCTGAGGGGGACTTCGATGGCGAATACCGAGCCTTTGCCCGGCCATGAACGCACCTGGATGCGATGCCCGAGGATCCCGGCGATCTTCTCGACAATCGCCAACCCCAGGCCCAAGCCACGATCCTGGTCCGGACGCTGGACGTCACCGCGCTTGAACTCTTGGAAAATCTCCTCCAGGCGATCCTGGGCGATGCCGATGCCGGAGTCCCACACTTCGATCGAGACACGATTGCCGTGGCGCCGGCATCCCAACAGTACTCGCCCGTTCGGGGTGTAGCGCAGCGCGTTGCTCAGCAGGTTGCGCAGGATCCGCGCCAACAGTTGGATGTCGCTGCGCACCAGCACCGAGCAAGGTATGAATCGCAACTCCAGCCCCTCGCTGCGAGCCACTTGGCGATATTCGGCTGCCAGGTTGTCGAGCAATTCGCACAAGGCGAACGGCGCGACATCGGCCTTGATCACACCGGCATCGAGCTTGGAAATATCCACCAGCGTGCCCAACAGATTTTCCACGTCCTGCAGGGAATTGCTGACGTTGCGCACCAGTTGCGCGTTCGCCACTGGCTCGCGGCGTTCGAGCAAGGCGCTGGTGAACAGCCGCGCCGCGTTCAATGGTTGCAACAGGTCATGGCTCACCGCCGCGAGGAATTTGGTTTTCGACAGGTTGGCCCGCTCGGCTTCACGCTTGGCTTCGCGCAGGCGCAGTTCCACCCGGCTGCGCTCGTCGATTTCCCGTAGCAACTGGTCGTTGAGGGTCGTCAGTTCTGCGGTGCGCTCCTGCACCCGCTGCTCCAGGTTCTGATAAGCCTGGTGCAACGCCTCGGCGGTGCGACGGCGTTCGGTGATGTCGCGGATCAGCACGAAGATGCCCACCACTTCGCCGTTGGCCAGCCGGTTGGGGACGTAGGAGCGCAACATGTAGCGCTCCTGGTTGTTGATGTTGGTCTCGGCGAATTCGAAGGTCACACTCTCGCCAGCCAACGCCCGGGCCACGTAGGTTTCCAGGCGCTGGTAATGCTGTTCGCTGTGGGCTTCGCGCAGGCTCTGGCCGAGCATCACGCCGCGGGGCCAGCAATACCATTGCTCGTAGACCTTGTTGGTGAACTCATAGACCAGGTCGGCATTGAGGTAGGCGATCAACGCCGGCACGTGGTCGGTGATCAGGCGGATCCAGCGCTCGCTCTCGCTCAACGCCTCGGCGTGCTGGTAACGCTCGGTGATGTCGGTGAAGGTGTTGACGTAGCCACCGGTGGGCAGCGGATGGGTGCGGATCTCCAGGACGCGGCCATCAGAGAGGCGCTGCTCGCACTCCTGAATCCGCCGGCCACTTCCGTCGCGACTGGCCGGCGTCAGCAGTTGCAGTTCGCTGTCGGCGATCACTTCGTTGAACAGCCGATGGGCCGCCACCGGCGCCAGGCCGCTGAGCTCCAGGAAGCGCCGGTTCCACAGTTCCAGTACACCTTGGGCGTTGACCATCGCCACGCCCTGGGACAGGTTGTCCACGGCGCGCTGCAACAGATGGGATTTCTGCGCGACGGCCTGTTCGCGGCGCACGGTTTCGCTGAGTTTGACGTCGGTGATGTCGGTGAACAGGATCACACGCCCGCCTTCCTGGGTCGGCCGTTCGCTGACCTGCAGCCAACGCCCGTTCTGCAAACGATACAGCACCGGCTCGTCTGGCTGGCCGCGGGTTTCTTCGCTGAACAAACCATTGGCGGTCATCAACCGCTTGACCTCGCCAAGGCGCATCCCCGCAATGATCCGCACGCGGCTGTGGGCCCAGAACGCCTTGAAACGGCTGTTGAACAGAACGATGCGTTGCTGCTCGTCGAATAGCACGAATGCATCGGAAATGCTTTCGATCGCATCGATCAAGTGCCGATGGGCCGTTTCCGCCCGCAACCGTGCTTCGCCGAGCAAATGATTGCCGGCCTTGAGCTCGGCCATGGCCTGGTTCAGGGCATCGGTGCGCTCGCGCACCTGTTCGGCCAGCACCACCGAATGCTGGAACGCGGCATACGGGTCGTTGCCGCGGGTCACGCCGGATTCCACCCGTTCGATCAGTGCGTCGTTGATGCGCCGCAGCTTGTGGTTTTCATGCTGCAGGGCGGCGAGCTGCGCCTGCAGCTCAGCGATGGCCGGGGACGCGATGGCGGGCAATGGCAACTCCGGTGAACGTCTGGTTGATGTGCATGCCATTGAACTGTTCTCCATAGGTGTTGAACCCCATCACCCGATGTTCACGCAAAAATTGGCCGATCTGCTCCAGGCCGTCGCGCCCTTCCAACTCCAGGCGCCGCAGGAAACAGTCGCAGCCGATGGTCAGCAACAGATCGCCGAGGCGCGCCTGCAAGCCGTCGAACAGGTCTTGCAGGTTGTGCAGCAACGGCCCCGGATCCATGGCGGTCAGGACGATGCCGTTCTCCACCGCACAATAAAAACTCAGGCTCAGGTCCGGATGGACCTGCTGGATCGCTCGGACGTAGTACTGGTCGTTGATCCGCACCGCCAAGGGGTGCGCGGCGAATACCCGATAGTCCAGGGCACTCACCGGGACGCCGATGTGCCGCGCGTATTCCTCCGCGGCAGGCTCGGCGTTGAGTTCGTAGACCCGCCGCGAGGCGCTGTCGGCGCCGGTCACCACCAGTTTCTCTTGCCGGGGCAGGATGTGGTGGGTGGTGAACACCTCGAATTCCAGCCAGGTATTGATCAGCACTACCACCGCTGCGCCGCTGTGGAACTGGCCTTCAAAGTAAACGTGGGTGTGGGTCAGGTAGTTGTCATCGCCGGCCGAACCGCCGAAATGCGGGATGTCCCCCAGGGCGGCGCTCAAGGCTGCCAGCACCATTTCCTCACGGCTGGACAGGCCGTCCAGCAGGGTCAAGGCGAAACTGTGACCCTTGATTGGCGCCAAGGCGTTGCTGCGACAACCGCTCGCCAGCCGCTCGACCATCTGCTGGGCGTCGATCAGGCTGAAGTGCTCCATCTCGCCGATCAGTTCGGCGGCGATGGAGAAATGCCGGTGGTCGAAACCCACCGCCGTCACGCAATTGCGGCCGTAGCCTTGCGGGGTGATTTCCCCGGCGCTGGTGCAGCCCACCAGGCGAATCCCGCCAAAGCTCCGGGACAACGCCTGGGCGAGGTCTGGCAAATGGTATTCGGCGGAACAGAAAAACAGCACGAACCCCAGGTAGGGGTGCAACAACTGTCGCGCCAGTTCCTGGGCCACTTGTTCGACGTCCGTTGCCTGGGACATGGCGCTGACCACACCCTCGCTCTGGGCCTGCTGCATCTGCGCCTCCGACGGTGCGTGATAGAGCCTTGAGTGTACGAATCCGCGCCCTGCCCACGAATGCTACTTGGGTAGCGGGTGGGCACTTCCATGGGAGGAGAACCGTGACGGCCCCGGCCGCGATGCGCACGGTCGGGGCCGCCACGAAAACCTAAGACATGTTCGAGACCGCTTTTGTGGCGAGGGGATTTATCCCCGCTGGGCTGCGCAGCAGCCCCCGGACCTTTGTGTGGAACCGAGTAATCAGGGATTAGGGCCGCTTCGCGCCCCAGCGGGGCGGTGCGACATTTCGCTAAATCCCCTCGCCACAGGGGTCATTGCAACCCGATCGATCGGATTACCAGGTCAACACCGCCCCCACCGCAAAGGTGTCGGTGTCTTCGTTCTGCGCGCTGGTGTCATGGCCATCGATTTCGAACTGGTTGTATTCGGCCACGAGCTTGAGGTTGTCATTGATGTCATGGAACAACGCGATACCGCGCGTCTCGTAATCGGCGCCGCTGCCGACCACGCCGTTGCCGTCGTCCTCGGTCTTGCCGTAGGACAACGCCAAACGATTTTTGCCCAGTTTGTAGGAGCCCTGCAGCAGGTAGCCCTTGCTGTCGACATTGCGCAAGGTGGCTTCGCCGGCATTGTTGGTGAAGAACGGGTTGATGCCCTTGGCCTGGAACCCCGAGCCGGTGAGCGACAGCCCGCCCATCTTCGCCTGCACCCCATAACCCAGGCCTTTGGACGTCACCGACTCGACGTTGGAATCGGTGTTGTCGGAGGTCTGGTAGCTGCCGTTGAGCCAGCTGTAGATCTTCGCCCCGGCCAAGTCGAATTGGTAAGTGATCTCGCTCTCGGTGCGTGGGTTTTCCTGGTAGGCCTTGCCGGTGGCGCTGCTGTCGTTGGTGTCCACCGGGTCCATGATGCCCACCGCCACGCGCAGCCCTTCCATCACCGGGGTGCGATAGGTGATCTGTGACGTCGGGAACGGGTACGGATAACCGCTGCCGATATTGCCGAACGACACGCCGCCACCGTCCACCAGGCCCAGGGTGTCACTGACCTGGCCGTAACCGGCGAGCAGCTCGTCGAGCAGGATGTTGGAACGGGCGAACAGGCCAAAGTCCTTGCCGATCAGCACCTCGCCCCACTCCGGGTTGGCGACGGTGCCGTAGAACTGCCGCACATCGATGGCGGTATCGGTGCCGTTGGTTTCACTGTCGTTGATGGTCACCCAGAACGAGGCACGGGCGCCGAGCTTCAGGTCATCGACCTGCTTGCCCATGTTGAAGCCCAGGTAATTGGGCAAGAACCCCATCTTGACCCGCGCCTGGCGCCGGTCGAACTGGTCCCCGGCGCGGTCCACGTCGCTGTTGACGTAGAAGGCGTTGATGTAGCCGTCGGTGGAAAAGGTCGTCTGGTCCTTGTCGTACAGCATGATTTCGGCGTGGGCCCAGGGCATCGAGCCGAGGGTCGAGAGGCCGGCGATGACCGCAGGCAAAAAACGCAGGCAGGTATTTTTATTGTTGTGCATGGCGCGCTCCGCAACAGGGGACGGGATGTCGGAGGCGATTATCGAAAGGCGCCAGGGCGCGTCATACGCTGCCTTGGGGGTGATTGGCGGCTGCTTTGGCAGCGCAGGGTCGGCGCGGCAGTTTTGGCGTAAGACCCCGATGCCGCCGGGCGCGGTACTTTGGGTGTGGGCCGGTGGGTGGGTTGGGAGGATCAACTCGTTGGGCAGTGGCACCGAGTCGTCTGGTTTGGGGCTGCTGCGCAGCCCAGCGGGAGCAAGCTCCCTCGCCACAAAAGCAGAGTACGACTTCGTTCCCGAATACGAGGTGATCCCGTGGCGAGGGAGCTTGCTCCCGCTGGCCCGGTCCGACGCCTCGGGCGCAGCAGGCCCCTCGCCTTCGGGTCAGAACCTCGGCTTGACGGTCTTCCAATCCGGCTTATACCGCCGCATCTGCCGCACGTCATCACGCTGGCGAATGCCGCAACTGAGGAACTGTTCATGCAGCTTGCCCAGTTGATCCCGGTCCAATTCCAGGCCAAGGCCCGGCGCCCGGGTGATCTTCACGCAGCCGTCGACAAACGGCAGCTTGCCGCCCTTGATCACCTCTTCATCCGGTTCCTGCCACGGGTAATGGGTGTCGCAGGCGTAATCCAGGTTCGGCACCGAGGCCGCGACGTGGGCCATGGCCATGAGGCTGATGCCCAGGTGCGAATTGGAATGCATCGACACCCCCAGGCCAAAGGTGTCGCACATCTTCGCCAGCACCTGGGTGTCCCGCAGTCCGCCCCAGTAATGGTGGTCGGCCAGGACAATCTGCACGCTGTCCTGGGCCACGCTGCGGCGGAACTCGTCGAAATCGGTGACCACCATGTTGGTCGCCAGCGGCAGCCCGGTGCGTTTGTGCAGCTCGGCCATCCCTTCCAACCCAGGTGTCGGGTCTTCGTAGTACTGCAAGTCGTCCCCCAGCAACTCGGCCATGCGGATCGAGGTCTCCAGCGACCAGTTGCCATTGGGATCAATGCGCAGCGGCAGCCCGGGGAACGCCTGCTTCAGCGCCTTGATGCAAGCGACTTCATGCTCCGGCTCCAGGGCGCCGGCCTTGAGCTTGATGCTCTTGAACCCGTACTCCTCGATCATCCGCCGCGCCTGGGCGACGATCTGTTGTTCGTTCAGCGCTTCGCCCCAACTGTCCGCCGGGTATGGCGAATCGATGTGCTCGGCGTACTTGAAAAACAGATAGGCGCTGAACGGCACTTCATCGCGAATCGCACCGCCCAGCAGATCTACCAGCGGCACGTTCAGGTAATGCGCTTGCAGGTCCAGGCAGGCCACCTCGAACGCCGAATAGGCATTGCTGACAGCTTTGCTCGCATGGGAGCCCGGCGCCAATTCCGCCCCCGCAACGCTGGCCGGTTTATGGGCCGCAACGGTGGCCTGGACGATGGCCCGCAATTGGTTGAGGTTGAACGGATCCATGCCGATCAATTGGTCCTGGACCTGCTGCTGGATCGCCAGGGCCGGCGCATCGCCGTAGCTCTCGCCGAGGCCGATGTAGCCGTTGTCGCTTTCGATCTCGATGATCGAGCGCAGCGCAAAGGGCTCATGGATGCCACTGGCGTTAAGCAGCGGTGGATCGCGAAAAGCAATGGGGGTCACGGTGACGCGTTTGATTTTCATGCAGCGGCTCCCGATGGGCCAGGGTTCAAGGTTGGTTTTTTTTCCGGCAGGCCGGAAGGTGAATCCGGTGTGCCGCGCCCCGGTTGGGTGCGGGCAAAAAAGATCACGACAGCGGCGACCAGGGAGGTGATCGCCAACCCATACAAGCCGCCCTCGATGGACCCGGTGGTCTGCTCCAGGAACCCGAAGGCCGTCGGCGCGACGAAACCGCCGAGGTTGCCGATGGAATTGATCAGGGCGATCACCGCCGCCGCGATGCGGGCGTCGAGGTAGCCTTGGGGAATCGGCCAGAACAGTGCCGAGGCGGCCTTGAAACCGATCGCCGCGAAACAGATGGCGACGAAGGCGAAGATCGGCCCGCCCGTGGTGGAAATGAACATGCCGAACGCGGCGATCACCAGCGTCACCGCGACCCAGGCCTGCTGGAATTTCCATTTGCTTGCGAGGGCCGCGAACCCATACATCGCAACGATGGAGATGATCCACGGAATGGAATTGAGCAAACCGACCTGGAAATCCCCCAGGTTGCCCATCTTCTTGATCATGCTCGGCAGCCAGAACGTGGCGCCATAAATGGTCAGGGCGATGGAGAAATAGATGAAGCAGAACAGCGCGATCTGCCGGTCAGCCAGCAACTTGAACATGGATGGCTTGATCACCTGGGCGGCTTCGCGCGCTCGCTGCTCTTCGGCGATGGTCGCGATCAGAACGGTTTTTTCTTCCGCTGTCAGCCACTTGGCCTGGCTGGGATGCGATTGCAGCCAGCACCAGACAAACCCGCATAACACGATGGACGCGCCGCCTTCAATCAGGAACATCCATTGCCAGCCATGCAGGCCCAGCCCGCTGACGTTCAACAAGGCGCCGGTCACCGGCCCGGAGATCACCGAGGCAATGGCCGAACCGCTGAGGAAAATCGCCATCGCTTTGCCGCGCTCGCTGGCCGGCAACCATTGGGTGAAGTAGTAGATGACGCCTGGAAAGAATCCCGCCTCCGCCGCGCCAAGGATGAAGCGCAGTACGTAGAAACTGGTTTCACCCCGCACGAACGCCATCGCCATCGCGGCCGCGCCCCAAGTGAACATGATGCGGGTCAGCCAGGCCCGGGCGCCGTAGCGCTGCAGCAGCATGTTCGATGGCACTTCGAACAGCGCGTAGCCAACGAAGAACAACCCGGCACCCAGGCCATAGGCGGCGGCGCCGATACCCAGGTCGGTCTCCAGGTGGCTGCGGACGAAGCCGATGTTGACGCGGTCGATGTAATTGACGATGAACATCACCACCACCAACGGCAGGACGTGACGTTTGACCTTGGCCGCCGCGAGGGCCAGGGTCGAGTCCGGTACGTGATTCACAGCGGGCCTCCCGATCTTGTTTTTGTGGGGATTGTTTGTAAGGAACGACCCGATGATGGACGCCGCCGATTGTTCCCGTCTAATCTAACTTGGCACTTGATTGATACCGAGATTGAATCAATGTTTGAATTGGCCCAACTTCGCTGCTTCACCACCGTGGCGACGGAACTCAACTTCCGTCGCGCCGCCGAACGCCTGAACATGACCCAGCCACCGTTGAGCCGGCAGATCCAATTGCTGGAGCATCACTTGGGGGTCGAACTGTTCACCCGCAGCACTCGCAGCGTCGCCCTCACTGCCGCCGGACGGGCGTTTTTCATCGAGGCGCAGAACCTGCTGCAACAGGCGCAGCAGGCCGCCGTGGCCGCCAAGCGCTTTGCCCAGGGTGACATCGGCTCGGTCACCATCAGCTTCGTCGGCAGCGCGGTGTATGAATTCCTGCCCAAGGTCATCGCCGAGGCGCGGCTCAAGCAACCGCAGGTAAAGATCGTCCTGTCAGAGATGAACACCTACCAACAACACGAAGCCCTGCGCGCCCGACGCATCGACCTGGGCATCGTCCGCTCGCCCCTGCTGGAAACCGGCTACGCCACCGAATGCCTGGTGCGCGAACCGTTTGTCCTGGCGGTGCCTGCCGGTCATCCACTGGCCGACGCCGAGACCGTCAGCGTGCAGGACCTGGATGGACAGCCGTTCCTGATGTACTCCCATTCCGCCTACCCGCCTTTCAACGAACTGCTCACCGGCATGCTCCGCTCGGCCCGGGTCGCCCCGCAGTTCGTGCAATGGCTCGGCTCCTCGCTGACCATCCTGGCGCTGGTCAACGCCGGCATGGGCCTGGCGCTGGTGCCGCGTTGCGCGACCAGCGTTGTGTTCCGGCAGGTGGTGTTTCGTGAGATCGATTTGGGTGAAGGGGTGCAGAGTGAGCTGCACCTGGTATGGCGGGAGGACAATGACAATCCGGCGTTTACGATGTTGCTGGAGGGGATTCGCGGGGCGGTTCGGGAGGGGCTTTAGGCAACTGCGGATCGATCACTGTTTGCCCTTGTGGCGAGAGAACTTGCTGTGCGCCGAACTGCACCGTAGGAGCTGCCGAGCGAAGCGA
>NZ_JAESPG010000017.1:0-167180 GCF_016756915.1 Pseudomonas sp. HB05
TGGCGGTGCTGGTGTCGCCGTCGGCGTCGGTCAGGGTGTAGGCGAAGGTTTCGGTGCCATTGCCGCCGCCGTGCAGGCCTTTGAAATCGGCGTCGGAGGTATTGAGCGTGTAGGTGTAGGAACCGTCGGCGTTGAGCACCAGCGTGCCGTAGGTACCGGTGAAGGTGCCGGGGGTAATCGGGCCGGACGCCAAGTGATCGGCGCCTTGGGTGTCGTTGGTCAGCACGCTGCCGGTCAGGGTCAGGTTGCTTTCCGAGGCGGTGCTGGCGTTGCTGTCGTCCACGGCCTTGGGCAGGTCATCGACGATGTTCACGTCCAGATTGCCCGTGGCGGTGGTGCCGTTATCGTCCGTGACGACCACGGAGAATTGCTCGCCCAGGCTATTCGCGCCGTTCGCATTCGGATGGGCTTCGTTGTCCAGCAAGGTGTAGCTGTAGCTGACCACGCCCGTCGCGGCGTTGAAGCCGGTCACGGTCAAAGTGTTGCCCAGCGCGGTGGTGATCGATTGCGGGAAGCCGGCGGCCACGCCACCGCTGACCACGGTGATGCCGCCGACGCTGAGGGTCTGCACACCGTCCAGCGCGGTCACGGTGAAGGTGCCGCTTTGGGTCAGTGACGGAGCGTCCGGGCTGCTGCCGTCGCTGAGGTTTTTCTCCTGCAGCGTCAGCTCACCGCCTTCGGTGTCGAGGCCGCTGATGATCACTGGATCGTCGTTGTTGTGGACTTGCAGCACCAGGCTGGCGGTGCTGGTGTCGCCGTCGGCGTCGGTCAGGGTGTAGGCGAAGGTTTCGGTGCCATTGCCGCCGCCGTGCAGGCCTTTGAAATCGGCGTCGGAGGTATTGAGCGTGTAGGTGTAGGAACCGTCGGCGTTGAGCACCAGCGTGCCGTAGGTACCGGTGAAGGTGCCGGGGGTAATCGGGCCGGACGCCAAGTGATCGGCGCCTTGGGTGTCGTTGGTCAGCACGCTGCCGGTCAGGGTCAGGTTGCTTTCCGAGGCGGTGCTGGCGTTGCTGTCGTCCACGGCCTTGGGCAGGTCATCGACGATGTTCACGTCCAGATTGCCCGTGGCGGTGGTGCCGTTATCGTCCGTGACGACCACGGAGAATTGCTCGCCCAGGCTATTCGCGCCGTTCGCATTCGGATGGGCTTCGTTGTCCAGCAAGGTGTAGCTGTAGCTGACCACGCCCGTCGCGGCGTTGAAGCCGGTCACGGTCAAAGTGTTGCCCAGCGCGGTGGTGATCGATTGCGGGAAGCCGGCGGCCACGCCACCGCTGACCACGGTGATGCCGCCGACGCTGAGGGTCTGCACACCGTCCAGCGCGGTCACGGTGAAGGTGCCGCTTTGGGTCAGTGACGGAGCGTCCGGGCTGCTGCCGTCGCTGAGGTTTTTCTCCTGCAGCGTCAGCTCACCGCCTTCGGTGTCGAGGCCGCTGATGATCACTGGATCGTCGTTGTTGTGGACTTGCAGCACCAGGCTGGCGGTGCTGGTGTCGCCGTCGGCGTCGGTCAGGGTGTAGGTGAAGGTTTCGGTGCCGTTGCCGCCGCCGTGCAACGCGACGAATTGCGGATCGCTGGTGTTCAGCGTGTAGGTGTAGGTGCCGTTGGGATTGAGGACCAGGGTCCCGTAAGTGCCGGTGAAGGTGCCGCCAATGATCGGCCCGCTGTCGGGGCCGGTGGGAATTCGGTCAGCGCCCTGGTGGTCGTTGGGCAAGACATTGCCCGTGAGCGTGACAAGGGTTTCCGATGCGGTGCTGGCGTGGCTGTCGTCGATCGCCTGGGGCACGTCGTCGGTAATGTTGACGTCCAAGGTTCCGTTGGCGGTGTCGCCATCGGTGTCGACGGCCACCACAGGGAATTGCTCGCTGATGCTGTTGGCACCGCCACCCGCCGGATGGGTTTCGTTGTCGTTCAAGGTGTAGCTGTAGCTGACGACGCCAGTGGCCGGGTCATAGCCTGTGACGGTCAGGGTATTGCCCAAGGGCGAGGTGACGGATTGTGGGAAACCTGCGGGCACGCCGCCGGTAATCACATTGACACCACCGATGCTCAGGCTGCTCAGCCCGTCGGGCGCAGAAACCGTGAACGTACCGCTTTGCACCAGCGCGCCTGGATTGCTGGCGGTACCGTCGGCGAGGTTGGCTTCGTTGGCGGTCAGTTCGCCGCCGTCCACGGTCAGGCCATCCAGGGTGACAGGGTTGTCCGGGGTCTCGGGCGTTACGGGGGGGACGATGCCGTCGTTATTACTATCCGGATCGGCCGCCAATTCCAGCTGGGGAAACTCCGGAATCCCATTGAACCCCGCCGTGGGAAAGCCGATCTGCGGGTCGACTTGTCCACCGACTTCCTCCAGCAACACAAAGCTGTGACCGCCACCCAAGGCTCCCGCCGCGCTTGCGTTGCCGGGCCCCGCCGCGGTGGCTTCGCCCGCCTGGGTCGGGTCGGCGCCGGCGGCGATGGCTTGCTGCAGCTTTTGCACATCGGTCAGTTGCGCGTCGCTCGGCGCTGCGGTTTCAGGCGTGTCGACATGCGGCGCCTGGTTAGCCAGCAATTGCGGGGTCAGGGTCAGGTCGCTGCCGCGCCCCAACGTCAATTCGTGGCCGTTCTGTAAATGCACGGCCACTGCGCCTTCGGCCCCGGTGACCAAGTGTTCGCCGGCATACAAACGATCACCTTCGACCAATGGGCGTCGCACCCCACCGGCGGCCTCCGCGAAAACCTGCCCTACCACCTTGCTGACGGTACCGATGAGCGCTGCCATGTGCATTCCCTCCGTTGCCAACCCGTGGTCGGCATCTGTCTGGGTGAAGAAGTCACGCTCAAGTCGACCGTCAGAATCTGGAAAATCTGCCAGCTTTCACGGGGCCTGGCGACGCTAGCGCTTCGCCATAACGACAAAAAACCGTCACCCTGAACCGCCCCGTTTTTCAACTTTTTTGCTGTTCTTCACGTCGTTTCAAAATTTGAATGGAACTTTTTATTGACGTCTTAAAACCGTCAGAACCCGTATATACAAAGGCTCTTGCTCTGAACAATGTGCCGGTTTTTTTTAACGACATAAGTTTTTTTCGAAATAAGCGTTATGAGAAATTCTTCTTAGGTTTTCCACAGGATGTTCTTAGCTGTGTTGTTACAAGGTTGAAACGGTTTTGATCTTTTAAACGTCAATTTTCTGGCGACAACGAAGCACAACAGACCTCAGGAGATACACCCCATGCGCGTTCTTACACCCCTCTGCAGCGCGGTTTTGCTGGCCATGGCCTGTTCTTCTCAGGCGCAGGCGATGTCGTTGACCGAAGCCATCCAGAGCACCATCGCGACGCACCCCGAATTGGCGCAACGGGTGGACAGCCGCCTGTCGGCCAATGAAGACGTCAAAGTGGCAAGAGGGGGCTTTTATCCGTCAGTGGATCTGAACGCCGGATATGGTCGCGGCTACAGCGACAACACCAATACCCGGGCGCTGGGCAACCATCACACGAACATCCTGACCTACACCCAGTCGGAGCTGCGCCTGCGGCAGATGATCTTCGACGGATTCAACACCGCCAATGAAGTCGAACGCACCCAGGGCGTGGTCAATTCCCGGGCCTATTACGCCCAGGGCACCGCGCAAGACCTGGCCCTGCGCACCATCGAGGTCTACCTGGAAGTCCTCAAGCGCCGCGAGCTGCTGACCCTGGCCAAGAACAACTTGCAGGCGCACCTGCGGGTCAACGACCAGATCGGCCTGCGCACCGAGCGCGGGGTGGGTAGCACCGCCGACTCCGATCAGTCCAATGCCCGTCGGGCCCTGGCGGAAAACAACTACGACACCGCCCAGGTCGACCTGGCCGACGCCGAGGCGAACTTCTATAGCGTGGTCGGGCGCATGCCCGATGAGTTGGAGACCCCGCCGTCCACCAAAGGCGAGATCCCTGCCGAACTGCGCGAAGCCCAGCAAAGCATGGTGGATAACAACCCTTACCTGAAATCGGCCCAGGCCGACATCCAGTCCGCCGAAAGCCAATATGAAGTGGCGAAATCGCCGTTCTACCCGCGCTTCGACGCCGAGGCGGCAGTGGGCGCCAACAACAACATCGGCGGTGAAGAAGGTCACGACAACAATTGGCGGCTGGGCGTAGTAATGAACTACAACCTGTTCCGCGGCGGCAGCGACAAGGCGCGGCTGGCGTCCAACGCGCACCAGATCAACCAGGCCATGGACATCCGCAACAACGCCCTGCGCCAGCTCAACGAAGACACGCGCCTGGCCTGGAACGCCATGCTCAATGCGCGCAAACAGACCCCGACGGCCCGTGAATACGCCGACACCACCGCCCGCGTGCGCTCCGCCTACCAGGATCAATTCGGCCTCGGCCAACGGACCCTGCTCGACCTGCTCGACAGCGAAAACGAGCTGTACAACGCCAACCGTCGCTACACCGAGGTGCGCTACACCGAGGAGTTTTCGATGTACCGGGTGCTGGCGAACATGGGCCTGCTGCTGCACAAGCAACGGATCGTGCTGCCGGCCGATGCGGTCGCGCAGACCGAAGTCAAGAACCAGGCACGGCTGCCGGAACTGAAGTAATCCCGTGGGAGCGACCGACTTGACCAGCATGGAACCCACCACCCCGAGCGCCGACCCGCGCTCGAACTTCGATGATCCCTTGCTGGACGGCTTGTTGATCCTCTGCAAACTCCATGGCGCGACCGTCAGTCGCGCCAGCCTCAGCGCCGGGCTTCCTATGGCGCACCAACGCTTGAGCCTGGAACTGCTGCCGCGTGCAGCGGCCCGGGCCAGTTTGCAGGCGCGGCTGTTGCGTCGCGACCTGGCGGACATCTCGGCGCTGAATCTGCCGGTGATGCTGATCCTCGCCGGGGGCCGCTGCGCAATATTGCGGCGCTGGGGCGAGGACGGTCGCGCGCTGATCCTGCCCAGCGAGGCCGATGGCGGCGAACAATGGGTCAGCCGTGAAGAGCTGACCATCGACTACAGCGGCCAGGCCTTGTTCGCCCGGCCGCGTCACGAACTCGAAGACCTGCGCGCGCCCTTGGTGCCGCGGGTCGAAGCGTGGTTTCGCGACACCTTGAAATTGTCGCGCTGGTTGTACAGCGACGCGATCCTGGCGAGTTTCCTGATCAACCTGCTGGGCTTGATGGTGCCGCTGTTCGTCATGCAGACCTACGACCGCGTTGTGCCAAACCAGGCCACATCAACGCTGTGGGTGCTGGCCGTGGGGCTGCTGATCGGCACCGGTTTCGAACTGGTGCTACGAGTGGTGCGGGCCCATCTGCTGGACACCGCCGGCAAGAAGACCGACGTGATTCTCTCGGCGACCCTGTTCGAACGCATCACCGGCATGGCGATGAAAGCCAAGCCCGTGACCATCGGCGGCTTTGCCCAGAGCATCCATGACTTCCAGGGTCTGCGAGAATTTCTCACGGCGGTGACACTCACCAGTCTGATCGACCTGCCCTTCGCCCTGCTGATGCTGGTGGTGATCGGCCTGTTGGGTGGATGGCTGGTGGTGATTCCCGTAGTGGCGTTTCCAATCACCATTGTCTTCGCCATGATCATCCAGGCGCGGCTGCGCGACACCGTGCAGAAAAGCCTGGCCCTGGGCGCCCAACGCCAGGCCCTGCTGATCGAAACCCTCGGCGGCCTGGAAACCCTCAAGGCCTGCAGCGCCGAAAGCGAGCGCCAGCATCAGTGGGAAAGCACCCACGGCGCCCTCACCCGCCTCGACAGCCACGCGCGCAACCTTTCGGCGCTGGCGACCAACGGCACGCTGTTCCTCCAACAACTGGCCGGCATGACGACCATTGTCGCCGGGGTCTACAGCATCATCGCTGGCAACCTCAGCGTCGGTGCGCTGGTGGCGACCTACATGCTCGGCAGCCGGGTCCTCGCGCCGCTGGGCCAGATCGCCGGGCTGATCACCCGCTACCAGCAGGCCCAGCTCACCATGCGCAGCACCGATGCCCTGATGGCTTTGCCCCAGGAGCGCGATGCCAAGCAGCGGCCCCTTGATCGCACGCAATTGCAAGGCGCGCTGGACGTGAGCGGCGTGACCTTCCACTACAACGGCCAGAACACCCCGGCGCTGGCGAACGTCAGTTTCAGCCTCAAGCCGGGTGAACGGGTCGGGATCATCGGCCGCAGCGGCTCGGGCAAAAGTACCCTGGCGCGGCTGGTGATGGGGTTCTATGCGCCGGAGGAAGGCCAGCTACTGCTGGACGGCCTGGACCTGCGGCAACTGGACGTCGCCGACTTGCGCCAACAGATCGGCTACGTCGCCCATGACCTGCCGCTGCTCGCCGGCAGCCTACGCGACAACCTCACCCTCGGTGCCCGCTACATCAGCGACGCACGCATGCTGGAAGTGGCGGAACTGACCGGTGTCACCGAACTGGCGCGCCAACATCCGCAGGGCTTTGATCGTCCGGTGGGCGAGCGCGGGCAGTTGCTGTCCGGCGGCCAGCGCCAGGCCGTGTTGCTGGCCCGGGCCTTGTTGCTCGACCCGCCGATCCTGCTGCTGGACGAACCCACCAGCGCCATGGACAACAGCAGCGAAGACGTCCTGCGGCAGAAACTTCATACCCACGTACAGGGCAAGACCGTGCTGCTGGTCACCCACCGCACCTCGATGCTCAGCCTGGTGGATCGGCTGGTGGTGCTGGATAACGGCCGGATCGTGGCGGACGGGCCGAAGGATGCGGTGATCGAGGCATTGCGCAAGGGACGGGTGGGCTCAGCGGCGGTTTAAATACCAACACATATCCCTTGTGGCGAGGGGATTTATCCCCGCTGGGCTGCGCAGCAGTCCTAAAACCATGTGCCTCGGTGTGCCAGACAGACTGAGGCAACTGTCTTGGGGCCGCTTCGCAGCCCAGCGGGGATAAATCCCCTCGCCACAAAAGCTCGCACCGGATCTATAACAATTAACCAACGGGTACCGCCCCATGTCTGCTCAAACACCCGATTCAGCCGCTCGAAGCTACTTCGGCAGTTTCAGCAAAAGCGCCGAAAGCGAGTTCATGCCGGAAACCGCCGGCGCGACGCTGCAGGACTCGCCGCGCCGGTCGCGCGTCACCGTGTGGCTGGCCGCAGGGCTGATTATCAGCGGGCTGGTCTGGGCCAAACTGGCGGTGTTGCAGGAAGTCACCACCGGCGAAGGCAAGGCGATTCCGTCGAGCAAGATCCAGGTGATCCAGAACTTGGAGGGCGGCATCGTCACCGAGATTTTCGTGCGCGAAGGCCAGATGGTAAACAAGGGCGACACCCTGCTGCGCCTGGACGATACGCGGTTCCTGTCGAACAAAGGCGAGAGCGAGGCGGATCGTTATGCGTTGATGGCCCAGGTCGAACGCTTGTCGGCAGAGGCCGAAGGACGGCCCTTGCAGTTGTCCAGCGAAGTGACCGGCAAGGCGCCGCAGGTGGCCGAGGACGAGCGCGCCCTCTATGAACAACGCCAGCGACGCCTGGCCAGCGAGCAGCGGACGCTGACCGAACAGCTGCGGCAGAAAACCCAGGAACTCGCAGAGTTTCGCTCCAAGCAAGGCCAGTTCAGCTCGGCGCTGGCCTTGCTGCAAGAAGAAATGAACATGTCGGCGCCGCTGGTGCGCACCGGGGCGGTTTCACCCGTCGAAATCCTGCGGCTCAAGCGCAGCGCGGTGGAAATCCGCGGCTCGCTCAACGCCACCACACTGGCGATCCCTCGGGCCGAATCTGCGATCAACGAGATCAAGAGCAAGATCGACGAATCGGAACAGACCTTCCGCTCAGATGCCGCGAAAGACCTCAACGAGAAACGCACCGAGCTGTCAAAAATCACCGCCACGAGCATCGCCATCGACGACCGCGTGACCCGCACCACCGTGGTCTCGCCGGTGCACGGGGTGATCAAGCAATTGAAGGTCAACACCATTGGCGGCGTGGTCCAGCCCGGCAGCGACATGATCGAGATCGTGCCCCTGGAGGACAACCTGCTGATCGAAGCCAAGGTCAGACCGCAAGACGTGGCGTTCCTGCATCCAGGCCAGAAAGCCATGGTCAAGTTCAGTGCCTACGACTACACGATCTATGGCGGACTCAGCGCCAAGCTCGAACTGATCGGCGCCGACACCATCACCGATGACAAGGGCAACAGTTTCTATCTGATCCAGGTGCGCACCGACAGGAACCATTTGGGTGGGGATGCGAAACCGTTGCTGATCATCCCGGGCATGGTGGCGACGGTGGATATCATCACCGGGGAGAAAAGTGTCTTGGATTACCTGCTCAAGCCCGTGTTGAAAGCACGGACCGAGGCGATGCGCGAGCGGTAGGCTTTGGCTGGGATCTTCGGTGTCTGGGCTGTCGCCATCGCGAGCAAGCTCGCTCCCACATTGGATTTGTGGTGACCACTAACCTTGAGTGCACTGGAGATCAACTGTGGGAGCGAGCTTGCTCGCGATGAGGCCGGCAACCACACCACCTATTCTCCAGCATGATTACGCCGGAACGTCTCCTCCCCCATCGCCGCAATCTGCCCCTCGATCAACGCCTCGAACGGCCTCAGCAACGGCTCGAAGCTCACCGGCGCCTCCAGGACCTGCAACGCCTGGACAATCGCCTCCACCGTCGACAGCGCCCCCGGCCCTGGCGCCTTGCGCAAGCGGTAGCGGGACACGCCACCGTCGGCCAACGTTACCCTCGGCAGTGCCGCCAGCAGCGGATTGAGGTGCAGGATCTTGCGCGCCTTGCGCCAGGTGCCATCGGGCACGACCAACAGCAGCGGCTCATCGGACGCGCCATAGGTCTGGATTGGCTGTGCATCGTCAGCGGGAAACAACAACCGCGCCCGGTAACCCGGTTGGTTGAGCAGCCGGGGCAAGTCCTCGAACACTTCACCCACGATCAACTCGGCATTGTTGAGCCCCAACGCCGCCAGTCGGGCAGTATTCAAGGCATGGTTCACTTCGCTGGGATGCTGCAACAGCAGAACGCGAGTACGACTGTCGAGGCAGGGGATCAACGGGCACAGGCAATGGCTTTGCGGTCGTTGGCAGCGCGGGCATTGGATTCTGGACATGGTCACGCCTGGTTCAGTTGAGCTTTGAGCAGATCACGGAAGGTCTGGATCAGCGGCTCGCGGCTGCGGCCACGGCGCACGATCATCGAGAACGGCGCCTGATAACCAAACGTCGCCGGCAACAGCACCCGCAAGTCGCCCTTGTCGACCCAGGCCTGGGCGTAATGCTCGGGCAGGTAACCGATGTAGGCGCCCGACAGTACCAGGATCAACTGCGCCTCCATGCTCTCCACCGTCGCCGCGCTGTGCTTGAAGCCATGACGGGCCAATTCGGCCTGGCTCCAGTAACCGCGCCCGACCATGCGCTGCTGGGTGATGACTTGTTCGGGAATGCGCCGTTCAGTGAACAGCGGATGACGGTTGCTGCAATACAACCAGTGCTGCTCGCGATACAGCGGCATGTAGACCAGCCCGCTCATGCGCGTGGAAAACGCGCCGATGGCCAGGTCCAGGCGGTTGTCCTGGACGCCGAGTTGCAGTTCATAGGGGCTCAGGACCGACAGGTGTAGATGCACCGCCGGATGTTCCTGGCTGTAGGCACCGATGGCTTCGGCGAACGGCAAGGCCTTGTCGCTGACAGTGGAGTCGATCACCCCCAGGTTCAACGTGCCGCGCAGTTCCCCCTTGAGCGCGGCGGCATATTGCTCGAAGCCTTCGAGCTCGCCGAGCAGGCGCAAGGTTTCCTGATGGAACAGTTCACCCTTGCTGGTCAGGCTGAACCCGCCCCGGCCGCGATGACAGAGCACCAGGCCCAGGGCCGATTCGAGCTGGCTCATGTAGGTGCTGATGGCCGACGTGGAAAGGTTGAGTTCGTGCTGGGCGTTGGCGAAGCCCTGGTGCCGGACCACGCTGACGAAAATGCGCAGCAGTTTCAGGTCGGGTAGAGCGTTGGCCATTGGGGTCTCCGAATTACTCAGGGCTTGGTAGCGCTCTTGTGGCGAGGGGATTTATCCCCGCTGGGCTGCGAAGCAGCCCCAAGAAAGTCAACTCAATCTGCCTGATACACCGGGATATCAGGGTTTAGGGCCGCTTCGCGCCCCAGCGGGGATAAATCCCCTCGCCACAGGGGGCTTTTTGCCCCAGGACTGCACAGACGCGGAGTCTATCGCCCCGCCCGCCATTAGTTTAGAAAAATCTGAACTAAGTATTTGCCGCCAGCGATTCTTCGCGGCAACGGCTTTTCGCAGAATCGGCCCCTGATAAATAAAACAAACGATGAGGCCCTACCCGTGGACAAGATTCTTCACCAACCACTGGGCGGCAACGAAATGCCGCGCTTCGGCGGCATCGCCACCATGATGCGACTCCCCCATTTGCAAACCGCCGCCGGCCTCGACGCGGCGTTCGTCGGCGTGCCGCTGGACATCGGCACCTCCCTGCGCGCCGGCACCCGTTTCGGCCCCCGCGAGATCCGCGCCGAATCCGTGATGATCCGCCCCTACAACATGGCCACCGGTGCCGCGCCGTTCGACTCCCTGTCGGTGGCGGACATCGGTGACGTGGCGATCAACACCTTCAACCTGCTGGACGCGGTACGGATCATCGAAGAGTCGTATCACAAGATCCTCGAACACAATGTCATCCCGCTGACCCTCGGCGGTGACCACACCATCACCCTGCCGATCCTGCGGGCGATCCACAAGAAACACGGCAAAGTCGGCCTCGTGCACATCGACGCCCATGCCGATGTCAACGACCACATGTTCGGCGAGAAAATCGCCCACGGCACCACCTTCCGCCGCGCCGTGGAGGAAGGCCTGCTCGATTGCGACCGCGTGGTGCAGATCGGCCTGCGCGCCCAGGGCTACACCGCCGAGGATTTCAATTGGAGCCGCAACCAGGGCTTCCGCGTGGTCCAGGCTGAAGAGTGCTGGCACAAATCCCTGGCCCCACTGATGGCTGAAGTGCGTGAAAAAGTCGGCGGCGGCCCGGTGTACCTGAGCTTCGACATTGATGGCATCGACCCGGCCTGGGCGCCAGGCACCGGCACCCCGGAAATAGGCGGCCTGACCACCATCCAGGCGATCGAAATCGTGCGTGGCTGCCAGGGCCTCGACCTGGTCGGTTGCGATCTGGTAGAAGTCTCGCCGCCCTACGACACCACCGGCAACACCTCGCTGCTGGGCGCCAACCTGCTGTACGAGATGCTCTGCGTACTGCCCGGCGTGGTTCATCGCTGAGGCGCGGCCATGAACGATTACGATCAGGTACTCGAGGCCGCCGCAAAACTGGTGTCGGCCTTCGCCCGCAATGACCGCGACGCCTATTTCGGTGCGTTCACGGTCGATGCGAGTTTCGTGTTCCACACCCTCGATCAGCCGTTGCTGTCGCGCGATGCCTACCAGGCGTTGTGGGATCGCTGGCGGTTCGAGGATGGCTTCGAGGTGCTGAACTGCACATCGAGTAACGCCTTCGTCAGCCTGCAAGGGGACGTGGCGATTTTCATCCATGACGTGGCCACCGAGCTGCGCATGCAAGGGGAGCTTCACTTTAGCCAGGAGCGCGAAACCATTGTGTTTCGCCAAGAACAACAAGGCCTATGGCTGGCCTGTCATGAACATTTGTCCGCAATGCCGGAAGGGCTGCCACCCCCTTAGCCAAGCAGGCGACGTTCACGCACGATGAACGCGCCTCGATGATCGGAGCAGATCATGCATAACAATAACGATAAAAGCCTTACGCAGATTGAAACCAACGGGGTCGAGCAGATCCCGGACCATGAACGAACCGCCGGCCCGGGCGATCTGTTTCGACTGATCTTCGGCGGCGCCAACACCTTTGCCACCGCCGTGCTCGGCAGTTTCCCGGTGCTGTTCGGCCTGTCCTTCCAGGCCGGGGTCTGGGCGATCGTCCTGGGCGTGTTGGTCGGTTCGATCATCCTCGCGCCGATGGGCCTGTTCGGTCCGCTCAACGGCACCAACAACGCGGTGTCTTCCGGTGCGCATTTCGGTGTGCACGGGCGCATCGTCGGTTCATTCCTGTCGCTGCTGACCGCCATCGCGTTCTTCTCGCTGTCGGTATGGAGCTCGGGCGATGCGCTGATCGGCGGCGCCAAGCGGCTGGTCGGCGTGCCGGAAACCGACCTGAGCCTGGGCCTGGCCTACGGTCTGTTCGCCCTGTTGGTGTTGACGGTGTGCATCTACGGCTTTCGCTTCATGCTGTGGGTCAATCGCATCGCCGTGTGGGCCGCCAGCCTGTTGTTCCTGCTGGGCATCTTCGCCTTCGCGCCAAGCTTCGACAGCCAGTTTGCCGGCACGGTCGCCCTCGGCCAGCCGGGCTTCTACGCCGCCTTCATCGGCGCGGCGCTGGTCGCAATGAGCAACCCGATTTCTTTCGGCGCATTCCTCGGTGACTGGTCGCGCTACATCCCACGCAACACGCCCAAGCCCCGGATCATGCTGGCGGTGATCGCCGCGCAACTGGCAACGTTGATCCCGTTCCTGTTCGGCCTCGCCACTGCCACCATCGTGGCGATCAAGGCGCCGGACTACATCGCGGCCAACAACTACGTGGGCGGGCTGCTGGCGGTTTCGCCGGGGTGGTTCTTCCTGCCGGTGTGCCTGATCGCGGTGATCGGCGGCATGTCCACCGGCACCACCTCGCTGTACGGCACCGGGTTGGACATGTCCAGCGTGTTCCCTCGGCTGCTGTCGCGGGTCAAGGCGACGTTGCTGATAGGCGTGCTGTCGATCGCCTTCATCTTCATCGGTCGCTTCGCGGCGAACCTGGTGCAAAGCGTGTCGACCTTCGCCGTGCTGATCATCACCTGCACCACGCCGTGGATGGTGATCATGATCATCGGCCTGCTGGTGCGCCGTGGCTTCTACTGCCCGGATGACCTGCAGGTGTTCACCCGCGGCGAAACCGGCGGGCGCTACTGGTTCAGCCATGGCTGGAACTGGCGCGGATTGGGAGCGTGGATTCCCAGCGCATTGGTCGGCCTGTGCTTCGTCAACCTGCCTGGGCAATTCGTCGGCCCGCTAGGGGAATTGGCCGGTGGGATCGACATCAGCCTGCCGGTGACCCTGGGGCTGGCGTCGGTGGTGTACCTGGCGTTGCTGGGGCTGTTTCCGGAACCTGCGGCGGTGTATGGGCCGCAGGATCCGCGGAGCAAGGATGCTGTCTCGCCGAGCGCTGGACCTGTGGCGAGGGGATTTATCCCCGCTGGAGCGCGCAGCGGTCCCAAACCCTGACATCTCGGTGTGCCTGATAGATTGAGTTGGCTGTTTTGGGGCTGCTTCGCAGCCCAGCGGGGCGGTGCGACGTTTCGCTAAATCCCCTCGCCACAACTCCATCTGTCCATGGCGCCATCTCGACTTCCTATAAAAAAGACAAATCGGAGACACGCCATCATGGCCTTGGATTTAATCGTCGTTCTCATCTACGCCACCGGCATGATCGCCCTCGGCTGGTACGGCATGCGCCGCGCCAAGACCCGTGACGACTACCTCGTCGCCGGGCGCAACCTCGGCCCGGGCTTCTACCTGGGCACCATGGCCGCCACCGTGCTCGGCGGCGCATCGACCATCGGCACCGTGCGCCTGGGCTATGTCCATGGCATTTCCGGGTTCTGGTTGTGCGGCGCCATCGGCCTGGGCATCGTCGGGCTGAGCCTGTTCCTCGCCAAGCCGTTGCTCAAGCTCAAGATCTACACCGTGACCCAGGTGCTGGAGCGCCGCTACAACCCGGCCGCGCGCCATGCCAGCGCACTGATCATGCTGGTCTACGCGCTGATGATCGGCGCCACGTCGACCATCGCCATCGGCACGGTCATGCAAGTGCTGTTCGGCCTGCCCTTCTGGGTTTCGATCCTGGTGGGCGGCGGCGTAGTGGTGTTGTATTCCACCATCGGCGGCATGTGGTCGCTGACCCTGACCGACATCGTGCAGTTCCTGATCATGACCATCGGCCTGGTGTTCTTGCTGATGCCGATGTCCATCAGTGACGCCGGTGGCTGGGACGCGATGGTGGCGGCCTTGCCGGCGCGCTATTTCGATTTCACCGCGATTGGCTGGGACACCATCGTCACGTACTTCCTGATCTACTTTTTCGGCATCTTCATCGGCCAGGACATCTGGCAGCGGGTATTCACCGCCCGCAGCGAAGGCGTGGCCAAAGTCGCCGGTACCGCCGCCGGCCTGTACTGCGTGCTCTACGGCCTGGCCGGTGCGCTGATCGGCATGGCGGCCAAGGTGTTGCTGCCGGACCTGGAAAACGTCAACAACGCCTTCGCCAGCGTGGTGCAACACAGCTTGCCCAACGGGATCCGCGGCCTCGTCATCGCCGCTGCCCTCGCGGCGCTGATGTCCACCGCAGCGGCGGGACTGCTGGCGGCCTCCACCACCGTCGTCCAGGATCTCCTGCCGCGTCTGCGCCAAGGTCGTGAAAGCGGTAACGGCGACGTCCATGAAAACCGCATCGCGACCTTGCTGTTGGGCGGGGTGGTCCTGGTGATCGCCCTGGTGGTCAGCGATGTCATCAGCGCCCTGACGCTGGCGTACAACCTGCTGGTGGGCGGCATGCTGATTCCGTTGATCGGCGCCATCTACTGGAAACGCGCGACCACCGCAGGCGCGATCAGCAGCATGTCGCTGGGCTTCGTGACGGCGTTGTTCTTCATGTTCAAGGATGGGCTGGACGCGAATACGCCGATCTATTACAGCCTGAGCGTGGCGTTGGTGAGTTTCGTGGTGGTGAGTTTGCTGTCGCCAAGGTCGAATGTGGTGGCCAAGGCCGCTTGATCGAAACTGAATCGAGCCGAACACACTTGTGGCGAGGGGATTCATCCCCGCAGGGCTGCGAAGCTGCCCTGTTTAAGCCTTTCCTATCTTTCAGAAAATACTCTTGACCCTGTTTGCGACTGCTGCGCAGTCGAGCGGGGATAAATCCCCTCGCCACAGGTGTTCGCGCCGCCAATAAAAAGATCGCAGTTCCGGGCCATCTCGATTGAAATGGTCCGGAACTGCGATCTCTCCAAATTCCTGGTGGGTTTACCGGCGGCGCGGCTGGCGGCGACGTTGCTCGTCGTCAGTGCGGATCGGTATCGGCTGCATGGGCGGCTCGATCAGGCCAAGCGCGACACCCAGGTCATGAAGCCAGTTCTGGATTTTCTCTTTCATCGTGGTGCCCCCTCAGGTGGTGCGAGCGGCAGATTTCTGTGGCCCCTTCGCACTGATAATAGTCCGAAGTCCTGTTCAATGCTCGTTACAGATTGCAATGATCTGTTACTGAATTGATCCAAATCCCAGGTGGTGAGTTCAAGCCGATTGCGCCGGGATCATTGGCGCACGCGGCCAGGCTTGTTGTTGCAATTCAATCCAGGCGTTCAGGTTGGCGCCGACCATGCCTTTGCGCCACATCAACCACGTCGTCGCACTGGCAAACGGCTCGGCCAGCGGATGCACCATGACACGTTCGCGCCCCGGCAGGCTGGCGAGCATCGACTCGGACATCAGCGCCACCCCGGAGCCGGCAATCACACAGGCCAGCATTCCCTGGTATGACTCGATCTCCATCGCCCGGCCCATGGTTGCATGGTCGTGGGCGAACCAGGCTTCCAGGCGCATCCGATAGGAACAGCCACGCCGGAAAGTGAACACCGCACGGCCCTGCACATCCAGCGCACTGCGCACCGGCAGATGATCGGTCTCAGTGATCAACACCAACCGCTCGTCGCACAACGGCACGCCATCCAACCCCGCCAGCTCCAGCGGGCCGTCCACCAGCGCCGCATCGAGGCGATTGGTGAGCAGGCCTTCAAGTAACTCCCCACTCGGTCCCGATTGCACTTGCAGGTTCACCGCCGGATAAGCCCGGTGATAAGCCGCCAGCAGGTCCGGCAAATGCGTCGCCGCCGTGCTGTACATCGTGCCCAGGACAAAATCCCCGGCCGGCTGGCCGCCCTGCACCGCCGCGTGGGCTTCGTCATGCAAGGCGAACAGCTTGGTCGCATAGTCCAACAGGACTTTTCCCGCAGGCGACAACTGCAATCGCTGACGCTCCCTTAGGAAAAGATCCACGCCCAACTGCTCTTCCAGCTGCTTGAGCCGGGTCGACAGGTTCGACGGCACCCGGTGCAGACGCTCGGCGGCCCGAGTGATGGAACCCTCTTCGGCCACCGCTTGGAAAATACGTAACTGGCTGAACTCCACGACCTTCTCCAAAAACGAACAAGTTGCTCACTATTATTCATTTTTAATGAAAGTCAATCGATCCTAGCCTGACGGTCAATCACCTCGACGCCGGAGATCGACCATGTCGCCCTTGATTCGCCTGCTCGCCAGCTTCATTGCCCTGATGATGGCCATGGGCATTGGCCGCTTCGCCCTCACACCGCAGTTACCTCATTTGATCGGCGAAGGTCAGGTGGACTTGACCGCCGCCGGTCTAATCGCCGCTGCCAACTACCTCGGTTATCTGCTCGGCGCGCTCGACGCCATGTTCGCCCGCCGTCCGGAACAGGTGCAGCGACGGTTGCTCGGCGGCCTGTGGTTGTGCGTGCTGTTAACCCTGGCGTCGTTCTGGGCCTGGGGCTTCTGGCCGCACCTGGCGTTGCGCTTCGGCACGGGCGTGGCGAGCGCCTGGGTGATGGTGATGATTACTGCGCTGAGCCAACCCTTGGCTGCGGCGACGGGGCGACCACGGCTGGGCGCACTGGTATTCGCCGGACCTGGCTTGGGAATTTTTCTGACAGGCTTGTTGGCCCTTGGCTCGAACCTGTTGGGCCAGACATCCGACATCTTGTGGCTGGTATACGCCGGGGCGGCGCTGTTGATGTTGCTGGTGATCCTGCCGGCCCTGCCGAAACCCGTGCCTACGGCCACTGTTGCAGCGCCAACCACCGTGGCCAACCACCGCGGCATCGCCCGGCTCTGCGTGGTTTATGCCTTGTATGGCGTTGGCTATATCATTCCGGCGACCTTCCTGTCGCAGATGGCTTCCGCACAGTTCCACGGGCAATGGCAGGCAGACCTGTTCTGGCCTTGCTTCGGCCTGGCCGCAGCCATCGGCGTGCTGTTGGTGAGCCTGCGCCGGCCCAACCCGAACACCACCAGCCGCTGGTTGATGGCGACCTTGTGGCTGCAAGCTGCTGGCGTCTTTGCCTGCCTGCTGGGCAGCGGCGCGGGATTGGCGCTGGGCGTGATCCTGTGTGGCACGCCGTTCCTGGCTTGCATGCAATTGATGGTGTTGCGTTCCCGAGAACTGGCGCCCCACGCAATCCAGCGCAACATCGGATTGCTGACCGCCTGCTTCGCCATCGGCCAGCTCAGCGGACCGTTGCTGGCGGCGCTGAGCAGCCATTTCAGCGGCGGCTTGCAACCCGCGCTGATCATTGCCGGCAGCGGCCTGGTGCTGGCGGGCGGCCTGTTGCTGCGGCCCGCAAACCGAAGCGCGGTCGAACGCTGCGCCCAGACCGTCCTGCGGTGATCAGGCCTGGCCGGCCGGGTTCAGCGATGTGTTCAGTTGTGGGAAAGGTTCACGTCGCGCCAAGGCGAAATACAACACACCGCCGAGGAAGCAGCCGGTGAACCAGGCAAAGTTGGCCATCGATTGGAGAAACGGCGTGAACGTGATTGCCACGCCCATCAGCGTCGCCGGGATCAACGCCTTCACCGCTGTCCAGTTGATACCCCCGCTGTAGTAATAACGCCCGGTCGGGCCGTCGTTGAACAGCGCATCGACGTCGATCTGCTGCTTCTTGATCAGGTAGTAATCCACCAGCAGGATGCCAAACAGCGGGCCGATAAACGCCGCCAGCACGTCCAGGGTGTAGTGGATCACTTCAGGGTTGTTGAACAGATTCCACGGCGTGATGAAAATCGAGGCCACCGCCGCAATCATCCCGCCGGCGCGCCAACTGATCTTGCTCGGCGCGACGTTGGCAAAGTCGAAGGCCGGGGACACGAAGTTGGCGACGATGTTGATGCCGATGGTCGCGGTGACGAAGGCGAAAGCGCCCAGCAGGACGGCGACGTTATTGTCGATGCGCGCCACGGTGGCGATCGGGTCGTGGAGCATTTCTCCAAACACCGGCAACGTGCCTGAAACAATCACCACGGTCACCAGGGAGAACGCCAGGAAATTCACCGGCAGGCCCCAGAAATTTCCACGACGTACGTCGGACATGCTCCGGCAGTACCGACTGAAATCGCCGAAATTCAAGGTCGGACCCGAAAAGTAGGACACCACCAGGGCCGTCGCCACGATCACTTGGCCGAATGCCTGCCAACCGGATAAGGATTTTTCCGCCAGGGTAAAACTGATGTTGCTCCAACCGGCCTTCCAGACGATCCAGCCGGCCAGCAGGAACATCACGGCATACACCACCGGCCCAGCCCAATCGATGAAACGACGGATCGACTCCATGCCCGTCCAGAACACCAATGCCTGGACGAACCACAGGCTGAGGAAACCGAACCAGCCCAGGTAGGACAAGCCGGCAAAATGCGGTGTCGCGTAGGCTTCCATCGAAGGAAAAAACCGCAGGACTACGATGATCAGCGCACTTGACGCCAGGTACGTCTGGATCCCATACCAGGCCACCGCGATCAGCCCGCGAATCACCGCCGGGATATTCGCCCCGAACACGCCAAATGCCAGCCTGCAAATGACCGGATAAGGCACCGCCGCCTGTTGACTCGGCTTCGCGACCAGATTGGCGATCAATTGCACGATGCAAATCCCGCCGAGCAACGCGATCAGCACCTGCCAACTCGCCAGGCCCAGGGCGAACAGGCTGGCGGCAAACACATAGCCGCCGACGCTGTGCACATCACTCATCCAGAACGCGAAGATGTTGTACCAATTCCATTTCTGCGGCAGCGGGCCCAGGTCTTCGTTATAGAGACGGGGGCTGTAGCCGTTGGGCAATTGCTCGGACATTGCGGGGCTCCTTTTGGGTGCCGCCGTGCCCCCGAGTTTGATTGTCCACCACACTGCGCACGGGAGCCGGCGTGGTTTGTATACGGGTTGCTACGCAGAATGCGTGCCATAGGCGCTGGATACGAGACAAACCGCGCTTTTCAGCGCAGGTAAAAACCGAACGAGCACAACAGAACGCCCACGAACGGGGCGCGGGTGCATGGTTAAGGTGCAAGGAGTTTTGTATACAGCGAAAATTTGTGGCGAGGGGATTTATCCCCGCTGGGCTGCGGAGCAGCCCCAAAAATAACCACTCAATCTGGCAGGTACACCGAGGCGTTCGAATCAGGGCTGCTTCGCAGCCCAGCGGGGATAAATCCCCTCGCCACAGGATGACCTAGCCAACGGTGGTTTGCTCGGCCTAACGATCAAGTCAGCTCAATACGATCAGCATGAATGACAATCTGCCCATTCTTGTACAGCGCACCAATGGCCTTCTTGAAGTTGCCCTTGCTCACGCCAAACAGACTGCTGATCAACACCGGGTCGCTCTTGTCGCTGACCGGCAGCGTGCCGTTGTTTTCACGCAACTTGGCGAGGATCTTCGCGTTGAGGCTGGTGGCCGCTTCCTGACCCACCGGCTGCAAACTCAAGCTGATCTTGCCGTCCGGACGGATCTCCTTGATGAAACCCTTTTCCTGTTTGCCGGCGCGCATGAACTTGAAGATTTCGTTCTTGTGGATCAAGCCCCAGTGCTTGTTATTGATGATCGCCTTGAAGCCCATGTCGGTAGCTTCGGCAACCAGCAAATCAACTTCCTGCCCAGCCGTGTAGTTGGCCGGCGTCTTGTCCAGATAACGATCCAACCGCGCGGTGGCGGTGATGCGGCGGGTGTGCTTGTCGAGGTAGACGTGCACCACGCAGTACTCGCCCGCCGTCAGCTGGCGTTTTTCTTCGGAATACGGCAGCAGCAGATCCTTCGGCAGGCCCCAGTCCAGGAACACGCCAATGCTGTTGACTTCAACCACTTTCAGGCTGGCGAATTCCCCAACCTGGACTTTCGGTTTTTCCGTGGTGGCGATCAGTTTGTCGTCGCTGTCCAGATAAATGAAAACATTGAGCCAGTCTTCATCTTCACTGGGAATATCCTTGGGGATATAACGGTTGGGCAGGAGGATTTCACCGTCCGCGCCGCCGTCCAGGTATAAACCGAAGTTGGTGTGTTTAACCACTTGCAAACTGTTGTAGCGCCCGACTAAAGCCATTTCCAAATACCCTCATTGCGTGGGCGGCATTCTACCCGGTTTTGCGGTGCGATTCGTGACGTTGAAGGATCTGACCGCGTAGGCCTTGATTTTCAAGGGTTTTCGCCCTTGACAAAGCCACTCGTCAGACGGCGAAGGGCTCGAGCCGTGCCGCTTCAGCTTTGAATAAAAGGCACGGTTGTTATTTAAAAACAGTGGCTTAGCGGTAATAAACAGGCATGGATCGGTCAATATTCAGGCCTTGCCGAAAATAATCAAAGGGGATATTTGCCAAGCAATTGTCAAGTATTTCCTGTACGATGCCTGGCCCAATTAATTATCCATAGGTTAATGGCCGTCATGCGCGTAAAAGCATCCAACAGCAAAGCAAAGCCAGCTCCAGCCGTTGAAACCAGCGAGTCGATCAACGACCAGATCGCTGCGTTCCTCAAGTCCGGCGGTGAAATCCAGCAGATTGCCAAAGGTGTCAGCGGCCAGACCTTCGGTCCGTCCAAGCAGATCAGCCTGGGCAAGAAGTAATCCCCCGCGTCACCTGGTCCCAAAGCGCTTTGAATCCCGAAGCGCTTGGGCTGGAACCCCTCTCCTTAAATCCATTCCCGCAGAAATCGACGAACGGCCATCGCTGCCGAACATTCGCCGGTATGCTTGCACCTCTCTAGCTCAAGCGTTCCAGCTTGGTTACGGTTCCCTGCTCCTCGCTATTGATGGAGTGAAGCATGCGCATTCCTGTTGTCCTGCTGACGTTCAGCTTGCTCGCTTGCCCCTTTGCCTATGGGCAGGTATTCCAGCGCGAGCTCGGTGACTTCGACCTCAAGCTCGGCACCACCCCCAGCCGCAGCATGGCCCAAGGCCTGGTCACACCGTCGAGCACCGGCTCGTTCCACGGCGGCCTGGACCTGAGCCACGACAGTGGCTGGTACGTCGGACAATGGTCACCCAGTGCCGGCTACTCCGCCGACCTTGAAGTCGATTCCTACATGGGCTTCAAACACCCTTTCGACCAGACCCTGGGCTACGAAGTCGGCCTGATCCACTACAGCTACCCCACCGTCGACACCCTCGACAGCCAGGAATTCTACGGCGGCCTGACCATCCTCGGCAGCCGCTTCGGTGCGGCATTGAGCAACGACCCGGATAAACAGAACAGCACCCTGTTTGCCGACCTCGGTGGCAACGTGCCCTTCGGCATCGGCATCAGCGCCAAATACACCACTCACCAACTCAATACTCCAGTCTCGGTGGAAGATGGTTATGTAGGCAGTTTCAGTGACTGGTCGCTGAAAATTTCCCGTCCGTGGCGGGGCATCGACCTGGACCTGATCTACAGCGACTCAAGCCTCAGCGGTAGCAGCTGCTCGGCGTACTCCGGCCACAACAGCGAATGCGATAGCCTGCTGACCCTGAAGATGGCCCATCCTTTTTACTAAGCGTTACTTATTCAATCGGCTGAACTGCCGCGCGCCTGCCATGCTCAAACAAAGCACCTCCGCTTTCGCAAGGACTCGCTCATGTCGCGCTGGTTAGTACGCACCGCCATGTTCATCGCCCTGCTGCTGACACTCACCGCTTGCAGCCGTGTCGGCCTGGCCTACCGCAACCTCGACCTGATCATTCCCTGGACACTCAACGATTACCTGGAGATCAACGGTCAGCAAAAAGACTGGTTCGACGATCGCCTCAAGGAGCACTTGAGCTGGCATTGCACCACGCAATTGCCCGGCTACCTGGATTGGCTCGATCGCCTGAAGACCATGGTGCAGACCAACCAGGTGACTGATGAAGCCTTGCAGCAGCGCACGCGCGAGGCCAAGGCCGCGATCGCCGAGACCGCCCGGGAGATCACACCTTCGGCCATCGAGTTATTACAGGGCCTGAGCGACGAGCAGGTCGCCGACATGGACGCCGCGTTCGTCAAGGACCAGCGCAAGCGGCAGCGTGAATACCTCAAGCCGACTTTAGAACAACAGATCAAGGAGCGCGCCGAGCGCATGGAGAAACGCCTCGACGACTGGATCGGCCCGATCAACGACGCACAGCGCCAGCGGGTGATGGCTTGGTCCACCGCCCTGGGCGACCAGAACCAGCAATGGATCGCCAACCGCGCCCACTGGCAAAACCAGTTCAGCGAAGCCGTCGCCCAGCGCCACAGCCCGGACTTCCCGAAACGCATCGAACAATTGTTGGTCAACCGCGAGAGCCTATGGACGCCCGCTTACCGCGAGGCCTACAACAAAACCGAAGCCCAGGCCCGCAGCCTGCTGGTGGACCTGATGGCCAACAGCACCCCGGCGCAGCGTGAACGGTTGTTGCAGAAGATTGATGGGGTGAAGAAGGATTTCAGTGATCTGAAATGCTTGAAGGCGGCGCGCTCGTAAAACCACTGTAGATCCAATGTGGGAGCGAGCTTGCTCGCGATAGTGGCTGAACAGGCAACACATCAGTTGAATGTCAGACCGCTATCGCGAGCAAGCTCGCTCCCACAGGGTTCAGCGCAGACCATCAGGCAATCTGCGCCTTCGAAGCCAGATCATCAAAGGTAAACTCATCCAGCGCATCTTCCTGCTCATCCAGCACCTGGCGCGGATGGTCATTGCCTGGAATGCTGCTGTCGATCAGGCTCAACAACCGCGAGCCGCGTGGTGTCAGCACAAAATTCTCGCCGTTGCCGCCCTCCTCCTCTGGCCGGGGCTCGATATACCCACGCTCCAACAGTAATTTTTCGTACTCCCCAGCGACCGCTTTCAGATGATCGAGGTTCTCGATTTCCTCGCCCTGAGCCGCCTTTTCCGCCGCGTGCTGCTCCGCGTAGGGCCGAGGGGTAAAACTGTGGCCGGCGCCGTTCTGCACTTCGTGGAGCAACCGTTCGATCAAGTCCCAGTTATAAGTCGTCATCCTGGTCCATCCTCTAAAGCTTAAGAGAGAGATGCCTACCTAACGTGTGACCGAAGCGGTTCAGCGCCGTTCAGCCGGGTTTTCGACCGCCCTTATCCACAAGCCGACCAACGGTTTGTCGAATCCGCCGCCAGCCAAACGACTAACCGTTGCAATCGTCGGTAAATCCATCCCTGAGGAGAAGCCCCATGAACATCGAGCACCATCAGGTCGTCTCGCGTGAAGAATGGCTCGCCGCCCGCCGCGAACACCTGGCCCACGAAAAAGCCTTCACCCGCGAACGAGACAAACTCAGCGCCGAACGCCGCGCCCTGCCCTGGGTAAAAATCGACAAACCCTACCGCTTCCAAGGCCTCCACGGCGAACTGAGCCTCGCCGACCTGTTCGGCGGCCGCAGCCAACTGATCATCTACCACTTCATGTTCGGCCCCGGCTGGACCGAAGGCTGCCAAGGCTGCTCGTTCCTGTCCGACCACATCGACGGCGCCAACCAACACCTGGCCCACCACGACGTCGCCGTGGTCGCCGTCTCCCGCGCCCCCTTCGCCGAATTCCAACCTTTCAAGCGCCGCATGGGCTGGGCCTTCGACTGGGTTTCATCGCATGGCTGCGACTTCAACTACGACTTCGGCGTCAGCTTCAAACCCGAAGACAGCGCCGCCGGAAAAGCCACCTACAACTACGAAAAAACCGACACCACCGAAGGCGAACTCCCAGGCCTCAGCGTCTTCTATCGCAACGAAGCCGGCGACATCTTCCACACCTACTCCACCTACGCCCGCGGCCTGGACATCCTGGTCGGCACCTACAACTACCTCGACCTCACGCCCAAGGGCCGCAATGAAGACGAGATCATGGATTGGGTGCGGCATCATGATAAGTACGAAGAGGCCAAGCCCCATAGTTGCTGCCACAGCTGATGCGCCAAGCAACCCAGTCGAGCGCGATCTCGTGGCGAGGGAGCTTGCTCCCGCTCGGCTGCGTAGCAGTCGCCAGTTTTGCCTTAACCACAGCGCTACGCGAGAGGATTGATCGAATCGGAAGACCTGCGAGCGCCGCTAACAGAATCAATGACAACGGGCGACTTCTCAGTCGCCCGTTGTCATTGATTTGCTCACCGATGATGGCCCTGCTGAGCCTGCATGTATTGCTGAAGAAGCTGATTGATGCGTGTTTGATAACCCGCACCCTGCCCCTTGAACCACTCAACCACATCGGCATCAAGGCGAATAGTCACCGCCTGCTTTACCGGCACACGCAGCTCGGCGCGACGGAAGAAGTCCTCATCCAATTCGGGGATATCGCTGGTATCGATGTCCGCATCATCCAACTTGGCCAAGCGCTCCCAGTCAGTTTTCGATGTTTTCGACATAACGTATGCCTCCTATTTCGTAGCTATCGGGCGGAGGCATGCGGATCTCATCGCCTCGCCGTTCGGTGTAGCCAACCGCGCCAGCCACATACTGATCCGGCCAATGGTTCGACGCGGCGCACCTCTGACCAAAGAGACTACTGTCGAAACCGTCCTTCTGAAATCAGACGCGTCCCCTATAGAAGTACGAAGGATCTCGCTCGAAGGTTGAAACTTCCTACAAATAGACAGATGACAAAACAGCTCGTAGTGGAAGAAACGAGGACTTATCCACATCCCAACGGACACTAAGAGGCCAACCCCTGCGGCTAACGATGCGGATAAGCACAATCTTCAAGCCGAGCACCGCCCCGTGGCGAGGGAGCTTGCTCCCGCTCGACTGCGTAGCAGTCGCTTGCTTTAAACCGACAAATGCCAGGCCAAACGTCCTACACGAAGCTCGGAAAGCGGTGTCTTGTGGCACTGGACCGGGCCAGCCTATAGTCCCTCGTCGCTCAAAAAGACGACCGGGTTTGGCGACTCGCATCAACAGAGAGGCTCATCAACTTCCGAGGCTCTTGCTATGACCAGATACATGCCCATCACTGGCGTCGACTGCACGCCTGCCACCCTCCTCATCGAAACCGAAGCCCCACTCGACGTACTCTTCGAAACCGCCGACTACCGCATCCGCACCGTGACCCAGCTGCTGGAAAACATCGCGTTCCGTTCGGACATCAGCTCCGATACGGTTGTGCTTTCTGATTTTTGCAAGCTGCTGACGATATCGCTGCGCGATGGGTGTGATGTGTTGGATGTGATTGGGAGACGGCTGCGAGCGCAAGCTGCTGAATAACGAAAACGGGCGACCTTCGGGTCGCCGTTTTTCACATGCGCGGAAAGCAAAATGGACTCTGGGTACAGACCAGGTTCTACAAGCACAGCATCAACAGTTGAGCCGTGCGCTATAAAACGAAGACCCAAGCCTTACCCCATACTGATGAAAAGACGTCGATCACCAGGACCGAAGTCAGGAAGAATGGATACCCGAAGAAGGATAAGTAGTTGCCATTCAAATCTGTTTCCTTTTTGCTTGAACGTTGTAGCAGCAGCCGGACTTTGCTTGATCATGCCAGACACGGTCGGGAGAATAGAGGGGGTTGCAGTTGGGAAACGTTGGCCTGTACGAGGCAGTAGTGATCGCCGCCGTTGCATTCTTTGCATCCCTGATCGGAGGCGTTTCAGGCTTCGGGACGGGATTGATCCTGCCCATCGCACTGGTGCCTATTGTTGGCGTTGAGAACGTGATCCCCCTAATGGCGGTCGGCATGGTCCTGACTAACGGTAGCCGAGCCTGGGCGTTTTGGCGGGCTATCGAGTGGGTACACGTCAAAAGACTGCTGTGCGCGGGCTTGCCTTGTTGCGCCTTGGGTGCTTACAGCTACACCCTGCTGTCCTCACGATGGATTTGCGTCCTGCTCAGCGGGGTCATGTTTTGCAGCATCTTGTTCCGACGGTTGCGTTCGTCATCCAACCACGCTCTTGGAAGCCTGGGAGAAGGCGTTTGCGGCGCGGGGTTTGGCCTCGTCAATGGGGCAATGACTGGAACTGGTCCAGTACTCAGCACCATCCTCTTGTCGTCGGGGCTATACGGCGCTCCTCTCATTGCAACCGATGCGGTCATCTCTTTGACGATGGGACTGGTCAAGGTAGCCGTATTCGGAGGGTTCCAGCAGCTCGACGCCAAACTGGTGCTGGGCGGGCTTTTGATCGGATTGGCAACCGTACCCGGGGCGTTTGTCGCCCGCCGTTTATTACGCAATGTGACACCGGGCGGGCATTCACTTTTAATGGAGGGCGTGGTTTTCATCGGTGCGGTTATGCTGCTGGTGCGAGGCTTCTACTGATAGGTTTATCGAAGGGATGCGCTTCTCGACTCGCCTGCTGCCGGCGGACAGGCAAAGAAACTGCTGGCGCAACAAGCCAAAAGCGGGATTTTCTAAATGGTAAATCAATGAACTTTCCACCCGCCCCCAGCCTCAACCGGATATCCGCCCAACAAAGGAATACGAGGCCCGAGCCATGAAAACCCTCATCAAACTCACCCTCGCCGCCACCCTCGCCTGCGCCCTGCCCGCCTGGGCCACCTGCACGCCTGAAGAAGCCACCCTCAAGCGCGAGCAACTGGCGGATAAGGTTGCCAAGCTCACCGAGCAGGACCCGTCCAAGGCCAAGGAAATGAATGACGAACTGCAAGCCATGGATCTGGGGACTTCCAGCAAGGATCTGCCGGACAAGTGCCAGTTGATCGACAAGCGTCTGCAGGAGTTGGAAGAGGCGCAGAAGAAGGCGGAGTGATCGCTGAGTCAGGCATGACCAGCTTTTGTGGCGAGGGGATTTATCCCCGCTGGGCTGAAGCGGCCCTCCCGATTAATCTGACATACCGGGTTGCCAGATTTAGGGCCGCTTCGCGCCCCAGCGGGGATAAATCCCCTCGCCACGGGCGTCGTGTCAGATTCATCTGTGCATAAAAAAACCGGACCCAAGGTCCGGTTTTTTCATGAAGCGCTAACGCCAACTCACTCAGCCGCCGGCGCCTCTGGCTTGCGGCGCTTGAGCGGGGCCATGCCGTCCTTGCTGACCAGCGACGGGGCGTCGGTCTTCGGGCGGTTGGCGGTCTTGCGTTTGGTCGGGGCCTTGGCGCCGGTTTTTTTCTTGTCGCCCTTGCCGTCGACCTTTTTCTTCTTCACGCCAACGGCCTTGCCCGACGCCTTGACCTTTTTCGGTCCGCCGTACGTGCCTTTGACTTCCTTGATGGTGCGGCGCTCGAAGCTCTGCTTGAGATAGCGCTCGATGCTCGACATCAGGTTCCAGTCGCCGTGGCAGATCAGCGAGATCGCCAGACCGTCGTTGCCGGCACGACCGGTACGACCGATGCGGTGCACGTATTCATCGCCGCTGCGGGGCATGTCGAAGTTGATGACCATGTCCAGGCCATCCACGTCCAGGCCACGGGCAGCAACATCGGTGGCGACGAGAATTTTCACGCCGCCCTGCTTGAGGCGGTCGATGGCCAGCTTGCGGTCCTTCTGGTCTTTCTCGCCGTGCAGCACGAACGCCTTGTATTCCTGGGCAACGAGGCGACCGTAGATGCGGTCGGCCATGGCCCGGGTGTTGGTGAAGACGATGGCTTTTTCGTAGGTCTCGTTGGCCAGCAACCAGTTCACGATTTGCTCTTTGTGCTGGTTGTGGTCAGCGGTGATGATCTGCTGGCGGGTGGTGGAGTTCAGTTGGCTGACCGCGTTGAGCTGCAAATGCTCAGGGTTATTCAGCACCTTGGCGATCATCTCGCGCAAGCCCGAACCGCCGGTGGTGGCAGAGAACAGCATGGTCTGCTGGCGATTGACGCATTCGTCCACCAGGCGCTGCACGTCTTCGGCAAAGCCCATGTCCAGCATGCGGTCGGCTTCGTCCAGCACCAGCACTTCGACTTCCTTGAGGTCGAGGTTGCCGGCGTTCAATTGCTCGATCATCCGCCCCGGCGTGCCGATCAGGATGTCCGGCACCTTGCGCAGCATGGCGGCCTGGACCTTGAAGTCTTCGCCGCCAGTGATCAGGCCGGACTTGATGAAGGTGAACTGCGAGAAGCGCTCCACTTCCTTCAAGGTCTGCTGGGCCAGTTCACGGGTCGGCAGCAGGATCAGGGTCTTGATGCTGACGCGGATCTTGGCCGGGCCGATCAGGCGGTTGAGGATCGGCAACACGAACGCGGCGGTCTTGCCGCTGCCGGTTTGCGCCGTCACCCGCAGGTCACGCCCTTGGAGCGCGAGCGGAATAGCCGCTGCCTGCACCGGCGTTGGCTCGACAAATTTAAGCTCGGCCACGGCTTTGAGCAGGCGTTCGTGCAGGGCGAATTGGGAAAACACGGGTGCTACCTCGAAGAAATGCAAAAAAACAGCTGCATAGGGTAACGGTTTCGAGCGCGAAGGCCGAGTTTCTTTGTGCAAACGGCAGCAAATCGACGTGTTTTGATGACTGGATTCACGATCAACGGTCACTTCACGGCGCTTAAATGCTCTAATTCGCCCCATCGCGCTCACAGAAGACCGTCTCACCCATGGATATCAAACAACTCTGGCTCAACCTCCAGGATTTCTGGGGCGCCCTGGATCAACATCCGCTGCTGCATTCCGGCCTTGCGCTGGCGCTGCTGGTGACGATCGCATTGGTGCTCGGGCGCGTGGCGCGCTACCTGATCCTGCACGGCGCCAAGCTGATCGGCCGGCAACCGGCCCTGCACTGGGTCAACGACCTGCGCCAGAACAAAGTCTTTCATCGCCTGGCGCAGACGACGCCGTCGCTGATCATTCAGTCCGGCCTGCATCTGGTGCCTGGCTTGAGCAAGACCAGCACGGTTTTCCTCGGTAATGTCGCGCTGTCCTTCACCATCCTGTTCATGTTGCTCGCCATCAGCGCCCTGCTCAGCGCCCTGCTGGACGTCTACGCCCGCACCGAACACGCACGCACCCGCTCGATCAAGGGCTATGTGCAGCTGACGAAAATGGTGCTGTATGTGTTCGGCGCGATCATCATCGTCGCCACGCTGATCGATCGTTCGCCGCTGTTGCTGCTGTCGGGCCTGGGTGCGATGTCGGCGGTGATCCTGTTGGTCTACAAGGACACGCTGCTGTCGTTCGTCGCCAGCGTGCAGTTGACCAGCAACGACATGCTGCGGGTCGGCGACTGGATCGAGATGCCGCAGGTGGGCGCCGACGGCGATGTGGTGGACATCACGCTGCACACGGTCAAGGTGCAGAACTTCGACAAGACCATCGTCTCGATCCCGACCTGGCGGTTGATGTCCGAGTCGTTCAAGAACTGGCGCGGCATGCAGCAATCCGGCGGACGACGGATCAAGCGCAGCCTGTTCATCGATGCCAGCGGCGTGCGCTTCCTGCATGATGACGAAGAGCAGCGCCTGTCCCAGGTTCGCCTGCTGACCGACTACATGGGCCGCAAACAGGCCGAACTCAAGGCCTGGAACGAAGCCCAGGGCAACGTCGCGGCGATGGCGGCCAACCGCCGGCGGATGACCAACCTGGGCACCTTTCGCGCCTATGCCCTGGCCTATTTGAAAAGCCACCCGGAGATCCAGCCGAACATGACGTGCATGGTGCGCCAGCTACAGACCACCGCCCAGGGCATCCCGCTGGAAATCTACTGCTTCACCGGCACCACCGTGTGGGCCGACTACGAGCGCATCCAGGGGGATATCTTCGATTACCTGCTGGCGGTGATGCCGGAGTTCGGGCTGGGCCTGTACCAGCAGCCGAGCGGCACGGATCTGCGGGCGGGGTTGCTGCCGGCGGTGCTGGGGGCGAGTCACCTGCCGGAGGCGCAGAAGCAGGTGGTCTGAAGCCAACCCGATTCCCCCTGTGTGGGAGCTTGCTCGCGATAGCGGTGTGTCAGAAACATAGATGCTGACTGATAGTGCGCCATCGCGAGCAAGCTCGCTCCCACAGGGGTTAGGGTGAAGGCTGAGGTTGTCGTACCCCCAACCGACTGATCCACACCGCCGCCAGTATCACCGACCCACCCAGCAGCAACCGCCCCAGCGCCTCGTGCTGGTTCCAGATCAACAGGTTCACCAGCAGCCCCACCGGCACGTGCAGGTTGTTCATCACTGCCAGCGTGCCGCCGTTGACCAGGCAGGCACCTTTGTTCCACCAGTACAGCCCCAACGCGGTGGAGACCAGCCCGAGGAAGACCAGCACGCCCCATTGCAACGGTGCTTCCGGCCAGAAATCAGCCTTGCCGAACAGCAGGAACGCCGGCAACGCCACCATCAGCGCGCCGAGGTAGAAATAACCGAAACGCCGATAATGCGGCAGGTCGCTTGGGTGACGCGCCACCAAGTGCTTGTACAACACCTGCCCGGCCGCGTAGGTGAAGTTGGCGAGTTGCAACAGCAAGAAGCCCATGAAGAAATCCGGGTTGATCCGGTCGTAGCGAATCACCGCCGCACCGGCCACAGCCACCAGTGCCGCGATCAGTGCCCAGGGATTGAAGCGACGATTGAGGGCGTCTTCGATCAAGGTCACGTGCAGCGGAGTAAGGATGGTAAACAGCAGCACTTCCGGCACGGTCAGCACTCGGAAACTCAGATAGAGGCAGACGTAGGTCACGCCAAACTGCAGAGCGCCAATCAACAGCATCCCGCGCATGAACGATGGCTCGACCTGACGCCAGCGCGTCAGGGGAATGAACACCAGTCCCGCCAGCACGACGCGCACCAGCACCGCGAAATAACTGTCGACATGCCCCGCCAGGTATTCGCCGATCAGGCTGAAGGAAAATGCCTGGATCAAGGTCACAAAAAGTAGATAGCCCATACCGCTCCTCGTTTTGAATGGCGGCGAAGATAGCGGGTTTTGGTGGTTGTCGCGACTATCTCGACACGCAGGACCCTGTGGGAGCGAGCTTGCTCGCGAAAGCGGAGTATCAGGCAGCTAATGCATCGACTGACACGACGCCTTCGCGAGCAAGCTCGCTCCCACATGGGCATTCAGCGAATGGAAAATTGCAGGCAAAAAAAAGCCCGATCTCGCTTAAGCGTTCAATCGGGCTGATGCACTCAGGAGCAATAAGTGCAAAGGGAGGTTCGATGCGCAAAACGGTTTGAAGGGAAGCGCCGAGTCACTAGACCACTCGGCGATTACCCGAGGATTAACGGCTCAGGCGACCTGGGAAAGCTTGGCGTTGGCCTGGTTCAAACCCTTCTCCTGGAAGTCGCCGCCCAGGTTCATGCCCTCGGCATGGATGAAGGTCACGTCATGGATACCGATGAAACCCATGACCTGGCGCAGGTACGGTTCCTGATGATCGGAGGCGCCGCCGGCGTGAATGCCGCCGCGTGCGGTGAGCACAAAGGCGCGTTTACCGGTCAGCAGTCCCTGAGGGCCGGTGGGGGTGTACTTGAAGGTCACACCGGCACGCAGCACGTGGTCGAGCCAGGCTTTCAAGGTGCTGGGGATCGCGAAGTTGTACATCGGCGCCGCCATCACCAGTAAGTCGGCGGCCAGCAGTTCGTCGGTCAGTTGGTTGGAGCGCTCCAGCGACGCATTTTCTATATCGTTGCGCTGCTCGGCCGGCTTCATCCAGCCGCCCAGGAGGTTGGCATCCAGGTGCGGTACCGGATTGACGGCCAGGTCGCGAACGGTGATTTCATCGGACGGATGCGCAGCTTTCCATTGGCTGATGAAGGTCTGGGTCAGTTGACGGGAAACAGAATCTTGCTGGCGGGCACTGCTTTCGATGATCAGGACGCGGGACATGGCTTGTAGGCTCCATCTGAAAATGTTGTCAGTCGATGGAGTGAAGGTTAAGCGCGATCATATCGATGAAAAAGCGCAAATAATTGCTGCAACACATCGATATTTTCGTTTATAAGCGGAGCAAGCTTTATGGCGCTGCCCCGCCGCCGGCTATTTCGGCTTGCAGGTCAGCTCGATGCGCAGCTTGATGATGTTGCGGTTGAACTTGGCGGTGGCGTTCTTGAACTTGCCGGCGGCGACTTCGATGTTGCGGGTGCGCGGCGCTTCCGGGCCGTTGCGAAACACCACCTTGCAGGCCGCATCGGTGCTGCCGTAGTTGTTGACCTGGATCGAGCCGATGTCGGCATCGGTGTCGTAGGCGTTGTAGTCGATGCTCAGGCCGTTGAGGTGTTTTTCCACGTCGATCGGGTAGGCAAAGGCGGTCAGCGGCAACAGGGCCAACAGCGCACAACAGATTTTTTTCATTCGGCAGTCTCCACCAAGGGACCGCCAGCTTAGGACAAGAGGAGCTCAATATGAAAGCGCCCCGCGTGACCCTTGATCAATGGCGAACGTTGCAGGCGGTGGTGGACCACGGTGGTTTCGCCCAGGCCGCCGAAGTGCTGCACCGCTCCCAATCCTCGGTGAGCTACACCGTGGCCCGCATGCAGGACCAGCTCGGCGTGCCGCTGCTGCGCATCGATGGACGCAAGGCCGTGCTGACCGAGGCCGGCGGCGTATTGTTGCGCCGCTCGCGGCAACTGGTGAAGCAGGCGAGCCAACTGGAAGACCTGGCCCACCACATGGAGCAAGGTTGGGAAGCGGAGGTGCGCCTGGTGGTCGACGCAGCCTACCCCAGCGCCCGCCTCGTCCGGGCGCTGACGGCATTTATGCCGCAGAGCCGAGGCTGCCGGGTGCGGCTGCGTGAGGAAGTGTTGTCCGGCGTCGAAGAAGTGCTGCTCGAAGGCGTGGCCGACCTGGCCATCAGTGGCTTCAGCATTCCCGGTTACCTGGGCGCGGAATTGAGCGACGTCGAATTCATCGCAGTGGCCCATCCCGAGCACCCCCTGCACCGCCTCAACCGCGAGCTGAACTTCCAGGACCTGGAAAGCCATCTGCAAGTGGTCATCCGCGACTCCGGCCGCCAACAGCCCAGGGACGTCGGCTGGCTCGGTGCCGAGCAACGCTGGACCGTCGGCAGCCTCGCCACTGCCGCGACGTTTGTCGGCAGCGGCCTGGGATTCGCCTGGTTGCCCCGGCACATGATCGAACGAGAACTCAAGGAAGGCTTGCTCAAGCGTCTACCCTTGGAACAGGGAGGCAGCCGCAATTCGACCTTCTATCTGTTCTCCAACAAGGAAAAACCCCTGGGCCCGGCCACGCAAATCCTCATCGAACTGCTGCGCACCTTTGACACGGCGCCGCTGGATGCACCGTTCGCCGCCCCTGAACAAGCCTGACAAGGACTTCGCCGATGGCCTACTTTGCGCACGAAGGTTGCAACCTGCACTACGAGGAATATGGTCACGGCGCGCCCTTGGTGCTGGTCCATGGGCTGGGTTCCAGCACTCGGGACTGGGAAAAGCAGATCCCGGTGCTGTCCGCCCGTTATCGCCTGATCGTGCTGGATGTGCGCGGCCACGGTCGCTCCGACAAGCCACGCGAGCGCTACAGCATCGGCGGTTTCAGCGCAGACCTGGGCGCGCTGATCGATCACCTCGACCTGGGCGCCGTGCACTTGGTGGGCTGGTCCATGGGCGGCATGATCTGTTTCCAACTGGCCGTGGACGAACCCGCGCGGGTCAAGAGCCTGTGCATCGTCAACAGTGCCCCCGAGGTCAAGGTCCGCACGCCCGATGATTGCTGGCAATGGTTCAAGCGCTGGAGCCTGATGCGCCTGCTCAGCCTGGAAACCATCGGCAAGGCCCTCGGCGCCAAGCTGTTTCCCAAGCCCGAACAGACCGAGCTGCGCCTGGAAATGGCCCGGCGCTGGGCAACGAACGACAAACGTGCTTATCTCGCCAGCTTCGACGCCATTGTCGGCTGGGGCGTACAGGAACGCCTGGCGCAAGTTGCCTGTCCAACCCTCATTATTTGCGCCGATCACGACTACACCCCGGTGGCGCTGAAAGAGGCTTATGTAAAGCTATTGCCTGACGCACGACTGGCAGTCATCACCGATTCACGGCACGCTACGCCGCTGGATCAACCTGAACGCTTCAACCAGACCCTGCTCGAATTCTTGACCGCTATCGATTCCACTACCCAGGATCATTGAACCCATGCTGAAAAAACTCGCCCTCGCCGCCGGCACCATCCTTTTTGCTGCCAACCTGATGGCCGCGCAACCGGCCAAGGCGCCACACGTCTTGCTGGACACCACCAACGGCCAGATCGAAATCGAACTGGACCCGGTGAAGGCCCCTATCAGTACCAAGAACTTCCTTGAGTACGTCGACAGCGGCTTCTACAACAACACGATTTTCCACCGTGTGATTCCGGGCTTCATGGCCCAGGGCGGCGGTTTTACCCAGCAGATGCAACAGAAAGACACCAAGGCGCCGATCAAGAACGAAGCCAGCAACGGGCTGCATAACGTGCGCGGCACCTTGTCGATGGCCCGCACCTCCAACCCGGATTCGGCCACCAGCCAGTTCTTCATCAACGTGGCCGACAACGCCTTCCTCGACCCAGGCCGCGACGCCGGCTACGCAGTGTTCGCCAAGGTGGTCAAGGGCATGGACGTGGTGGACATCATCGTCAACTCCCAGACCACCACCAAACAAGGCATGCAAAACGTGCCGATCGACCCTGTGATCATCAAGTCGGCCAAGCGCATCGACTAAACCCGCAGGGCAAGCCTGGGCGGCGTCGGCGATCCCGCGCCGCCCACAGCAAATAAGGAGAGCCCTGCCCGGGCTATGTAACCCATGGTTTATCGCCGTTTCGAAAAACTGATCGACATCTTTCGCGACGCGCCGACCTCGGCCCCGCCGAACCGCGTCCTGCCCTTCTACACCTATTACCTGAAACAAGTCTGGCCCAGCTTCGCCGCGCTGCTGGTGGTCGGCCTGATCGGCGCGCTGATCGAAGTGGCGCTGTTCAGCTACCTGAGCCGTATCATCGACCTGACCCAGGCGACGCCCAGCGCCGACTTCTTCAAGGTCCACGGCCTTGAACTGGCGTGGATGGCCGTGGTTGCGCTGGTGTTCAGGCCGATCTTCGTGGCCCTGCATGACCTGCTGGTCCACCAGACCCTAAGCCCGAGCATGACCAGCCTGATCCGCTGGCAGAACCACAGCTACGTGCTCAAGCAGAGCCTCAACTTCTTCCAGAACGATTTCGCCGGACGCATCGCCCAGCGCATCATGCAGACCGGCAACTCCTTGCGGGACTCGGCGGTGCAGGCCGTGGATGCGTTGTGGCACGTGCTGATCTATGCCATCAGTTCCCTGGTGCTGTTCGCCGAAGCCGATTGGCGCCTGATGATCCCGCTGTTGATGTGGATCGCCGCCTACATCGGCGCGCTGTATTACTTCGTACCGCGGGTCAAGGAACGCTCGGTGGTGTCGTCCGATGCCCGCTCCAAACTCATGGGGCGGATCGTCGATGGCTACACCAACATCACCACCCTGAAGCTGTTCGCCCACACCAACTTCGAACAGCAATACGCCCGCGAAGCCATCGAAGAGCAGACCGAAAAAGCCCAGCTGGCCGGCCGCGTGGTAACGAGCATGGACGTGGTCATCACCAGCATGAACGGCCTGCTGATCGCCGGCACCACGGCCCTGGCGCTGTGGTTGTGGACCCAATCGCTGATCAGCGTCGGTGCGATTGCGCTGGCCACCGGCCTGGTGATCCGCATCGTCAACATGTCCGGCTGGATCATGTGGGTGGTCACCGGCATCTTCGAAAACATCGGCATGGTCCAGGACGGCCTGCAGACGATCTCCCAACCCGTCAGCGTCACCGACCGCGAGCAAGCCAAGCCGCTGGCTGTGGCCCAGGGCGAAGTGCGTTTCGAGCATGTGGATTTCCACTACGGCAAGAAAAGCGGTGTGATCGGCGACCTGAACCTGGTGATCAAGCCAGGCGAGAAGATCGGCCTGATCGGGCCATCCGGCGCAGGTAAATCGACGCTGGTGAACCTGCTGTTGCGTCTTTATGACGTCCAGGGCGGGCGCATCCTCATCGATGGCCAGGACATTGCTCACGTCGGCCAGGAAAGCCTGCGCGCGCGCATCGGCATGATCACCCAGGACACGTCGCTGCTGCACCGTTCGATCCGCGACAACCTGCTTTATGGCAAGCCTGACGCCACCGACGCGCAACTCTGGGAAGCGGTTCACAAGGCCCGGGCGGATGAGTTCATCCCATTGCTCTCGGACGCCGAAGGCCGCACCGGTTTCGATGCCCACGTCGGCGAGCGCGGCGTGAAGCTCTCCGGCGGCCAGCGCCAGCGCATCGCTATTGCCCGGGTGCTGCTCAAGGACGCGCCGATCCTGATCATGGACGAAGCGACCTCAGCGCTGGACTCGGAAGTCGAGGCAGCCATCCAGGAAAGCCTCGAGACGCTGATGCAAGGCAAGACCGTGATCGCCATCGCCCACCGCCTCTCCACCATCGCCCGGATGGATCGGCTGGTGGTGCTGGAGAAAGGTCGGATCGCCGAGACCGGCAGCCATGCCGAGCTGTTGGCCCAGGGTGGGTTGTATGCGCGGCTGTGGCAGCATCAGACGGGTGGATTTGTCGGGATCGATTGAACCCTGGTTAAGCACAAAACCCCGTGGCGAGGGAGCTTGCTCCCGCTGGGTTGCGTAGCAGCCCCAAACTGTATCTGGCACTGCGATGTGTCAGATACACCGCAGGGGCCTGCTGCGCAGTCCAGCGGGAGCAATCTCCCTCGCCACGGGATTTCATAACATCCTCAGCACTGCCGATAAGGCAGTGCCGTCCTGGCCTCTTCGGCATACGCCATCACGCCCTCATGCTCGCGTGCGAGAAAATCCGCCACCGCCGCTTTCAGGCCTGGATGACGCAGGTAGTGCCACGAGCGCGTGATCACCGGTTCGAACCCGCGAATCAATTTGTGCTCGCCCTGTGCTCCGGCATCAAAACGCTGCAGGCCGTTGGCAATCGCGTAGTCCATGCCCTGGTAGAAACATGTCTCGAAATGCAGGCGATCGAATTCCGCCAGGCAACCCCAATAACGCCCATAAAAACTGTCGCCGCCCACCAGGCTGAACGCCATCGCCACTGGCCGTGAACCTTGCTTGGCCAGCACCACGCGAATGGCCTCGGGCATGCGCTCCGCCAGCAGGCTGAAGAACGCACGGGTCAGATAAGGCGCCTGCCGACGCACCGCGTAGGTATTGGCGTAACAGGCGTAGACAAAGTCCCACTGCGCCTCGTCCAGTTGATGGCCTTCCAGCCATTCGAAGTCAATGCCCTGCCCCGCCACCTGCTCGCGTTCCTTGCGCATCTGCTTGCGCTTGCGGGAACTGAGCGCATCGAGGAAATCCTGGAAGTCCCGATAGCCGCGATTCTGCCAGTGGTATTGGCAGCCGATCCGCTGCAACCAGCCCTCTTGCCCAGCCAGCGCGGCGTCGGTGGAGGCATCGGTGAAGTTGATGTGAGCGCTGGAAAGCCCCTCGATTTCCAGATAGCCCGGCAGGCTGCCGAGCAACTCCAAGCCGTCCTCCGCACGCGCCGCCAACAGTCGCGGGCCGCTGACCGGACTGAACGGCACCGCCGTGAGCAGCTTGGGGTAATAGTCGATGCCGGCCCGGGCGCAAGCGTCGGCCCAACCGTGATCGAACACATACTCGCCATAGGAATGCCATTTGCGATAACTGGGCAACGCCGCCAGCAACCGCCCCTCCTCGAGGTGCAGCAGATGCTCGGGCTGCCACCCGGTATGCGAACCCAGGCTGGCGCTGTCTTCCAGGGCGGTGAGAAAAGCGTGGCGCAGGAAGGGTTGGTTGACGGGCACCAGCGCGTCCCACTCGTGTGGCGCGATGGCGGACAGGCTGTCCAAGACGTGAAGCGGCATGCGGTTCCCCGAGATCCAGACGACGGATCAGGCGAGTATCGCCGATCCTGAGCGGACGGGGATAAAAAAACCCCGCCAGAGGCGGGGTTCAAAGGAGCTGTAACGGATGAAAGTGCAGCGGTGTATCAGGTCAAAGCGATTTAGAACACGTACTGGGCGCGCATGACAAAGCCGTCGCCATCGTCATCACCGTTGACGTTGGTGACCTTGTCGGTCTTGGCCTTGACGTAGGCGGCCGAGATTTTCACCGCTTCGTTGGCGTACCAGTTCACGCCCAGGTTGTGCACCTTGGCTTCGGCGTCGCCCACGTCACGGGTCGCGGTAGCGGTGGTGATGTTGTCGTCTTCGACGGTCATGCTGTCGTAGCGATAGAACACTTCCCAGGCGCCGATGGACTTGTTCTGCGGTTTGATCGCGTCGAACTTGCCGACTTTATAGCCGCGAGATTCGCCCGTGAGGGTGTAGGCACCCTGGACGTAGAAGCCGTGGCCCTTGATGTCTTCGAAACCGTCCGCGTCAGCCTTGGTCTTGCGGGTGATGTACTCACCTTGGATCGACGCTGGGCCCATGGCGAAAGCGGCTTCCAGGCCGAAAGCAGTGTCGCGGTCGTACGAGCCGGCCGGGGAGTTGTTGGCGCCGCCCAATACCGGACGGTTGCCGTTTGGACCGGCGTCATTGCCGCCCAGGGTTTCAACACCACGCATGCCCAGTCGAGAACGGTAGCGTGCATCGAACACGGTGTCGGACACGTCACGGGAAGCCACGTTCAGGCCGAAGTGCAGCACGTTGCCGGCGTCGTGCATCGGTGCGAACACGAAGCGACCGTTGACCTGCTTGACGCTGTCGCCGTCGGTGTCGTCGGTGTCTTTGCTGAACACGCCAGCCGAGGCGTAGAACGAATCGGCGAAAGTGCTCGACGCCTGGATGCCCAGGCCGTTCTGGTGGCTGTTGGCCCAGTCGATCAGGTCGTAGGCGGCGTTACGCTCTGGCGCGGTCACCCACTTGGAGCTGGTGGCTTTTTCCAGGCCGAAGTCGGGGTCGAAACGGCCAACCTTGATCGAAACAGGCTTGAAGCCGTTGTAGGCCAAGGACGCTTCGTCGAAGTAACCGTTGTCGGAGTCACCACTGTTGTGGGACATGTCGTAGTTGATGGTATAGGCCCAGTCCGTGTACAGCACGCCGGAAAGTTCCAGAAAGGCACGGCGGATGTAAGCGGCGTCTGCCGAGTTGCCGTTGTCAGTGTAGATACCATCAAACTGGCTGTAGTCAGCCTGCAAACGACCGCCGAGCTTGAAGCTGAACTCTTTGTCAGTGGTAGCGACCTCCAGGCCGCCCTTGGTCTTGACCACGATATCGGCGCCGTCAGTGGTCACGGTGCCGGCGAAAGCCTGGGCGGTTACTGCCATTGCCAGTGCGCTGGCGGCAACACCTGCGAAGTGCTTACGGATCATCGAAGAATTCCCCTAGTTGGTAGTCTATGCGTTAGAAAACACGCGGAACTGGGCCCGCTGGTGTTGGGAGGGGATCTTGGCGATGGGTTATGTCAGGCGAGTTGCTATCACATAAAGATTTTATGACAGCGGAACTTTTTACTTCGAAAGGGAATAAAAAAAAGAGCAGCTTCGAGAGGTGAGCTGCGAGCGGCAAGCTAGAGCGGTGAAGAGCTGATCAGGCTGCTTTTTGTGGCGAGGGAGCTTGCTCCATCGCCACAGGAAATCGAGCAGGGGCAGATCAACGCTTGCGCAGGATCACGCTGCCGATCGAATAGCCGGCGCCAAACGAACTGAGCACCGCGACCGAACCGCTGGGCAAGTCGTCCTGATACATGTGGAATGAAATCACCGAACCGGCCGAGCTGGTGTTGGCGTAGCGGTCGAGGATCACCGGGGCTTCCTCTTCGGTGGCTTCGCGTCCCAGCAGCTTGCGCACGATCAGCTGGTTCATGCTCAGGTTGGCCTGATGCAGCCAGAATCGCTTCACTTCGCCGACGTTCAGCTGGTTTTCTGCCAAATGAGCGCCGATCAGCTCCGCCACCATTGGGCAGACATCACGGAACACCTTGCGGCCTTCCTGGACGAACAGTTTGTCCCGCGTGCCGATGCCCTCTTCCGCCGCGCGGTTGAGGAAGCCGAAGTTGTTGCGGATGTTGTTGGAGAACTTGGTGAGCAGCTTGGTGCTGACCACGTCGAACTGGTACGGCGAGGTCGCCCGGTCCGCGCGCTCGATGATCACGGCCGTGGCCGCGTCACCGAAGATGAAATGGCTGTCGCGGTCACGAAAATTCAGGTGGCCGGTGCACACTTCCGGGTTGACCATCAGGATCGCCCGGGCCTGGCCCAGCTGCACGCTGTTGGCGGCGGCCTGGATGCCGAACGTCGCCGAGGAACAGGCCACGTTCATGTCGAAACCAAAACCTTCGATGCCCAGGGCTTCCTGGACTTCGATGGCGATGGCCGGGTATGGACGCTGCAGGTTGGAGCAGGCAACGATCACGCCGTCGATGTCGGCGGCGGTACGGCCGGCGCGCTCAAGGGCTTGTTTCGCGGCGCCGACGGCCATTTCGCAAAGCACCGACCACTCGTCGTTGGAGCGCTCGGGCAGGCGTGGGGTCATGCGTTGAGGATCGAGGATACCGTCCTTGTCCATGACAAAGCGGCTCTTGATGCCCGACGCCTTTTCGATGAACGCCGCATTGGATTCGGTCAATGCTTCCACTTCGCCGCGCTCGATGGCCTCGGCGTTATCGGCGTTGAACTGCGCGACATAGGTATTGAAAGATTGCACCAGCTCTTCGTTGGAGATGCTGTTGGCCGGGGTGTACAGGCCGGTGCCGCTGATGACGACGTTATGCATGGTCGTGTCTCTGATCTGTTCAGGCAGAAAATATTGGCACCGACGTACCAACACACAAAGGGACTTTTCCCATCCGGGGAAGCAGCCCAGGCATCGCTTTATTCCGATCCGCCCGTGAGATTGAAGCGCAAAACCACGGGACCGGCATTTATAGCCGCGAAGTTTGCCATAAACGCTGGCGTTTGGCCCATGTTCCATTCACTACAACACCCTACCCTGTGGGAGCGAGCTTGCTCCGGGCGGCGTTCCGACGATAGCGGTGGTTCAGCCTGCATTGATGTTGACTGATACACCGCTATCGCGAGCAAGCTCGCTCCCACAGGGCTTCACAGAAAGTTGATGGTGTGTGGCATCAACCCTCCACCAACCCCCACTGCTTGCCCAGACGCTTGTCGGAGATCGGCACCTTGGTCCCCAATTGCTGGGCAAACAGCGACACGCGGTATTCCTCAAGCCACCAACGGTACAGCTCCAATTGCGGGTCGCGCTTGCCTTCCTGGGCGTGTTTGCTGGCGCGGGCCTGGTATTGCGCCCAGAGGTTGGACAGCTCGCCGCTCCAGACTCGGTCCTTCTGCACCTGGCTGCCCAGCTTCTCGAAGCGTTGCTCGATGGCCTTGAGGTAGCGCGGCAGCTCCTTGAGCCATTGGTGCGGGGTTTCCCGCACGAAACCCGGATACACCAGGTGGCTAAGCTGCTGCTTGATGTCATTCAGCGCCACGGCCTGGGCGAGGTCGATCTTGCCCTTGAAGCGTTTCTGCAAGCCGTGCCAGATTTTGAGGATGTCCAGGGTCAGCTTCGCCAGGCGTTCAGCGTGCTCGGTCCAGCCGCCGCGCTTGCGTTCGGCCAGGGCCGCCAGCGCGGCACCGTCACGGGGCAGGCTCGGCTCGCCTTCGAGGATGCAACTGTCGAGGCTGGCCAACAGGATGTCTTCCACCAGACCGTCCACGCGCCCAAGCTCGCGGTACAACAAGGCCAACTCCGTCAACCCGGGCAGTTTGCCTCGGAGAAACTTCGCCGTTTCGGCCAATTGCTGCATGAGCAAGCGCTGCAACGCGCGACGATGCTGGAACTCGGCTTCGGCCGGGGTCGGGAAGCGTCCTTCCTTGACCACCCCGCCCTCTTCCACCAACGCCGGGTAGACCGTCATCGACAATCCGGCAATCTTCTGCTGGGTTTTCTCGGCCACCGGCGCGAAGACTTTCGCTTCCACCGGTTCCTGGCTCTTGGCCGTTTGCGGCACGGCCAACGCGGCCTGGCTGGCTTCGGCAAACCGCGCGGTCAGTTCGGCCAGGTCTCGCCCTTCGCCGAGAAACTTGCCCTGGCCATCGACGATTTCAAGGTTCATGCGCAGATGGCTTTCAACCTGCTGCGTCGCTTCGGCCCAGGCTTCGTCACTGACCCGCGCGCCGGTCATGCGCAGCAGCTCACGCCCCAACGACTGTGGCAACGAGCCCTCGGCAAACGTAATGCGCTGCAGCGCCGCCTTGACGAAATCCGGCACCGGCACGAAGTTCTTGCGCAAGGCCTTGGGCAGGTTGCGCACCAGGGCGATGCATTTGGCTTCGATCATCCCCGGCACCAGCCAGTCCAGACGCTCCGGCGGGAGCATCGGCAGCAGCGGCGCCGGCACCCGCAAGGTCACACCGTCGCGGGGATGGTTGGGTTCGAAGTGATAGCTCAACGGCAAGGTCAGGTCGCCGACACGCAAGGTGTCGGGGTACTGGTTGGCCGTCACCTCGCTCGCCTCGCGGGCCAGCACGTCTTCCTCACGCATGATCAGCAGCTGCGGGTCTTTCTGGCTGTTGATCCGGTACCAGCTATCGAACGTCGCGGTCTGGTGGATCTCGGCGGGCAGGCGCGCATCGTAGAAGGCAAACAGGGTTTCCTCGTCCGCGAGGATGTCACGGCGACGGGCCTTGGCTTCGAGCTCGTCGAGTTGTTCCAGCAAGCGCGTGTTGGCGCTCAGGCACTTGGCCTTCGACTGGATCTCGCCGCGTACCAGCGCCTCGCGGATGAACAACTCACGGGACACCACCGGATCCACCGGCCCGTAGTGCACCGGCCTGCGACCGACGACGATGAGGCCGAACAAGGTGATTTGCTCATAGGCCACCACTTGCCCGCGCTTCTTCTCCCAATGGGGCTCGAAGTGGTTTTTCTTGATCAGGTGCCCGGCCAGCGGTTCGATCCAGTCCGGCTCGATCTTCGCCACCATGCGTGCGTACAACTTGGTGGTTTCCACCAGCTCGGCGGTCATCAGCCACTGCGGACGTTTCTTGCCCAGGCCCGACGAGGGGTGGACCCAGAAGCGCCGCTGGCGAGCACCGAGGTAATCGCCGTCTTCGGTCTTCTGGCCGATCTGGCTCAACAGGCCCGACAGTACGGCCTTGTGCAGTTTCGGGTAGTCGGCCGGGTCCTTGTTGAGGCTCAGCTGCATGTCGCGGCAGATCAGGCTCAACTGGCGATGGGAATCGCGCCATTCGCGCAGGCGCAGATAATTCAGGAAGTTCTTGCGGCACCAGTTGCGCAGCGGGCTGGCGGTCAAGGCCTGGCGCTGCTCTTCAAAACCGCGCCACAGATTGACCAGCCCGGCAAAGTCCGAATCCGCGTCCTTCCATTGGGCGTGGGCCTGGTCGGCGGCCTGTTGGCGCTCGGGCGGACGCTCGCGCGGGTCCTGGATCGACATGGCGCTGGCAACGATCAGCACTTCCTGGAGGCTGCCCAATTTCGCCGCTTCCAACAACATGCGGCCCATGCGTGGGTCCACCGGCAGGCGCGCCAATTGCCGACCCAACGGCGTCAACTGGCTGTTGCGGTCCACCGCCGAGAGTTCTTGCAGCAGGTTGAAACCGTCGCTGATAGCCTTGCCGTCCGGCGGCTCGATGAACGGGAAATCGGTGATTTCGCCGAGGCGCAGGTGCAGCATCTGCAGGATCACCGCCGCCAGGTTGGTGCGCAGGATTTCCGGATCGGTGAACTCGGGACGGCTGAGGAAATCTTCCTCGCTGTACAGGCGCACGCAAATCCCCGGCTCGACCCGCCCGCAGCGGCCCTTGCGCTGGTTGGCGCTGGCCTGGGAAATGGCTTCGATGGGCAGGCGCTGGACCTTGGCGCGATAGCTGTAGCGGCTGATGCGCGCGGTGCCGCTGTCGATCACGTAGCGGATGCCCGGCACGGTCAGCGAGGTCTCGGCGACGTTGGTCGCCAGCACCACGCGACGGCCCGGGTGGGACTGGAAGATCCGTTGTTGTTCGGCGGGCGACAGGCGCGCATACAGCGGCAGGATTTCGGTGTGCTTGAGCTGGGCCTTGCGCAGCATCTCCGCGGCGTCGCGAATCTCCCGCTCGCCCGGCAAAAACACCAGCACATCGCCGGGGCTGCGCCGTTCGCTGCGCTCGTAGGCGGCGATTTCGTCGAGGGTGGCGAGGATCGCCTGGTCGACGGTCAAGTCGTCCTCGACCCGGTTGCCCTCCTCGTCCTGCTCCAGCGTCAGCGGGCGATACCAGGTTTCCACCGGGAAGGTGCGGCCCGAGACTTCAACGATTGGCGCGTCATCGAAATGCTTGGAGAAGCGCTCCAGGTCGATGGTCGCCGAGGTGATGATGACTTTCAGGTCCGGACGACGCGGCAGCAGGGTCTTGAGGTAGCCGAGCAGGAAGTCGATGTTCAGGCTGCGCTCGTGGGCTTCGTCGACGATGATCGTGTCGTAGCGTTCGAGGTAACGGTCGTTCTGGGTTTCGGCCAGCAGGATACCGTCGGTCATCAGCTTGATCAGGGTGTTGGCGTCGCTCTGGTCCTCGAACCGCACCTGATAACCCACCAGCGCGCCCAACGGCGTGGCCAGCTCATCGGCGACCCGGCTCGCCACGCTGCGGGCCGCGATGCGGCGCGGCTGGGTGTGGCCGATCAAGCCCTGCTGGCCGCGGCCGATTTCCAGGCAGATCTTCGGCAACTGCGTGGTTTTGCCCGAGCCGGTTTCGCCGGCAATGATCAACACCTGATGCTTGAGCAACGCCTCCTTGATTTCGTCGCGCTTGGCGGCGATCGGCAAGTTGTCGTCGTAGCGTATCGACGGCACGCTCGCCTTGCGCGCCAGCACCTGGTCGCACGACGCCTGCATGCGCGTCACCCACTGGGCCAGCTTGGCTTCGTCGGGTTTCTTGCGCAGCTCGAGCAACTGCCGCCGCAACCGGTGCCGGTCGGCGAGCATGGCGTGATCGAGGTTTTTCAGCAGTTTGTCGATTGTAGGGGCTTGGTCGGTCATCAGGTACGCAGGGGTCGTCGGTTTGAGCGAGGGGGCGATTGTCGCAGATTTGCGGCTATTGCGCCGAACACAGAAACAGCCACACCCTGTGGGAGCGAGCTTGCTCGCTCCCACAGGGGATCTGCGTCAAGGAATGCTGTTGTGGCAAGGGAGACGCGTTTGCCTGGAGGTTACTCGCTGTCCGGGTCCTTGCGCCGATACGGGAACACATCGATCACCTTCCCCGCCCGGATCGCCTCTTGCAGGCCTTTCCAGTAGTCAGCGTTGTACAGCTCGCCGTGCAGTTGATCGAAGAGCTTGCGCTGGCCGGCATCGGCGAACAGGAACGGCGGGAATTCTTCCGGGAAGACATCCAGCGGGCCGATGGAATACCAGGGCTCGGACGCCATCTCGTCTTCCGGCGTGCGCGGCTGGGGGATATGGCGGAAATTGGCTTCGGTGAGGAAGCAGATTTCATCGTAGTCGTAGAACACCACGCGGCCGTGGCGGGTCACGCCGAAGTTCTTGAGCAGCATGTCGCCGGGGAAGATATTGGCCGCCGCCAGCTGTTTGATCGCCAGGCCATAATCTTCCAGCGCCTCGCGCACCTGGGCTTCATTGGCATTTTCCAGATAGAGGTTCAGGGGCGTCATCCGGCGTTCGGTCCAGCAGTGGCGAATCAGCACGGTGTCGCCTTCTACCGAGACCGTGGACGGCGCCACTTCCAGCAGTTCCTCCAGGCAGGCCGGCTCGAACTTGCTTAGGGGGAAGCGAAAATCGGCGAACTCCTGGGTGTCGGCCATGCGCCCGACCCGGTCGACGCTTTTCACCAGTCGGTACTTCTCGATGACCGTGGCCCGGTCGACGTTTTTCGACGGTGAGAAACGGTCCTTGATGATCTTGAACACCGTGTTGAAGCCCGGCAGGGTAAACACGCTCATGACCATGCCGCGCACGCCCGGAGCCATGATGAATTGGTCGTCGGTGTTCGCCAGATGGTTGATCAAGGCGCGGTAGAACTCCGACTTGCCGTGCTTGTAGAAACCAATCGAGGTGTACAACTCGGCGATGTGCTTGCCCGGCAGGATGCGCTTGAGAAAACCGATGAATTCCGCCGGCACCGGCACGTCGACCATGAAGTACGAACGGGTGAACGAGAAGATGATCGACACCTGCGCCTCGTCGGTGATCAGCGCGTCGATCTGGATACCGCGACCTTCGCGGTGCAGCAGCGGGATCACCAGCGGCCATTGGTCGTCGCGGGTGTAGATGCGGCCCACCAGGTAAGCGCCCTTGTTGCGATAGAGCACCGAGGAAAACAGTTCGACCGTCAGTTCCGGGTCCTTGCAGACCCAGTCCGGCAGGTTCTCGCGCAGTTGGCTTTCGAGGCGTTGCAGGTCGCCAGGCAGGTCGGCGTAATCCTCGCTGAAGCGATAATCGGCGAAGATCGCCACCAGCATCTTGTCCAGTTGCCCCTGGGGCTTGTAGCTACGGGTCTGGGCCGCGCGGGCACGGCGCAGGCTTGGCCGCGTCGTGTGGATGAACATGGTGCCGTCGCTGATCAGGTCATGACTGAACAGGCCGCAGAAGATCGAGTTGTACCAGGTCTCCGACAATTCGTCGTCAAAGCGCAGGTCGATGAGGCTGATGTAGGCACTTTTCACCAGTGGCCAGCAACCGACGTCCATCAAGGTTTCGGCAGCGAAGGCGTTGCGCAACCTGGCGACGGTTTCGAAGACTTTTTCTTCATACAGATTGATGCGCGCCGCCGATGCCGCCTGCGCCTCCAGCCATCGGGCCTGCTCGAACCGGGCGCGGGCGCCATCGGTGATCTGCCGGAAATGCTCGCGATAATCGTCGAAGCCGTCGAGGATCGAACGGGCGATATCGGTGGCGGGCCATGGCTGCGGCATAGGGTAAACCTCGGCGGGTCATGCTTGTTATTGGCGATTGAGCTTAGAGGTCAATTGCTCGGCAACGCAACCATTGCCATCGGTGTTTGGCGGGGCGACACTTGCGGCCCGATCAAGGAAGGACACATTCGTGAACCTCGTCGATATCCTGCGTTTGCTGTCACTGGCCGCCATCTGGGGCGCGAGCTTTTTATTCATGCGCATCATCGCCCCGGTCCTTGGCACGATTCCTACGGCCTTCTTCCGCGTTTCCATTGCCTTCGTCGGCCTGCTGGGCATCCTCGCGCTGATGCGCGTCGACTGGAATTTTCGCGGCAAGCTGAAAGCCGTGATGGTACTGGGCTTGATCAACTCGGGTATTCCGGCGACGTTCTACTCCCTGGCAGCACAAGTATTGCCGGCCGGTTATTCGGCAATCTTCAACGCGACGACACCGCTGATGGGTGTGCTGATCGGTGGGTTGTTTTTTCGTGAGCCACTCACGGCGGCGAAGGTCAGCGGGGTCTTTCTCGGCCTGATGGGCGTCGCGATCCTGACCCGGGCCGGCCCGGTGGCGTTCGACCTGCAACTGCTGATGGGCGCCCTCGCCTGCCTGCTCGCAACCACCTGCTACGGCTTTGCCGGTTTCCTCACCCGGCGCTGGCTCGATCATCAAGGCGGGCTGGACAGCCGCCTGTCCGCCCTGGGCAGCATGTTCGGCGCCACGCTCTTCCTGTTGCCGCTGTTTGGCTACAGCGTAGTCACCCAGCCGCCGGCCAGTTGGGGTGGCTGGAGCGTCTGGCTGTCACTGCTGGGCCTGGGCCTGGTGTGTACGGCATTTGCCTATATTCTTTATTTCCGGCTGCTGAGCTCCATCGGCCCGGTCAAGTCCATGACCACGACCTTTCTGATCCCACCGTTCGGGGTGTTGTGGGGCGCGTTGCTGCTGGATGAGCCGCTGGGCATGGCGCATGTGTATGGCGGGGTGTTGATTGCGGCGGCGTTGTGGTTGGTGTTGAAGCCTGGGGTGCCTAGCCGGTAGTCCATTGGTGTATCTGGATAAGCCATCGCGAGCAAGCTCGCTCCCACAGGATTATGCGCAGCCCTTTGTGGGAGCGAGCTCGCTCGCGATAGCGGTGGTACTGCCAACGAGTTAGCTATCGGCTCTTACGAAACACAAACACCAACCCGACAATGATCAACGCCATCCCCAGCAAGCTCAACAACGCCAACCGGTTGCCGAACACCAGGTAGTCCATGATCGCCGTCACCGCCGGCACCAGGTAGAAAAGACTGGTGACGTTGACCAGGTTGCCCCGGGCGATCAACCGGTACAGCAACAACGTCGCCAGCACCGACACCACCAGCCCCATCCACAACACCGGCACGATGAAACCCGCGCTGTGCTCGAAGTGGAAGGGTTGGAACGGAACGAACACCGCGCACAAAACGAGCCCGGCCAGGTACTGCACCGGCAGCGTGCCCAGCGGATTATCGGTGATGCGCTTCTGCATGATGGACCCCGCCGTCATGCTCACCAGCGCCAACAACCCGCACAGCATGCCCGCCAGTGACATGCCGGCCAGGCCGATGCCTTGGTACACCACCATGATCAAGCCCACCAATCCCAGCGCCAGGCCGAACATCCTCTGCCAGGAACGCTGGCGCTCCATGAGCACCACGGTAAGGATCGGCTGCACGCCCATCAGCGTCGCCATCACCCCAGGGGTGACGTTCAGTTGCAGCGCCAACAGATAGAAAATCTGGTAGGCGCCCAATAACACCAGGCCGGTCGCCGCCGCGTACCACATCGGCTTGCCGGACCTGGGCAACTTGAACTTCAACATGGGTATCAACAGCACCAACGCACACAGTGCGATAGCAAAACGGATCAGCAGGAAGGCGAAAGGTGACGCGTGGGCCAAGCCCAGTTTGGAAAAGATCGCCCCGCTGCTCCACAGCAGAACGAACAGGCTCGTGGAAGCCGTCGCCAATAAGGCGTTTTTGGAAAGGAAAAACATGAATACCACCTGTAGTCAGGCAAGAAGCCAACTCAGCCGAAGCTGAAATCCAGTCGTTTTTTCAGGCGGGCACAGGGAACGGCAACCGTTGCCGATCAGCCCTGAACACCAACACCCGGCGGTGATACGCAGGCGTATACCGGTGAGCGACTGACAGGTGGAGGGTATTGACCGATCTGCTCAGGCGACCGATTCCCGCACGGCACGACGCCAGCGTTGAACGCTGGAACCACGACCGCGGTGAAAGGGGATGCAGGCATGAGCCGATCTCTTGGGGGATGGGTCCGAAAACCGAGCGCCGACTATAACCAGCGCTCTATGTGTAACGCAATATCTAGACAAACAACCAGTAGCCCAGCGCCGTGAATACGGCTACGGCCAGGACGGGACGCATGACCCGATAGGCCTTGGGGTGCTTGCGCTTGAATTGCTTGACCTTGCCGCTGATGCCGTCGCTGAACGACTTGCTCCAGGCATAGGCCCGGTTGATACCGCCGACACGTTCGTCATCAAGGTTCTGCGGTGCGGTGGCCCGCCCGAGGAAGGCGCTGATGGCGCGGTTGAGCCGGGTCATCAACCGGTTGCTCAACGGCCGTTCGACATCGCAGAACAGAATCACACGCGTCTGCGATGTTTCATTCTTGACCCAATGCACATAGGTTTCATCGAACATCACGTCTTCACCGTCGCGCCAGGCGTAGATCTGCCCGTCGACGAAGATCCGGCAATCATCGGAATTGGGTGTGGACAGCCCCAGGTGGTAACGCAGGGACCCGGCGAAGGGATCGCGATGGGGGTTCAGGTGACTGCCCCCCGGCAACAAGGCAAACATCGCGCCTCGCACATTGGGGATCTGGCTGACCAGCTCGACGGTCCGGGGGCACAGCAACTCGGCAGACGGCAGCGGTTTGTCGTACCACTTGAGGTAGAAGCGCTTCCAGCCCTTCTTGAAGAACGAGCCAAAGCCGGCATCGTTGTCTTTCTCAGCGGCGCGAATGTAACCCTCGTCGAACAGATGCATCGCTTCGTCGCGGATCACTTGCCAGTTCTCCTTGAGCACGTCCAGTTCGGGGAACTTGCTGCGATCGAGGTAAGGCTTGGAGGGCACGCCGGAAAACAGGTACATCAAGGCGTTGTAAGGGGCGAACAATGCCGAATGGTTGACGAACTGGCGCAGCACCGGCAAACGCGCCTTGCCACGCAAGTGCACATACAGCGTACTGCCCAGGAAAAGCAGCAGCACCGAGGCCTTCGCGACAAACGAAACGGTCATTCTTTTTAACTCCTTGTCTGGAACCATTTACGCAACGTCATCAGCCCGACGCGGCGGCCGGCCATGTTAAACGTCCCTTTGCCGGTTAAACATCGCCGGGCGCAACATTCACTGTTGAGGATTACGCAACAAAGCCCTTGTTAACATGCGTCGCCTGAACCTTGGCTGACACCAAATCAATCTTCAGAGCAACTAAACCTATTTGTGGCGAGGGGATTTATCCCCGCTGGGTCGCGAAGCGACCCCAACAAGGCCAAACAGATCCTGCAATTGATCGCAATGGGGGCTGCTCGCAGCCCAGCGGGGATAAATCCCCTCGCCACAGAAAACCCCTCGCCACTCCCTGCCTGTGGTTACTGCTGAATCTCCTGCTCGGTAAACAAATCGCTGAACAGCATGCTCGACAGGTACCGTTCGCCCGAATCCGGCAGGATCACGACGATGGTCTTGCCCTGCATTTCCGGCTTCTCCGCCAGGCGCGCCGCCACGACCATGGCCGCGCCGCAGGAAATGCCGCAAAGGATGCCTTCTTCCTGCATCAAGCGCAGGGCCATGGCCTTGGATTCGTCATCCGTGACCCGCTCGACCTGGTCCACGATCGACAGATCGAGGTTCTTCGGTACGAAACCTGCGCCGATCCCCTGGATCTTGTGGGGGCTGGGCTTGATCTCCTGTCCCGCCAGTGCCTGGGTGATTACCGGCGAAGCCTCGGGCTCCACCGCCACCGAAAGGATCGGCTTGCCACAGGTGTTCTTGATATACCGCGAAACCCCCGTAATGGTTCCGCCGGTGCCTACCCCAGCGACCAGCACGTCTACCGCGCCATCGGTGTCGTTCCAGATTTCCGGGCCGGTGGTTTTTTCGTGGATCGCCGGGTTCGCGGGATTATCGAACTGCTGCGGCATGAAATATTTCGACGGGTCGCTGGCCATGATCTCGGCGGCTTTCTCGATGGCGCCTTTCATGCCCTTGGCCGGTTCGGTGAGCACCAGCTCCGCGCCCAGGGCCTTGAGCACTTTGCGCCGCTCGATACTCATCGAGGCGGGCATGGTCAGCGTCAGCTTGTAGCCACGGGCGGCGGCCACGAACGCCAGGCCGATGCCGGTATTGCCTGAGGTCGGCTCGACAATGGTCATGCCGGGCTTGAGTTTGCCGGAGCTTTCCGCGTCCCAGATCATGTTCGCGCCGATCCGGCATTTGACCGAGTAACCCGGGTTACGCCCTTCGATTTTCGCCAGGATGGTCACGCCGCGCGGGGCGATGCGATTGATCTGCACCAATGGCGTATTGCCAATGGAATGGGCGTTGTCAGCGTATATACGACTCATGGCCGGGTCCTTAATACAGAGAAAATTTAGCGTTTAAAGGTAAGCCTGTTGCCGAAGGCCGTCCAGTTGCACCGAACGTTCCCGTTGTTGCAACAGTCAATGGCATTAACAACGGAGACTACTCTTATGAAGCGTCGATACAGCTGGCCACTGTGGACATTCGTCGCCATCGTTGCGTTGCTGGTGGCCGTGCATTTCGCCTTGCCTTATTTGGTGCGCGATTACCTGAACGACAAACTGGCCAACATGGGCGATTACCACGGCCAAGTCACGGACGTCGATCTGGCCCTCTGGCGCGGCGCCTATCGGATCAATGGCCTGAAGATCACCAAGGTCGACGGCAAGGTCCCGGTGCCGTTCGTCGATGCTCCATTGGTCGACTTGTCCGTAAGCTGGCACTCGCTGTGGTATGACCATGCGGTCGTCGCCGAAGTGGAGTTCGCCCATCCGGAAGTCAACTTCGTCGACGGCGGGGCCAACCGCGAGAATTCCCAGACAGGCCGGGGCACCAATTGGCGAGAACAACTGAGCAAGCTGATGCCCATCACACTCAACGAGGTGCGTATCAATGACGGCAAGCTCACCTTTCGCAACTTCAACTCCAAGCCGCCGGTGAACCTGCGGGCCACCAACGTCAACGCCAGCTTTTATAACCTGACCAACGTCGTGGACACCGAAGGCAAGCGCGACGCCCGTTTCGAAGGCAAGGCCCTGGTGGCGGAACACGCACCATTGGAAGTCCAGGCGACCTTCGACCCCTTGAGCAACTTCGAGGACTTCGACTTCCGCTTGCGCGCCACCAACATCGAGCTCAAGCGCCTGAACGATTTCGCCGCGGCCTATGGAAAATTCGACTTCAACGCCGGCCACGGCGACCTGGTGATCGAGGCCGAAGCCGACAACGCCCGGCTCAGCGGCTACATCAAGCCACTGCTGCGTGACGTGGACGTATTCGACTGGCAGCAAGACGTGGAGAACCAGAACAAAAACATCTTCCGCTCGGTCTGGGAAGCCTTGGTCGGCACAAGCGAAACCGCTCTGAAAAACCAGCGCAAGAACCAGTTTGCCACCCGGGTCGAGCTCAGTGGCAATGTGCATCAACAGGACATCAGCGCCTTCGAAGCTTTCCTGCAGATTTTGCGCAACGGTTTCGTCCAGGCCTTCAATGCCCGCTACGAGCAACCGCCACCTTCGAAGGATTAAGTTTTGGGCGTTACGCGATAGCGACCTTTTTGCTCAGCCACTGCTCGGCCCGCTCCGCTTTGCAGCGAGTCCCAGCCCAGGCACGCCAGGGCAAGCGATCGCGGCACAGCCTCCCGACCGCTGCTGTAGCGACTGATGCTACGGGCGCTCACGCCCAGCGCTTCGGCCGCCTTGTTCAGTGGCAAACCGGTGCGGGCGCGCCAGTCGATGAAAATGCGAGTGTTTTCATCCACGGCATTCTGCGCCAGCGCATCGAAATACAAGGTATCAGCGCCGATCTGGATATCCAGATCGGGCCATTCCACGCTCCAGCCATCATCGCCAAGGGCTGCACCCGCAAACGCACCCTTTTCCAGCAAGGGTTTCAGGCCAGGGTAACGTTGCACGTCGGCGGTCAAATCCAGCGTCAATCGCTGGCCGTCGATAAACGTCAACTCGAGACTGAACGGTAATGAAGGCTGCACGGCCAATAACCGCGGCCTTTTCATGGGTAGCATCGTTGCCATTCCTCCAGCAATTGCGCCTGATGGGACCTTACCCAGTCCAGCGACCAAAACATGACTTTCGTGTTACGCACTTGCTCCCGCTGGGCTGCGAAGCGGCCCTAAAAGCCTGCGAGCGCTGCGCACTCGAGCGGGAGCAAGCTCCCTCGCCACAACAGCTCTTCGCCTTTAACAAAACTTGGGCCTTAACATATCGCCAAATTGGCGATATGCAATACTGGCAAGCCGCCGAGACTGAGTCAACATGTGACGCCCCATTCAGAGACTGAATACAGCGTCTGCGTTCACAGTCGGCGGGGCCTCGCGGTATAGTCGGGCACGACATTTATTTCGCGCGCCCCGCCTCGCCGGGCCGGCGACACCGTTCGAGGAATTGCAGATGAAGTTCGAAGGCACCAGCGCCTACGTGGCCACCGATGACCTGAAACTGGCCGTCAACGCCGCCATCACCCTGGAGCGACCGTTGCTGGTCAAGGGCGAGCCGGGCACCGGCAAGACCATGCTGGCCGAACAATTGGCGGAGTCCTTCGGCGCGCGCTTGATCACCTGGCACATCAAGTCCACCACCAAGGCCCACCAAGGTTTGTACGAGTACGACGCGGTCAGCCGCCTGCGCGATTCCCAGTTGGGCGTGGACAAGGTCCATGACGTGCGCAATTACTTGAAGAAGGGCAAGCTCTGGGAAGCCTTCGAGTCCGAGGAGCGGGTGATCCTGCTGATCGATGAGATCGACAAGGCCGACATCGAATTCCCCAACGACCTGCTGCAAGAACTCGACAAGATGGAGTTCTATGTCTACGAGACCGACGAAACCATCAAGGCCAAGCAGCGCCCGATCATCATCATTACCTCCAACAACGAAAAGGAACTGCCGGACGCCTTCCTGCGCCGCTGTTTCTTCCACTACATCGCCTTCCCCGACCGCGTCACCCTGCAGAAAATCGTCGATGTGCACTACCCGGACATCAAGAAGGACCTGGTCAGCGAAGCGCTGGACGTGTTCTTCGACGTGCGCAAGGTGCCAGGCCTGAAGAAAAAACCTTCCACCTCCGAACTGGTTGACTGGCTCAAGCTGCTGATGGCCGACAATATCGGCGAAGCAGTGCTGCGCGAGCGCGATCCGACCAAGGCGATTCCGCCGCTGGCCGGCGCCCTGGTCAAGAACGAACAGGACGTGCAATTGCTTGAGCGCCTGGCGTTCATGAGCCGTCGCGGCACGCGCTGATCCTCTTCGTCCAACAAGAGCGAGGGCGATTGCCATGCTGCTTAACCTGTTCAATGAGATGCGCGCCGCCAAGGTGCCCGTGTCGGTGCGCGAACTGCTGGACCTGATCAACGCGCTGAAACAGCGGGTGATCTTCGCCGACATGGACGAGTTCTATTACCTGTCCCGGGCGATCCTGGTGAAGGATGAACGGCATTTCGACAAGTTCGACCGGGCGTTCGCCGCGTACTTCAACGGCCTGGAAAAACTCGACGATCACCTCCAGGCGCTGATTCCCGAAGACTGGTTGCGCAAGGAATTCGAGCGCTCGCTGACCGACGAGGAACGGGCGCAGATCCAATCCCTGGGCGGCCTGGACAAGCTGATCGAAGAATTCAAGAAACGCCTGGAAGAACAGAAGGAACGCCATGCCGGTGGTAACAAGTGGATCGGCACTGGCGGTACCAGCCCGTTCGGCTCTGGCGGCTTCAACCCGGAAGGCATTCGGGTCGGCGACGCTGGCAAGCGCCAGGGCAAGGCCGTCAAGGTCTGGGACCAGCGCGAGTACAAGAACCTCGACGATCAAGTGGAGTTGGGCACTCGCAACATCAAGATCGCCCTGCGCCGCCTGCGTAAGTTCGCTCGCCAGGGCGCGGCCGAAGAACTGGACATCGACGGCACCATCGACCACACCGCCCGGGACGCCGGCCTGCTGAATATCCAGATGCGCCCGGAGCGCCGCAACACCGTGAAGTTGCTGCTGCTGTTCGACATCGGGGGCTCGATGGATGCCCACGTGAAAATCTGCGAAGAACTGTTCTCGGCCTGCAAGACCGAGTTCAAGCATCTGGAGTACTTTTACTTCCACAACTTCGTCTATGAATCGGTGTGGAAGAACAACCTGCGCCGCACCTCGGAGCGCACCTCGACCCAGGATCTGCTGCACAAATACGGCGCCGACTACAAAGTCATCTTCATTGGTGACGCGGCCATGGCGCCCTATGAAATCACCCAGGCCGGCGGCAGCGTCGAGCACTGGAATGAAGAAGCCGGTTACGTGTGGATGCAGCGCTTCATGGAGAAATACAAGAAGCTCATCTGGATCAACCCGTACCCCAAGGACACCTGGGGCTATACCGCCTCGACCAACATCGTGCGCGAGTTGGTGGAAGACCGGATGTACCCGCTGACGTTGCGGGGGTTGGAGGAAGGGATGCGGTTTCTTTCCAAGTAGGATTTTTGGTTGCCTGTACAGGCCTCATCGCGAGCAAGCTCGCTCCCACAGAGATCTTCGTCACACCTGAGATCCCTTGTGGGAGCGAGCTTGCTCCGGGCGGCGATCCGACGATGCTTCTAGCCTTTCAAAAACACCTGCAAATACTCAACCTGCTGCCGATGCGCAACCGCCTGCACCACCGGCCGCAACCGCACCTGCGTCCCGGGCAGGCATTGCGCCAGCCGGGCCAGGGACAGCGGGGTCAAGGCGCCCAGGCGCGGATAACCGCCGATGGTTTGCCGATCGTTGAGCAGCACGATCGGCTGGCCGTCCGGCGGCACCTGCACGGCGCCCAGCGGAATGCCTTCGGAAATCATCGCCGGCCCCTGGTATTCCAGCGCCGCGCCCAACAACCGCATGCCCATGCGGTCGGCGCGACTGTCCAGCGTCCAATCGGTATTGAACGCATCAAACAGGCTACGCCCGCTGAACGCACCGTTCTGCGCGCCGAGGATCAGGTCCAGCGGCTGCACCTGCTGGAAATCCGGAATCCGCGTGTACGGCATTGGGCGCGGCGTCGCCGGGCCCGAATAGCTCAAGCGCTCACCGCGACCCAGCGCTCGCCCTCGCCCATCCAGACCGCCGAGCTCTTCACGTACAACCGTCGAGCGACTGCCCAGGACTTGCGGTGCGTCGAACCCGCCAGGCGCCGCCAGGTAGGCCCGGGCGCCAAGCACGGGCTGAGTGAGCGCCAACACTTGGCCTTTGCGCAAACTGAAGAAGCGCCACGACGCCACGCCCTGGCCGTCAATGCGCGCGCCCAGGTCCGCCCCGGCCAACGCCAGCACGCAATCGTCTTCGGCCAACACCGTGAAGCCGCCAAGGGTGATCTCCACCACCGCCGCGTCCGGCGCATTGCCGAGCATCCAATTGGCCCAGCTCATCGACAGCCAGTCCGCCGCGCCGCCCTGGGTCACGCCCAGGTGCCTCACGCCGAACCGGCCGGCGTCCTGCAACAGGCACAGCGGGGTGCTGGCCTCAATCAACAAACGGCTCATGCCTGGGCCTCCAGCGGTGTGTCGTCACCGCCCAGGGCGATGAATTCAGCGTGATCGACGGCGGCGAAACGCACCGTGTCACCGGGCTGCATCAGGCTGTAGCCGTCGCGCTCGCGATCGAACAGTTTGGCCGGGGATCGCCCGATCAGGTTCCAGCCGCCAGGCGACACCACCGGATACGCCGCAGTCTGGCGCTCGGCAATGCCAACGCTGCCCGCCGCCACGCGCTTGCGCGGGGTGTCGAGGCGCGGTGCGGCCAGTGCTTCGTCCACCAATCCCATGAAGGCGAAACCTGGCGCAAAACCCAGGGCAAACACCTGGTATTCGCGCTCGCTGTGACGACGGATCACCTGCTCCACCGTCAGCCCGCTGCGACTCGCCAGCAAACCCAACTCGGGTCCGACGCTGGGGTCGTACCACACCGGCAGCACATGGCATCGGCCAGCAGACCGGGCATCAGGGGAAAGATTATTCAGCGCTTCTGCGACCAAATCGCGCGCCTGGGCCGGCGTCAGGGCAAGCAAATCGTAATGCACCATCAAGGTCGTATAGGACGGCACGAGATCGATCAGATCGTCGGCGAAAACCTGGCGCAGGCGCTCGCTGGCAGCGAGCATCCACGGCATGTTGGCCTCGGCGATTTCGTCGAACAGGCGCACCATCAGGCAATCCACCGCCACCACTTCCACATGTGGTTTCATGGCGCGCTCTGCCGGTCCAAGGCTTCGCGGATGCGTTGCACGGCGGCCACCGAACTGGCGTTGTCGCCGTGCACGCACAAGGTGTTGGCCTTCAGGTGCAAGGCGCTGCCGTCGTTGGCAGTCAACGCGTCGCCGCGAGCGATCGTCAGGGCCTGCCCAATGATGGTTTCGGGATCGTGATGCACCGCGCCCGGCGCTTGCCGCGAGACCAGGCGGCCGGCGTTATCGTAGGCCCGGTCGGCAAACGCTTCGAACCACAGGGTCACGCCGTACTCGTCGCCCAGGGCCTGGGCGGCGCCGTTGTCACGGGTCGCCATCAGCATCAGCGGCAATTGGCGGTCATAGGCGGCGACGGCCTGGATCACGGCGCGCAGTTGCGCCGGGTTGGCCATCATGTCGTTGTACATTGCGCCGTGGGGCTTGACGTAGCTGACGCGCCCACCCTGGGCACGGCAGATGCCGTCGAGGGCGCCGATCTGATAATGCAGCAGATCCTGCAGTTCCTGGGCGCCATAGGCCATGGAACGTCGGCCGAAGCCCGCCAGGTCCTGATAGGCCGGGTGCGCGCCGATCCGCACGCCGTGGCTCAGGGCCAGGCTGACGGTCTTGCGCATGATGCTCGGGTCGCCGGCATGGAAGCCGCAGGCGATGTTGGCGCAATCGATGAAGGGCATCACCTCGGCGTCCAGACCCATGGTCCAGCTGCCGAAGCTTTCGCCGATATCGCAATTCAATAGCAGGCGGTTCACGGTGAACGCTCCTGTAGGCTCTTTCTTCTTTGACCGTGGGATTTGCATCCCACAGGTTATCAGTTACTCGGCTTCCAACTGCTTGCCTTGGGTTTCCGGCAGGCTCAGGGCCGCCAGGATCACCACGCCGTAGGACACCGCCGCGAACGCCCCGATGCCGACACTCAACGGCACCTTCTGGCTCAGGATACCGATCAACAACGGGAACAACGCCGCCACTGCCCGGCCGATGTTGTAGCAGAACCCCTGCCCTGAACCCCGGATGCGGGTCGGAAACAGTTCGGTGAGGAACGAGCCCATGCCGCTGAACATCCCCGAGGCGAAGAAGCCCAGGGGAAAGCCCAGCCAAAGCATCACGTTGTTGCTCACCGGCACTTGGGTGTACAGCAATACGATGGTGAACGAACCCACGGCGAACAGGACGAAGTTTTTCTTGCGACCGAGGATGTCGCTCAAGTACGCGCTGATCACGTAACCCACGTAAGAACCGACGATGACCATCGCCAGGTAGCCACCGGTACTCAGGACGCTCAGGCCACGCTCGTTCTTGAGGAAGGTCGGCAACCAGGACGTGATGGCGTAGTAGCCGCCCAGGGCGCCGGTGGTCAGCAGCGAAGCACGAAGGGTGGTGAAGAGGATGCCGGGGGCAAAGATCTCGTAGAACTTCGCCGGATTTTCTGGCGTCAGGCGGGCCTTGGTCTGGTTGTAGACTTCCGGATCCTTGACCAACCGGCGAACGAAAATCACGAACACGGCCGGCACGATGCCCAGGATGAACAAGGCACGCCAGGCGTCTTCCGGTGGCAACACCGAGAACAGCAGCGCATACAGAATCGCCGTCATGCCCCAGCCCAGCGCCCAGCCCGACTGCACCATGCCCACCGCCTTGCCGCGGTCCTTGGCACGGATCACCTCGCCCATCAACACCGCGCCAGCGGTCCATTCGCCGCCGAAACCGAAGCCCATCAAGGTGCGGGCGATCAGCAGCTGTTCATAGTTCTGGGCAAAGCCGCACAGGAAGGTAAAGAAGGCGAACCACAGCACCGTCAGTTGCAACGTGCGCACCCGACCGATGCGGTCCGAGAGAATGCCGGCGACCCAGCCGCCCAGGGCCGAGGCGATCAGGGTGCTGGTGTGGATCAACCCGGCCTGTCCGGTGGTGATACCCCACATCGCAATCAGGGTCGGCACCACGAAGCTGAGCATTTGCGTGTCCATGCCGTCCAGGGCGTAACCGATCTTGCAGCTCCAGAAGGTGCGACGTTCCTGCTGGTTGATGTTGCGGTACCAATCGAACGGACCGGAACGGGCCTGGGGTTGGGGGACGCCGAGCGTGTCGGGTGCACTCATGGTGGTTCTCCACGGTTTTATTGTTGTGAGTCTCGACGACGCAGACGTGGAGACCGTTGCCCCGATTCTTGAGCGCGCAGCTGATCGCGTCCAACGAATAAAACCTTGGCCGGGTCATAAGAAAAATTTGATTGGGTGGGCAGAGAGCGCAGGAAATGACACTGCCAGAACTGAATAAACACAGTTGTGGCGAGGGGATTTATCCCCGCTGGGCTGCGAAGCGGCCCCATTTGGTAGTCCTGCTTGATACAGGAGGTGGCCTTGTTGGGGCCGCTCCGCAGCCCAGCGGGAGCAAGCTCCCTCGCCACAGGAAGCTCACTGAACCATCGAGTCAGAGCCCGCGCAGGTCACGCTCTTCGATCGGCCGGCTCTGGCGCAAGCGCTTGCCGCCCAGCACCACCCAGTCGATCAGGCGGAACAGGCATTCCAGGCCGAACGACAGCAACATCGCGCCGCTGATGCCCCAGATCATCGCTTCGGGAGTCAGCAGGATCTGGTAGCTGTAGCCGTTCCAGGTTTCCTTGCGAATATCCGGATCGGCCGCCAGCGCCACCTGCAACAAGCGGATGTACCACGGGCCTTGCATCGCCTGAAACTGCTTGTCCAAGGCCTGCTGGCGCACGAGCAAGGTGTTCAGGCTGTCGGCGTCGCTGCGAAAGATCGGATCTTCGCTGGCGCGGTAATGGGCCACCAGGGCCTGCATGTCACCCTTGAAGAATTGATTGGCGGTGCCCTGGAAACCTTGCAGGCCGGTTTGCGCCTCGATCAGGTGCGCCTCGACCCGCTTGGCGTAATCATTGATGAAGCCCGGCACCTGGACCCCGACCAGCAGGCCCACCGCGAACAACACCAGCCGTAGATAACTGAGCAACATAACGTGACGTCCTTATTCGGTGCGGCCATGGCTGACGCATTCACCGCGTCGCCACAGGCTCCATTGACCCGGTTCGTAGCGGGTCCAGGTTTCGTTTTCGGTCAAGGGTTCGGTGGCGATCACGGTGACCACATCGTTGGGGGTGGTTTCAGCCTGGAAATCCACGATGACGTCGACATCCTTGAGCCGCGCCGGGCCAAACGGCGCGCGCCGGGTGATCTGGGCCAGTTTGGTCGAGCAATAGCAGAACAGCCAGTCGCCATCGCTGAGCAGGCAATTGAAAACACCCTTGCTACGGTATTCGCTGCAAGCGGCGATCAACGAAGGCAACAATTGCTCCACTTCCACTGGCTCGGGAAAGGCCTGGCGCACACGGTTGAGCAAATCACAGAACGCCGCTTCGCTGTCGGTATCGCCCACCGGGCGGTAGAAGCTCACGCCCGGCTGGAAATCGGCGAGTTGGCCGTTGTGGGCGAAACACCAGTTGCGGCCCCACAATTCGCGCACGAACGGGTGTGTATTGGACAGGCAGACCTTGCCGACGTTGGCCTGGCGGATGTGCCCGATGACCACTTCGCTCTTGATCGGATAACGCTGCACCAGGTTCGCCACTTCCGACTCGCTGCTCGCGGCCGGGTCCTGGAACAGGCGCAGGCCACGGCCTTCATAGAACGCGATGCCCCAGCCGTCACGGTGCGGCCCGGTCTTGCCGCCCCGCTGCATCAGCCCGGTGAAGCTGAACACGATGTCGGTCGGCACATTGGCGCTCATGCCCAATAACTCACACATGCTCGGACCCTCGATTGATTGGGCAGCCCGGCTACAGGCGTGGTTCGATTCGCGAACGCTGGGGATTGCTCGGCACGGGTGGCCGACCGTAACGGTCGTCACCGGCCACACCGAACGGTGGCTCGTCATCAGGCTCCGCAGCGGCGGCGGCTTTCGCGGCGGCCGCCCGCTCCCTGCGAGCGTTGGCAGCGCGCTCGATGGGGAAGCGGATCAGCACGAAAATCAGATAAAGGCCGAAGGCGATCATGCCGTACATGAGCAGATCGGACGCCGCGCGCCAGACGTTGTTACCAACCTTGAACAACACGTCCAGGGCGGCGATGGCCAGCGCCGGGGCAAATTTTTCCTTCACCGGGTCCACGATAGTGGGGCTGAACAGCAGCACCGCCATCAGCAGCCGCAGCGGCTCGCGCAACCAGCGCCACATGAAGCGGGTCATGCGCATCCAAACCAGGAGGCAGCCCAGGGCGGCAAAGGCGTACAAGCCCCAGGCAATCAGATAGTCGTTCTCGGTCATGGTGTCCATGGCAAGGCAGGCAAAGAGGCGCTTATAGTAACGGCTTTTCGCTCGTCAGGCTGCCCCGGCTTCTGCAGCAGACTGATGCGGTCAAATTTCCAGCTCGGCGACCGAACCGACCCAGCAGGCCACTTGTCCCTTTTCGTATCACGCTCGAGAGTTTTTCCATGCCCCTATCTGCCCAAATTTGCGATGCCCCGATTGCCCGCAAGGACCCCGGCGTCGACCCGTATGCCTGGCTGCAGGAGCGCGACACCGATGCCGTGCTCGAATACCTCAAGGCTGAAAACAGCTATCAGGAAGCAGTGCTCGCCGACCAGACCGAACTGCGCGAAACGCTGTTCCAGGAAATCAAAGGGCGGATCCTCGAGACCGACCTGTCCTTGCCCTCACCCTGGGGGCCCTATTTGTATTACACCCGCACCACGGCCGGCGACGAATATCCGCGCCACTACCGCTGCCCGCGTCCGGCCGATGACAGCCTGACCGTCGATGAAAGCCGTGAACAGCTGCTGCTGGACCCGAACGCCCTGGCCGGCGGTGGGTTCTTTGCCCTGGGCGCGTTCAGCATCAGCCCGGATCACCAGCGCCTGGCCTACAGCCTGGACACCACGGGCGATGAGATCTACACGCTGTTCGTCAAGGAACTGTCCAACGACAAGGTCAGCGAACTGTCCTTCGAAAACTGCGATGGCAGCATGACCTGGGCCAACGACAGCCTGACGCTGTTCTTTGGCGAACTGGACGAGACCCATCGCCCCCATAAGCTGTTCCGCTATCGCTTGGACGGCACCGCCGCCGAAGAGGTGTTCCACGAGCCGGACGGGCGTTTTTTCCTGCATTGCTACCGTTCAAGCTCGGAGCGCCAACTGATCCTGTCCCTGGGCAGCAAGACCACCAGCGAAGTCTGGGTGCTCGACGCGACGCAACCGCAGCAGCCGTTTACCTGCGTGGCGCCACGGGTAGAGGACCATGAATACGACGTCGATCACGGCTTGCTCGACGGCGAATGGACCTGGTTCATCCGCAGCAACCGCGACGGCATCAACTTCGCGTTGTACCAGGCGGCCGACACAGGTGAGGCGCCGATCGAGGCTGACTGGCAAAACCTGATCCCCCACAGCGACACGGTGATGATCGACGGCCTGAGCCTGAACGCCACGGCCATGACCTTGAGCCTGCGCGAAGGCGGCCTGCCGATCATCGAAGTTCACCCACAAGGTGTGCCGAAATATCGGGTGCAATTGCCAGACGCGGCCTACAGCCTACACGTACAGAACAGCCTGGAGTTTGTCAGTGAGCGCATCCGCCTGCGCTACGAGGCACTGAATCGCCCGGCGCAGATCCGCCAATTGGACTTGGCCAGCGGCGATCAGGTCGTGCTCAAGCAAACCCCGGTGCTGGGTCCGTTCGATGCCGATGCCTATGTCAGCCAACGACTCTGGGCCAGCGCGCCGGACGGCACGCAGGTGCCCATCAGCCTGGTGGTCAAGCGAGAATCCCTCGGCAAACCCGTGCCGCTGTACCTGTACGGCTACGGCGCCTATGGCGAAAGCCTCGACCCGTGGTTTTCCCATTCGCGGCTGAGCCTGCTGGACCGCGGCGTGGCGTTTGCCATCGCCCATGTGCGTGGTGGCGGTGAACTGGGTGAAGCCTGGTATCGCGCCGGTAAGCAAGAGCACAAGCACAACACTTTCAGCGACTTCATTGCCTGCGCCGAGCACTTGATCGCCAAAGGCTTGACCACCGCCGACCAGTTGGCGATCAGCGGCGGCAGTGCCGGCGGGTTGTTGATTGGCGCGGTGCTCAACCAGCGCCCGGAACTGTTCAAGGTCGCGATCGCAGAAGTGCCGTTCGTCGATGTGCTCAACACCATGCTCGACCCCGAGCTGCCGTTGACCGTGACCGAATACGACGAATGGGGTAATCCCGAGGAGCCGGACGTCTATGATCGGATCAGGGCCTACGCCCCGTACGAAAACGTCCGCGCCCAGGCGTACCCGGCCATGCTGGTGATCGCCGGCTACAACGACAGCCGCGTGCAGTATTGGGAAGCGGCCAAGTGGGTCGCGAAGCTACGGGCCACCAAGACCGATGACAATCCCCTGCTGCTCAAGACCGAACTGGGCGCCGGCCATGGCGGCATGAGCGGTCGTTACCAGGGATTGCGTGACGTAGCACTCGAATATGCGTTTGTGTTGAAGGTTTTGGGGATGGTCTGAGGAACTCTGGAGGATGGCCGGGTCTTAGCTGCATGCGCAAGGCTCAGACATGACGCTGTCCCAATGTGGGAGCGAGCTTGCTCGCGATGGCGCCAGTTCAGCCACATGGTTGTCGACTGATACGCCGCTATCGCGAGCAAGCTCGCTCCCACAGGGGTTCGCCTACACTCAAAACAATCCAAAAAATCGCAGAAAACGACAAGAAAAGACCGTGACGACATGTCAGAACCGACCTTACTGAACAAAGAAATCCGCGACTGGCTGATGGACTGCGGTCTGTTCGACCAATTGCTGCCCGTCGACTTTGCCGCCGCGTCGGGTTACTTCAGCATCAGCACCATCGCCCAGGGCGAGGCGATTTTCCGTGAAGGTGATGCCGGCAGCTTCATGTGCATCCTTCATACCGGCCAAGTGGCCGTGCAGAAGACCGGTCCCGACGGCCAGCCAGTGACCATCGCCACGCTGCGCAGCGGCCGGGCCTTCGGCGAAATGGCCGTGCTCGACGGCGAACGACGCTCGGCCAGTTGCATCGCCGCCACCGATTGCCAACTGCTGAACCTGGGCAAGGATTCCCTGGAGAAAATGCTCAACGACGCGCCCAAGATCGCCGCCAAGATCATCCGCGCCCTCGCCGTCTCCCTGTCCAAGCGCCTGCGCATGGCGGATGGGCAGCTGTTGTCGCAGCAGGTCTGACCACCATTAAACCTAGCCGGAGCCCTCTGTGGGAGCGAGCTTGCTCGCGATAGCGTCAGTTCAGCCAGTATCAATGTTGACTGATACACCGCTATCGCGAGCAAGCTCGCTCCCACAGGTTATTGCATTGTGTGGGCGTCCTACCCCCCCGGCGACTTGACCTTCGGCGGCTTCGGCTCCATACCCGGTATCGGCTGGTCCTTCGGCGGCCTGGGCATTTCGATGGGCGGTAACAGGGGCGGGCCGTTTCCGGGTGCCACCTTGGGCACTCCGCTAGGCGTCACCGGCGGATAGGGCATGGGCGTGGCGGTGCCCGGCGCCCCCGGGATGCTGGGCGGGCTGACCGGAATCGTCGGCTGCTGGGCCTGGGCGCAACTTATCGAGAGCGCCGCCAGGGCAATGGCCGTTAGAATGATGCACTTCATCAATGGCTCCGTGGCTATTGTCTGCTTTCAGGCTAGCCCCTGCCGGGCCGGTCTGCTCCTTCCCCATGAGATTTCCATGAAACGTTTTGTTCTGCTCGACACCACGCCTATCCCTGACAACGGCGGCGCCCTGTGCCTGTTCGAGTACGGCGAAGATTTCGTGATCAAGATCCAGGGCGGCGACGGCGGGCAGCTGATGAACACCCGCATGCACGGTTCCGAAGACGCCTTGGCCGAGATTCCCTGCCGCAAGGTCGCCGGTCGCCCTGGCTCGCGCGTGTTGATCGGCGGACTCGGCATGGGTTTCACCCTCGCCTCCGCCCTCAAGCACCTGGGCAAGAATGCCGAAGTGGTAGTGGCCGAACTCGTGCCAGGCGTGGTGGAGTGGAATCGCGGCCCCTTGGGTGAAAAGGCCGGACGGCCGCTGTCGGACCCTCGCACGGTGATCCGCATGGAAGACGTCGCCAAGGTGCTGCAAGCCGAGCCCCAGGGGTTCGACGCGATCATGCTCGATGTCGACAACGGCCCGGAAGGCCTGACCCAGAAAGCTAACAGTTGGCTGTATTCGGCAGGAGGCCTGGCGGCGTGCGCCAAGGCCCTGCGGCCTAAAGGCGTCCTGGCGGTGTGGTCGGCCAGCGCCGACCGGCAGTTTTCCGACAAGTTGAAGAAGGCCGGCTTCAAGGCCGAAGAGGTGCAGGTGTTCGCCCATGGCAACAAAGGCACCCGCCACACCATCTGGATTGCCGAGAAACTCAAGGGCTGAGCTAAACTCTGTCCAACCGTCATTCAGTCTTTTCTACAAAGGTGAACCCATGAGTTCGTCCACCCCACCGTCCAACACCGCCAAGCTGGACCGCATCCTCGCCGACGCCCAGCGCGACCGGGAGATGGGCTATCGCGACAAAGCCCTGAAAATGTACCCCCACGTCTGCGGCCGCTGCGCCCGTGAGTTTTCCGGCAAGCGCCTGAGCGAACTGACCGTTCACCACCGCGACCACAACCACGACAACAACCCACAGGACGGCTCCAACTGGGAGCTGCTGTGCTTGTATTGCCACGACAATGAGCACTCGCGCTATACCGACCAGCAATATTTTGGCGACGGCTCCCTGAGCACGCCGAAGATCGCCAAGGCGACCCACAACCCGTTCGCCGCGTTGGCGGGGTTGATGAAAAAAGACGAGTAGTGCCGCCCAGTCCAGTCCGTGGCCAGGAAAACGCCTTTCCAGCCACGGCTCCCGCCCCATCCATGTCGCTTTTCTGTCGCCCGACCTGACAAAACTGCAATTCGTGCGTCAGGTCGCTGACAGCTTCACGCCTTTAGCATGCCGCTACTTGTCTTTTTCCGGGCCAAGCAAACCAAACCTGACGGACGCCAATCCTCCGGCTCACGCTTTATCCATTCTCCAATGACAGGTCGCGGCGACTCGCCAGGCCGATGGGAGCATTCCATGAACGACCACGAGCATCCAAGCGACGGTCCAAGGCCCTTCTGGAAGAACAAGACCGGCGTTGTCTTGATCATGTTATTGGCGATCGGCCTGTTCTATCTGGTGCGGGAGCACTTTGGTCACATTTCGGCCAACTGGCCTTACTTGATCCTTCTGGCATGTCCATTGATGCACGTGTTTGGACACAATCATGGCAGGCATGGGCAACACAGCGAGTCGCCGCATAAACCAAGGGATCCGCAGGGGCGCTAGCCATGCCACACACCACCGATCATGCACACCACCGCATCTCAGTAGCCGAAGGCATCACAACCGAATACACCTGTCCCATGCACCCCGAAATACGCCAGCCTGGTCCAGGCAGTTGTCCCAAGTGCGGCATGACGCTGGAGCCTGTGCTGCCGATAGAGGGGGAAGAGGACAATGCCGAACTCAAGCAACTGAGCCGGCGCTTCTGGTGGAGCCTGCCACTGACGGTGATCGTGACCGTGCTCGCCATGGCCGGCCATTCCTTTTCACTGTTTCATGCCAACACTCAGAATCTTGTCGAATTCCTGTTGGGCACCCCAGTGGTGCTGTGGGCGGGTTGGCCGTTCTTCAGCCGGGGATTGGCGTCGGTTCGCCAACGCAACCCGAACATGTGGACGCTTATCAGCCTGGGCACTTCAGCAGCCTATCTGTACAGCGTTTGCGCAACGTTTTGGCCTGGCATGTTTCCCTCCACATTCATGAAGGAAGGACGTATCGGCGTTTACTTCGAAGCCGCCGCGGTCATCATTTCCCTTACCTTGCTCGGGCAAATGCTTGAACTCAAGGCACGCTCACAAACGAGCGCCGCCATCAAATCGCTGCTCGGCCTTTCACCCAAGACCGCCCGCCGGATCAGCGCCGATGGCCAAGAGCATGACGTCCCCCTCGCCCACGTGCACCAGGGCGATCGGCTGAGAATCAGACCGGGTGAAAAAGTGCCGGTAGATGGTTCAGTGCTCGAAGGCGAAAGCGCCGTAGACGAATCCATGCTCACGGGCGAACCGGTACCGGTGAGCAAGCACGTCGGTGACAGCCTGATCGGTGCGACGATCAATACCCATGGCAGCCTGGTAATGATCGCGCAGAAAGTCGGCGCCGAAACCGTGTTATCGCAGATCGTCCAGATGGTAGCCCAGGCCCAGCGCTCCAAGGCCCCTCTGCAGCGATTGGCGGATTTAATCGCCGGTTATTTCGTGATGGCGGTAATCGCCGTCGCCGCACTGACATTTGTCGGCTGGGGATTGTCAGGCATGGAGCGCGGTTGGATCTTTGGCCTGATCAATGCCGTTGCCGTGCTGATTATTGCTTGCCCTTGCGCGTTGGGGCTCGCTACCCCGATGTCTATCATGGTGTCCACCGGCAAGGCGGCCGGCATGGGGGTGTTATTCCGCGACGCCGGCGCCATCGAGAATCTGTGCAAGATCGACACGCTGATCGTCGACAAGACCGGCACCCTGACAGAAGGGCGCCCGGTGTTTCACAGTGTCCAGACCACTCAAGGCTTCGACACTCGCCAAGTATTACTCTGGGCAGCGAGCCTTGATCAGGGCAGTGAACATCCCCTGGCCCAGGCCATCGTCGAACAGGCCCGGAAAGAAAACCTTGACCTGATCAAGCCCGACGCATTTGACTCCGGCAGCGGCATTGGTGTCAGTGGCCTGGTGGATGGCAAACGGCTGCATTTGGGCAACAGTGTCCTGATGAGAACGGCCCATGTGGGTGTCACGTCGCTGCAGCAACAAGCCGAACAGTTGCGCTCGCAAGGCATCAGTATCGTTTATCTCGCGGTCGACGGTGCGCTGGCCGGATTGCTGGCCGTATCGGACCCGATCAAGCCAACCGCCGGGGAGGCAATCCGCCAGCTCAAGGCCCACGGCATTAAAATCATCATGGCCACGGGCGACGGCCTCACCACCGCACGCGCCGTGGCCAAGGAGCTGGACATCGAAGAGGTGCATGGGGAAGTCAAGCCCGAAGACAAGGAGCGTTTGGTGGCGGATCTTCAGCAATATGGCCGTCAAGTCGCGATGGTTGGCGATGGCATCAACGACGCCCCCGCCCTGGCCCGTGCACACGTTGGGATTGCGATGGGCACCGGCACCGACGTCGCGATGAACAGCGCTCAGCTGACATTGGTAAAAGGCGACTTGATGGGCATTTTGCGGGCCCGCACCCTGTCGGTGGCAACCGTCAGGAACATGCGCCAGAACCTCGGGTTTGCCTTTGTTTATAACGCGATGGGCATTCCCTTGGCTGCCGGCCTGCTGTATCCATTGACCGGTCATTTGCTCTCACCGATGGTCGCCGCCGTCGCCATGAGCATCAGTTCGGCATCGGTGGTGTTCAATGCGCTGAGGTTGCGTAACGCACCGGCGTAATAATTCGAAGAATAAAAACAGGCGCCACCAGGGCGCCTGACCGTCTCAAGACCAAAGGAGAGCAAACGAGACGGTAATCAGCCACCATTCGGGCAGTTTTCACCCAGGAGCCTGTACTCCACGGTATTGAGCTTGCCGTTCGAGTCTTCGTAAGTCATGCGCGACGGCCCGACGCCGCAGCCTTTATTGGCCGGAGTCATACTCACCACTTTTTTTACGTCGAGCTTCATGCCGTATTCGTAATGAACGATCTCGGCGGCGGCTTTTCCGTTTTCGGCGGCGTATCGCGCCATGGCGTTTTCGTTGTTCCGAATCATCTGGCCATAAACCCGGTCGCCCCCTCCTTCGGCGAAGGCAAGGGAAGAAACGGACAGGATCGAAACGGCGAGCAAGGCATCAAGAATTTTCATGAGGAACTCCGGCAGTTATTTGTCAGGCCAACCTTATCGACCGGGGCCTTTCACAACGCTGGCGGGGACGTTACCAATCGGTCAGGTTAGTGACAGGCTGCCGACCATCAGCCACCCAGGAATCCAATGTGGGATCGAACTCACTCGTGATGGCGATCAACCAGACACCACACATCTCGAACCTGACCACGCCCCCCCATTCCCCGTATAATCGCGCCTTTTCCCAAAGGCACCCCGTCCGTGGCCAACAAACGCTACAGCTGCATCGGTCTGTTCAACCCCAAGTCGCCGGAAAACGTCGGTTCGGTCATGCGTGCCGCCGGCTGTTACGGCGTGGCGTCGGTGTTCTACACCGGCAAGCGCTATGAACGCGCCGCCGACTTCGTCACCGACACCAAGAAGGTCCATTACGACATTCCGCTGATCGGCATCGACGACTTGAAGAAGATCCTGCCCCTGGGCTGCGTGCCGGTGGCCGTCGAGCTCGTGGAAGGCGCCCGCCCGCTGCCCGAATACACCCACCCGGACCGAGCGCTGTATATCTTCGGCCCCGAGGACGGTTCGCTGGACAAAGACATCCGCGACTGGTGCGAAGACGTGATCTACATCCCCACCAACGGCTGCATGAACCTGGCGGCCACGGTCAATGTCGTGTTGTACGACCGCATGGCCAAAGGCAACAACACGCGCTCGGGTCCGCAATTCCGCTGACCGGCGGGAAATTCCATGGAACGACGGATTCGCTCTGGCAGTCAGCTTTATACAATTCCCCACACTGGAGACAGATCATGAGCGATAACAATCCGTTCGGGCCGGTGGATACCACCCCTTTCCAATCCCGCGGCCCGCAGAACGTGCACGGTTGGGAGCGCATCGGTTCATTGGCCGGTGGGGTCCTGATGATGGGCAAGGGCTTGCGCCGTGGCGGTGTGATCGGCCTGGCGCAACTGGCAATCGGTGGCATGGCCCTGGCTCGCGGCATCACCGGGCATTGTTCGGCGAAAAGCCTGCTGGAAAAAAATCGCCAACATCTGCATGACGCCCGCGCCCGCATCGAGCAGGCCGGCGACGAACTGAGCCGCATGAAGACCAATGCCGAGGCGGCGACTGGCACGGCTACAGTGACGGGGAATGATTCGTTGAGTTCACCTAGGGCTGGGCTCTGATTTTTGCAGTGCCGCTGATGCCCTCATCGCGAGCAAGCTCGCTCCCACATTGGATTTGTGGTGTTCACAAGAGCCCTGTGGGAGCGAGCTTGCTCCGGGCGGCGTTCCGACGAAAGCGGTATTAATGAAGTAACCGGGTATCCAACACTGTAGAGCCCTCACCCAGGATACTTTCGCTGAGCTGCACAAACTCCCCGGTATCCACCGTTTCCAGGCGCATCGCCCCTTGCAGCACGTCATCGAGGGAGCGCTTGTTGCGGGTCTTCAGGCGAATCTCCCGATCCAGTTCTTGCAGCAACAGCACCGCCTTGGCAACCATCGCCGGGCTCACCTGGTCGCCGCGCAAGGTCGTGACACCCTTGCTGTCCCGGGCGAGACGAGCATTCAGGGCCTGATAGCGCTCGTCGCTCATGCCGCCGGCGCGGCGCAACAGTTCGATGGCGTAGTACTCATTCAATCCTTCGCTGATCCAGTCACTGCGATCCTGATCGTTGATGCGCACCAGCATCTGCATCAACTCCCGCAACAACGGACTGCTGCCCCGTTCGCTGACCAACGGCGGGCGGCTGTGCAGGTAAATCGATTCGTGGCCCGCCAGGACGCCACGCCACATCGGATCCCCGGCGCCGACGATCAGCAGTTTGGCCGGATGACGCGGCACCACTGCCTGCACCTGCGGCCAGACAAACGTCAGCAGCGTCAGCACATCCATCCGCCGCATGCCCTGGCCCAGGGGCGAAGCCACTGTCACTTCGGTCTCGCCCAGGCGCGTGCGGCGACTGCCGAGTTTGCCGGCGAGCATCCAGCCCGTGGGGCGATCGAACAAGCGCGAGGGGTTATCGATACGAAAGCGTTGCTTGCCGATACGCGGCCAAGGCGTCTCGATGCTTTTCCAGCCGTTGGGCAGTTCGAACGCCAGGCGAGATACCAACTCGATGCCGTCCTGCTGGTCCAGCTTCGCCGGCGGCACCAGGTCATCGCCGCGCAGCAGCGCCCAGGCGGACGTCATGCGGGTTTCAAAAGAGCCGTTCTTGCGTGATTCGCTGATGCGCACGCGGTAGGTCAGGCTCGCCTTGTCGGCGGCGGGACGCCAAACGCCCCGCGATGCCTTGCCAGGCGTGAGCTGCCATTGGCCGTCCGCCTTGAAATCGCTGTAGCGGCCTTCATCGCCCAAGTCAAAGTCCAGGCTGCGCACCGCCGAGCCCCGCGCGAGGGTCAGGCGCACTTCAGCCTGGTCGCTCTGCGGCAACAGGTGAACGTGGTAATCCAGATCGACTTTCTGTGCTGCCCACAGCGGCCCGCACACCGCCAGCAGCCCCGCCGCCAGCAACCGTTTCAATCCTGCAGCCATGGGCGCTCCCTGGTGATGCGATGCCTTGTGTTCAGCCCGCGCGAAAGATCAGGTGATCTTCCCAGTCTTCTTCGGCCACGCTGCCTTCGGCCAGCATGCGCCCGGATTGGGAAATGCGTTCGTGGTGCACGGCGTCGCGATCACCACAGACCAGGTGGTGCCACAGCGGCAGGTCCTTGCCCTCGCTGACCAGGCGATAGCCGCAGGTCGGCGGCAGCCATTTGAACTGATCGGCCTTGCCCGGCGTGAGCTGGATGCAGTCGGGGACGAAGTCGCGGCGATGGGCGTAGTCGGTGCACTGGCAGGTTTTCAGGTCCAGCAATTTGCAGGCGATACGCGTGTAATAGACGGTGTTGTCGTCTTCATCCTCGAGCTTTTGCAGGCAGCACAGGCCGCAGCCGTCGCACAGCGATTCCCACTCTTGTGGATCGAGCTGATCGAGGGTTTTGCGTATCCAGAACGGTTCGACTTTGGCGGCCATGGCTCAAGCATCAACATCATGTGGTGAAAAGGCCGACAGTCTAGTGCCGCGACCTCCCGAGGCCAAGCATTGGCGACGCTCGGTAGAAGGGACTTGTCAGGCCGGACGCCGGGACGTAGGTTGCTTGATCACGTTTCCGAACCCAGCCAAGGTGAGCCCATGAGCGCCAATTCCCGCATCGCCGATTACACCATCCATCCTCAATTCATCGAGCGCTGGTCGCCCCGCGCCTTCACTGGCGAGAGCATTGCCGAAGAAACCTTGCTGAGCTTTTTTGAAGCCGCGCGCTGGGCTCCTTCGGCGTACAACTCGCAACCGTGGCGCTTCCTGTACGCTCGTCGCGACACGCCGAACTGGGAGCGTTACCTGGGCCTGCTCAACGAGTTCAACCGTGGCTGGGCCCAACACGCCTCGGCCCTGGTGATCATCGCCTCGAAAACCACCTTCGCAGTGCCCGGCGCCACGGAAGAAACCCCGGCCCAGTGCCATACCTTCGACACGGGCGCGGCCTGGGGTCACCTGGCGTTGCAAGCGAGCCTCAGCGGCTGGCATACCCATGGCATGGCCGGCTTCGACCAGGAACTGACCCGCAAGGAATTGAAGATCCCGGACGGCTACGCCCTGCATGCCGCCGTGGCGATCGGCAAGCTGGGAGACAAATCGACGCTGGCCGACTATCTCCAGGCCCGCGAAGTCCCAAGCCCGCGCCGGCCGTTGAGTGAGTTGGTGGCCGAGGGTGATTTCACCCTGTAAAGCAGAGCTACGGTGCCTACTTAAATGTGAAACCGAACCCGTGTCGAGGGAGCTTGCTCCCGCTCGGCTGCGCAGCAGTCGTAAAAATTCAGCCGTTGCCTGATGCATCTTGTTGAATGGTTTTGGGGCTGCTGCGCAGCCCAGCGGGAGCAAGCTCCCTCGCCACAATGGCTCATAAGCCTTTAGGAAAGTTGGGCTTCAGTAACCTCGGGCGAAATCCACTTCCCCACGCAGCGCTTCACCAGCCTGGTAGGCGCGCAGGTTTTCCAGGAACAACTGCACCATCATCGGCGGCGAGGTTGGTGCCGAGCTGTGGCCGGTCAACAGCAGGCCCCAGGCCGTCCAGAACGGATGACGCTGCGGCAACGGCTCCTGGCGACACACGTCGATCACCGCGCCGGCCAGATGCCCTTCCTTCAAGGCTTGCACCAGGTCCGCGTCCACCACCGCCACGCCACGGCCGACGTTGATGAACAACCCGCTGGGCTTGAATTGCTTGAACAGCGCCGCGTCGTAGATGTCATGGGTATCCGGCGTATTCGGCAGCAGGTTGATCACGTAGTCCGCTTCGCCCACCAGGCGCGGCAAGTCCTTCAGCGCCCCCACCTCGATAAACGGCGCCAACTCACGGGCTTCACTGGCGATGCCGTACAACTGCACGCCAAACGGCACCAGGAACTGCGCCACCCGCTGGCCGATATCGCCAGTGCCGACGATCAACACCTTGCGCCCCGCCAGGCTTTGCCCTTGGCGGTTGTCCCACTTGCGCTCCACCTGGCTGACCAACCGCGCCAGGACTTCGCGTTCATGCCCCAACATGTAGGTGAGCACATATTCGGCCATCACCTGGCCGAATATGCCGACTGCGCGGGTCAAGCGATAATCGCGCGTCAGGCCCTCGGCCAGCAGCGGCGTGATGCCCGCCCAGGTCGATTGCAACCAACGGGGCCGGTGACCTTGACGCAACAGGGTCGCCAACAGGTCAGGCTGGCCGAGCCAGACCGGGCAGTCAGTGGCCAGCCGCGACAGCTCGGCGGAATCGCCGCTGGTCAGCACCTCGATGTCGGGTGCAGCCTGACGCAAGAGCTGGGCATAGACCGCGTGGTCGTGTTCGGCAATCAGAACGCGCATGAATCAAACCTTTCCAAACAGTGCAGACGGCCGCTGACAGAGTGTTGCTCCATCCATGCGGCCCATCGCCAATAATCATTTCAATATTCAAGAGGCCCCAGGACGGGCGCCCCGAAGTATCAGACCGGGTCGTTGCGTCGCAGCAACTCTTCGGGCAGATGCTCGATGTACTCGTCTTCAGCCGGAGGCATCTGCAAGTGATAGCCCTGGGTGTCGAGGTTTTCCAGCACCTTGTTGATGTCCTCCCGGGACAGTTGCCGCTCCGGGCTCAATACCAGGTCGAAGGCATGGATGGCCTTGCCGAACGCGGCCATCAACGGCTCGGGCACGCGGGCCAATGCCTCGCTCTTGAGCACGTAGAGGTACATTTCGTTTTTCTTCGAGCTGCGGTAGATGGAGCAGATACGTTTCAAGGCTGTTCTCCGGCGGTGGCCAGGCTGTCGAGCAATGCCTGGCCCATCAACTCGCGGCGCCAGCCACGCAGCGAATCGGGCAATTGGTAAGGCCCCTCGGGAAAGCCGCTCTTGATCAGGGCCTCGAGGGTTTTCTTGCGCAGCATCAGTTCCGGGGCAATGCCCAGGCGCTCGGCTTCAGCCTGCCCCAGCGCCTTGAGCCGCTTGACCAGCGCCGAGGCCTCGATCGGCAGCGGTTCGGGCACTGCGGCCGGCCATTGTTCAGGTGGCACGCTGCCCGCACGCTTGATCAGGTCGAGCAGGAATTCACCGTCCTGGCGCACGGTACGCGGGTGCATGTCTTCGATCTTCGCCAGCGCACCGAGGTTATCCGGCTGCGTGCGGGCCAGGGGCCATAGCGAATGCTCGCGAATGATGCGGTTGCGCGGCAGGTCACGGGCGCGCGCCTCGCGCTCACGCCAGGCGCACAGCTCGCGCAGCACGGCCAATTGCGCCCGGGACAGTTTCCAGGCCAGCTTGGCCTCGCGGTACACCTCGTACGGGTCGACTTCGCGGCGCAGGTTGGCCACCAGTTCGGCGCCATCCTCCAGGACCCAGCTGTATTTTTCGTCGGACAGCTTCGGCCGCAGTTGTACGAAAACTTCCGCAAGATGCACGGCATCCTCGGCGGCATAGCTGATCTGGGTTTCGGACAGGGGCCGCTGCAACCAGTCGGAACGGGTCTCGCCCTTGGGCAATTCGATGCCCAGCACTTCCTGCACCAACCGCGAATAACCCATGGAGAAACCCAGGTTCAGGTAGGCGGCGGCCAATTGCGTGTCGAACAGCGGCGCGGGCAAGCTGCCTGTCAGGCGCAGCAAGACTTCAAGGTCTTCGCTGCAGGCGTGCAATACCTTGAGCACCGCCGGGTTTTCCAGCAGCGCGGCCAAGGGCTTCCAATCGTCGATGGTCAAGGGGTCGATCAGGTACGCACTTTTGCCATCACCGATCTGCAGCAGGCCGGCAATGGGATAAAAGGTGTCGACCCGCATGAATTCGGTGTCGAGGGCGACGAACGGCAACTGTTGCCATTCGGCGCAAAACCGACCGAGGCTATCGTTGTCGCGAATCCAATGAATATCGATGGCCACACGGCTCTCCCTTGAAGAATGGCGCGCAGTATATATCGCCGTCGGCGATTGCGAGCATCTACGGAGCAAGAGCTTGAGAGAAATCGCCTGCGCAAACGCAAGAATAGTCCTACATCTGCAGTTATCCGGCCTTACGTAATACATACACCCGTTTAAACGCCAGGCCGGGCAGGAAATCCTGATGCCACACCACACTGAAACCGGCCGCGAGAAACTCGGCTTCGACGCAGGCCTTGTCGGTGAGGTTTCGTTGTGAGGCGTGGCCGAGCTTGAGGCGTCCCTCGACCTGCACTGACACGATCACCGTGTCCCGGCTGACCCGGTGGAATTCCCGCAGCAAAGCCAGGCGATGTTCGCTGGCCTGGATGTGCATAAACAATTGCAGACAGAAAATGCAATCCACCGCGTTCGCCGACAGCCCAAGGGTGAACGCCGAGCTGGGAAAAGTCTTGATCCGCTGGAGCAGCGCACCGCCATGGTGGCTGCGGGCATGATCGAGCGTATCCGGCGACGGGTCCGCCGCCAGGATCACCCGGTTGGCATGTTCGCCCAACACCGGCCAGAACCGCCCCGCCCCACACGCGACGTCCAGTACCAACCCAGGCTCACCGGCCACCTTCAAGGCGTTGCGTACCAGTTGCTCATCACGCCAGAAAGTCAGCCGCAGCCGCCGAGGCGTCGGCTGACAGCAGATTTGCGCATGCTCCTGGTCATGCTGCCTGGCGAACTCAAGCTCGACGGTGGAGGGGGATTGCCCGGGCATACTCTCGGCTCACGGAAAAGGTTGGACGACAGGTTAAACAGGGCTACGTGAAAAAAAGGTGTAGGAAGATTATTCCCTGGCCAACACCCCATCGATCACTGCGCTGCGGCAACTGGCGAACATGTCCAAGTCCTGGTTGTAGACCTTGCTGTTGACTTCCAGCAGCCCGAGCATCGAATGAAACAGGTTGTCCTGGCTCAAGGGTTTGTCCCGACTCATTTGCAGGCAATGCGTATCGACCGAGAAGGACTTCTGATAACTGTCGGAAAACCAGGCCAGCATTGCCACATGCTTCTGCTGCTCAGGGGCCAGCATGTAGGGCGTGCCATGGAGGAACAGGTTGTATTCGCCCAGGGACTCGCCGTGGTCCGACAGGTACAGCATGGCGGTGTCGACCTTGTCCTGGTTGGCTCGCAGCAAATCGATCAACATCGACAGCACGTGATCGGTGTAAACCAGCGTGTTGTCGTAGCCGTTGACGATGCTCTCGCGGCTGCAATTGTTCAGCGCATTGCTTTCGCACACCGGGGTGAAATGCTCGTATTCCTTCGGGTAGCGCTTGAAATATTCCGGCCCATGACTGCCCATCTGGTGCAACACCAGCACGGTGTCCTTATCGAGGGTGTCGATGAAATGTTGCAAGCCCTGGAGCAGGATTTCGTCGCGGCACTCGCTATTGGCGCACAGGGACGGATCCTTGAGATTACTGACGTCCTGCAACGTGACCCGATCGCAGGTGCCTTTGCAGCCGGACTGATTGTCCCGCCAGATCACTTCCAGCCCGGCGCGCTTGAGCACATCCAGCAGCCCCTCTTCATTCTTGGCCTTGCTGGCGTCGTAGTTCTTGCGGCCCATGTTGGAAAACATGCACGGCACTGACACGGCCGTCTCGGTCCCGCAGGAATGCACGTCGGTGAAAGCGATCAGGCCGGCCTCCTTGTCCAGTTGCGGCGTGGTGTCGCGGTGATAGCCGAGAATGCCGAAGTTCTCGGCGCGAGCGCTTTCCCCGACCACCAGGACAGTGAGTGATTTTCGTGCATGGGTTTGCCAGGCCGGGTTGCGGCTAGCATCCTCGCCCAACGTGATGAACGGTTGCTTGGCCGACGCGACTTGCTCGCGCAAATAACCGAACGACGCCCCGATGTAGTTGCTCGGCACCACCATCAGATGCAGTTCATGGTGGTTGCGAAACAACGAAGACAGCCCTTGATAATTGATCATGGCCACCGCGCCGAGCACCGCAACCGAGGCCACGCCGACCAGCAACTTGCTCAACAACTCCCTCGGCCAGCGGCGATAACTAATCGGCGTCTTGAACAATAACCAGGAAGGCAAGACACCTAACAAACCAATGTAGACGAACAACTTCAACGACAATAGATCGCGAACTTCCGTGGCATTGGTTTCGGCGAAATTTCGCAACATGCCGGCATCCATCAAGACCCCGTACTGGGCCATGAAATACGCCACGCCCGCGCTGATCATGAATAACAACATTAACAACGGCTTGAGCACCGGGCGGAACGCCAACAACGTCAACACCAGGTTGAACGCGCAGAACACGATTACGGCAAATGCCAGGCACAGCAGCAGGCCGCGGCCATCCGCCGCAGTAATCACAAGCAGGTGCTGCCAGAGAATAAAGTTGAAACCCACTAACAAAAAGGCACTGGCGACCAGCGTCACCCACTCGGGGCGCACGGCTTTAATAGTCAGCATGATGATTGGAGGCTTCCTGAAGTTGCTCTTTTAAAAGAAAGTGCCGCAGGCAAATGTGAAAAATTCATTTCCTACGGCAACACAAACTTTAGGCTGCCCACCATCAATTTTTCGTGAAAAAGTTGCCAGTAAATAATTATTTAAAGAACGTTCTAAAAACCGTCGTCAGGCTTGGTTCAGATACCAGCGCCAATCTTGCTCGCCTACCTCCCCCATGAATTGACGATATTCGGCGCGTTTGACCGCCAGGTAGACACCGAGAAACTCGCCACCAAACGCTTCTCGTGCCCACGGCGAGGCCTCAAGCGCATTCAAGGCTGTAAGCCAGTCGGTGGGCAGCAACTCGGTCGCCTGGGCGTAACCATTGCCTTCGACTGGCGCGCCGGGATCACGCTGTTGCCGTATGCCGCGGTGAATCCCGGCCAATATCGCGGCGGCGGCCAGATAAGGGTTGGCATCGGCGCCGCAGACGCGGTGCTCGATGTGTCGCGAGAACGCCGGGCCGCCAGGCACCCTCAGGCTGACGGTGCGATTGTCCACGCCCCAGGTCGGTGCCAGTGGCGCATAGCTGTTGCTCTGGAATCGACGGTAGGAGTTGGCGTTCGGGCAGAACAGCAAGAGCGAATCCAGCAGCGTATCGAGCATTCCCCCTACCGCGTGACGCAGCAGCAGCGTGCCGTCGGCGGCTTCGCTGGCAAACAGGTTGCGCCCGTCCCGGTCCGCCAGGCTGACGTGCATGTGCATGCCGGAGCCCGCCAGATGCTCGAATGGCTTGGCCATGAAACACGCCGCCATGCCGTGTTTATGCGCCACGCCCTTGACCAGGCGCTTGTAGCGCACCGCCTCATCCATGGCTTGCAAGGCATCGGCGCGGTGTTCAAGGGTGATTTCGACCTGCCCCGGTGCGTATTCCGAAATAGCGGTTCGGGCCGGAATGCCTTGCAGTTTGCAAGCGGCATACAGGTCGGCCAGGAACGGCTCGATCTGCTCCAGCTCGCGCAAACCATAGACTTGTGTGGCCCGTGGCCTGCCACCGTCAGCGTCACGCGCCGGTTGCGGCCGGCCTTGGCTGTCGCGCTGGGCATCCAACAGGTAAAACTCCAGCTCCGCCGCCATCACCGGGTAATAACCGTCGGCCTGCAAGGCGTCGATCACCCGGCTGAGCAGAAGGCGCGGGTCGGCGACCGCCGCAGGCATTCCTTCTTCGGGATGCATGCCGACCTGCACGGCGGCGGTGGGAATCAACCGCCACGGCATGCGTTGCAAGCTGCCGCTTAGGGGGTAGGCACGGCAATCGATGTCGCCGACATCCCACACCAACCCTGAATTTTCCACATCGTCGCCATTGAGGGTCAGCCCGAGCATGGTGCTGGGCAGCGGCCGACCGTTTTCATAGACCGCCAGCAACTCGTCCCGGTGCAATAACTTGCCCCGTGGCACGCCGTTGTTATCGAGGATGAACAGCTCGAAGAGTTCGATATCGGGGTTCTGATCGAGGAACGCCTGGGCGTGCTGCACGGGCGCGAAAGTTTTTTTGGCAAGGCTCATGAGAAGGCTCGTATTTCCATGTCGGACGGGCGACCAGGCGCCGTCGGTCTGTGCTCGTCGGCGACGAACACGGTGTTTGATCAACAGGAAATACGGGAATCCGGAGGACGCGCGTGGCGACAGTGCCACAAGGCCCAGAAGGCCCAGAAGGCCAGCTCGGACGGCAGCGCACTGAGGAATGGAGGTATGACGGGCGTAGTCCTGCCGAGCGGATCGACCGCGGCGGATGAAAGGTATCGGAGCACCAAGGGCCAACCGTTCATGAGCGCATCACAGGGACAGTATCCGGCAAGCGTCCCACGGCCCCCACGGACCATTAAACCTGGATTTGATGGAGCTTGGATCAGGGCGAGCTAAACATAAGCAAACGAATGACGCCGTGGGCAACATTCTCCTCTTCCTCTCGTTCCGCTAGGATCATCCGCCTGGTTTGCGCAAGATCCGCGCAAGGACACTGCGAGACAGAACGGATGCTGAACAGTAACGCCCTCAGAAAGCTCGACATGCAGGACCTCATGGTGTTTAGCGCCGTGTATGAACAAGGCAGCGTCACCGGCGTGTCCGAAGCATTGTGTGTCAGTCAGTCGACCGTCAGTTATTGCCTGAAGAAACTGCGTGCCTGTTTCGAAGATGAACTGTTTATCAACAGCCGTGCCGGCATGCGCCCGACCTATAAAGCCGAGGGGATGTACGAGCATGTGCGCGCCATCCTGCAGCGAATCAACCAGTGTCATGCCGGGTCGCCAACCTTCGATCCAAGGCGTCAGGCCATCACCTTCGATATTTGCGCCCCCGAATACTTCGAACAGCTGATCCTGCCGCGACTGCTGCGGGGTTTCGATCACGCCGAGTTGCCGGTGACGGTGAACGTGAGCAAGCTCGAAACGGACATTCCCGTCGAAGCCCTGCGCAATGGCAGCCTGGACCTGGTGATCTGCTTCGGCCCGAATTTCCACAGCAATCATGCCGACCTGAAATCCAGGCCACTGCTGGACGACGATCTGGTCTGTGTCGTGGATAAACGGGCCGCGCCGCCGCTGAATCTAGAGACATTCCTACAGCGCCGGCACGTTTTTCCGACACCCTGGGCTTCGTCCAGCAACATGATCGACGGCTGGCTGGCGATGCAGGCGCAGCAACGCCAGATCGCCGCGCGCGCCAACAGTTACGGTGCGGCGCTGAAGATGATCGCGGGTACCGATTTCATCCTCACCCTGCCCCGCCGCATCCAGCAACTGCTCGCCAATGACGCGGGTATTCATCACTACGACGCGCCTGAAGGCTTGCCTGGTTTTACCCTGGACATGCAATGGAGCCTGGGCGCCGATCAGGACAGCGCCAACATCTGGTTGCGTGAGCAGGTCATCGAGGCTTGCCTTGGGCACTGAAGCTTAAAGACCGATGGCAGCCTTGGCATAAGGGCCACGATCAATGTCGAGGAGTTCCACGCACAACTGCACACTGACACCGGCGGGCCAAGGTCCCAGGTCGTGGAGCACGGCCAGCAGATTGTCGGCCAACTGCTTCTTGATCTCCGCCGAGCGGCCACTCAACAAGGCCAGTTTCAAATGCACGAACCCGCGCTCACCGATGCCGGTGCCGACCCGAAATGTATCGATCTTCACTGCACGGCTCTTGATGTCGTGCTCAGCCGCGAACTGACCGGAGGCCACCAGCGCGTTGTTCAGGCGCAGCAGTGCGACATCGGCGTTCAGCGCGGTCAGGTTGGCGGTGTATTCCATGTGCAGGTGAGGCATGTGTTTCGACTCCGATTCGAAAAAGCGAGGGTGGGGTGACAGCTGTCGCAACGATACCTCGACTGGGTCAGGTCAGGCAGGTTTTGTTTCGTCTGCCAGCGGCATCCGTTCGCTCATGAACGCCTCCAACCGCGACCTCAGCCACCGCTCGGCCGGGTCATTGTCGACGTGGCTCAACCAAACCATGGACAAATCCACCGTCGGCGTCTCGAAGGGAAAAGGTTCACAGAACAATTGGCCGGAAGCGGCCATGGCCGTGGCGGTGTAGTCCGGCAGGCTGGCGATCAGATCAGTGCCGGCCAGCAACGCCGGCAAGGCGCTGTACTGTGGCACCGACAGCACCACGTGGCGCTTGCGGCCGATTTCGGCCAGCCATTCGTCAGCCAGGCCGGCAATGTTGGCCGTATGGGAAACCAGCACCTGGGGCCGCGCGCAGTATTCATCCAGGGTCAGCGGTGTTTCCGAGGCATCGGCCCGCAGCACGCGGGCCCGGATGTGCCGCAGCAGCTTGCGCTTGGCATTGGCCGGCAGCCCTCGGGTCTGACTGATGCCAACCGTGATGTCGCCTGAGGCAAGCAAGTCGGGAATGCGCCAGTAATCGACGTGCTGCACCACGAACACGACGTTGGGTGCTTCCTGGCGCAGGCTGCGCAACAGCGGCGGTAGCAGGCCGAATTCCACGTCGTCCGACAGGCCGATGCGGAATGTCATGGTGCTGTTGGCGGGGTCGAAATCATGGGACAGACTCAGCGCCACCGACAGCGAGTCCAGTGCCGGCGACAGGTGCTGGATGATTTCCTCGGCCCGCGCCGTCGGCTCCATGCGGTGCCCGACGCGGATGAACAACGGGTCGTTGAACATTGCCCTGAGGCGATTGAGGGCCGAGCTGATGGTCGGTTGGCCAAGGAACAGTTTTTCCGCAGCCCGCGTCACGTTACGCTCGAGCATCAGCGTTTCAAAAACCACCATCAGGTTGATGTCGGCCTTGCGCAATTCGTTGCGGTTCATCCATTGCTCCTGGTTCCAGTCGGTGAGGCAGGCGCTGCAATTTTCTGAAATATCTCACAATCATTGGAAACGTATTCCCATTAGCGAAAATTATCAGCTTGGCTAGGCTTGCGACGACATGTACAGAACATGTCCTGAACGAATAAATCGCATGGAGCGAACCGATGTATTTTGAAATCTATCGACAGACCCGAGGAACCCCAAGCACCGGACAAGGCCAGTGGCGCTGGCGCTTGAGGGCCGGCAATCATGAAACCCTCGCCAGCGGTGAATCCTACGTGAACAAGGCTGACTGCCTGCACGTCATCGGGTTGATCAAGAGCGCGCACGGCGAGACACCTGTAAAAGAAATCTGAAGCCGTCCACGGGCCGACCATCCTGAAGTATCGTATGCAGCGAACAGCGAGAGGTCGCGCCCATGGCTCAATCGAATAACCGTAGCGACTGGCTGGTGCGTGCGCCTGAATCGGGGAAACTGGAGCGCATCGAGGCCTATTTCAGTGGTCACGGCTACAGCGCCCACCGGCATGACACCTACGCCATCGGCTTCACCCTGTCCGGCGTCCAGAGCTTCAACTACCGGCACAGTAAACGTCATAGCCAGCCTGGTGGAACCATCGTGCTGCACCCCGATGAGGTTCATGACGGCGAAGCAGGCACCCGCGATGGCTTTCATTACCGGATGTCCTACATCGAACCGTCCCTGATCCAGCAAGTGCTGGGTGGCAGGCCTTTGCCCTTCATCGAGGGCGGACTGTCGAACGATCCCCGGCTCAACATCGCGACCCGCAGGTTGCTCAATACACTGGAGCATCGCCTCGACCCACTGGAGGAAGACGACGCCATCTATGATGTGGCCCAGGCGCTCGCCGTCGCGGCGGGTCGCCGACGCGGACGCCGGCTGCTGGACTACCCCGCAGCGGAGCGTGCGCGCCTGTTCATCCATGATGCCCTTGGCCAGCCGATTACCCTGGACGATCTGGTCGAGGCCAGCGGCCGGGATCGCTGGAGCCTGTCACGGGATTTCCGCGCCCTGTACGGCACCAGCCCCTATCGCTACATCACCCAGCGCCGATTGAACGAAGCCCGGCGCCTGGTATTGCAGGGCCTGCCATTGAGCGAAGCAGCCCTGGCCTGTGGTTTTTTCGACCAGAGCCACATGACCCGGCTGCACACCCAGGCCTTCGGCATTTCACCGGCGCGCTGGCTGAAAATGCTGCGCTGAAGCCCCTGGGTCACCCTGCAAAAGCTGCACGATCATCCAATACCCGCCCTGCCCCAGGCCGTAACGTAGTGCTCATCTTTTCCAGTTGAGGAGCATGCCCCGATGAATCAGTACTCCCCCATTAACTTCGCTCAGAAATACGCGCTGTTCGCCGAGCAATGGGCGCCCAAAGTCATCGCCGAAATGAACGACTACCAGTTCAAGATCGCCCGGCTCGAAGGCGATTTCATCTGGCACACCCACGCCGATACCGATGAAACCTTCATCGTGCTGGACGGTGAGCTGCGTATCGATTTTCGCGACGGCGCCGTCATGATTGGCCCGGGCGAGATGTATGTCGTCAAGAAAGGCGTCGAGCACAAACCGAGTGCCGAGCGGGAAGTGAAACTCTTGTTGATCGAGCCTCGCGGCGTCATCAATACCGGTGAAGAAACCAACGAGCGAACGGCGGTCAATGACGTCTGGATCTGACCGGGCCTGGCTCAGTCGTACTCCGCCTCCTGATGATCACCGAGCAGCCGCCGCTGGCGAGGCGTCGCGGCGGCGAGCACGACGGGATTGAACTGCCAGTGCAGATAGGGCGAGAACTTTTGCGCGACCATCCGTCGACCGTAATGCACCTGGAGCATGTACCGTGTGCGGTCGACGGTCCGGTTGTCGCTGCCGGCGTGCCATAACTCGCTGCGCAGTACCAGAACATCGCCCGCCCGACACAACACTGGCTGCGCCGGACGCCCATGCCACTGCGTCTCACCCGCCGCTGGTGCACGGCCCGCCTTGTGGCTGCCGGGAATCACCTGTGTCGGGCTCAGGTCAGCGTCGATGTCATCGAGGTAAAACTGCGCGGTGAACACCTGCATCGGCAGTTCAAAACCGGGATCAGCCAACAGGGCCGGCGGCAGCTCCATCGGCAGGTAATCCAGATGCAATGGCGCGCCGACAAAACCGGGATGGCAGCGCCAGGCCGTCTGGCCGATGATGTGGCAATCGTCGCCCAAAGCCGCTTCGGCGAGTTCGATCACCCCGCTCACTTCCAAATACGGCAACCAGAACGGATCCCGATTGAACACGCATTTGTAATGATCGATGACGCCGCTGTAATCCCAATTTTGGGGTTTCAGCTGGTCGATAGTACGACGCACGTCAGCGACTTGCGCGGCATCCAACACGCCGGGCATCAGGACAAAACCGTCCTGATGCAGGGCTCGCAGGAGGTCGTCAGTCGACACGACACCACCTGCTTCAGGTGCGGAAGCGGCCGGTCAGCTCTGCGAGGTTTCTCGACAGGCTGGAAAGCTGCTGGCTGGCGTGCATGCTCTGGGCGGAATTGGCCGCCGCTTCGTTGGACAGATCACGGATGTCGGAAATATTGCGGGCTATTTCCTCGGTGACGCTGCTTTGCTCTTCACAGGCGTTGGCGATTTGCGCGGCCATGTCGTTGATTCGCTGGATCGAACCACCTGTGCCGCTGAGGACCTGGTCGACACCCGCGGCGCGCTCAACACTGTCGCGAGCCTTGCTACTGCCGACCTGCATCGCTTGCACAGCCTTGGCGACACCGCTCTGCAACCGCTCGATGCGAACCTGGATGTCCTTGGTCGAGTCCTGGGTACGAGCCGCGAGCGCCCTCACCTCATCGGCCACAACGGCAAACCCACGGCCCTGCTCACCGGCCCGTGCGGCTTCGATTGCAGCGTTCAGTGCCAACAGGTTGGTCTGCTCGGCAATGCCACGAATCACTTCGAGCACAGCACCGATGCTGGAAGTTTCCTGGGCCAACGCCTCGATCGTGCCCGAGGCGCTTTCGACTTCCTGGGCCAACTGGCGGATCGAATCGATGGTGCTGCTGACGACTGCGGTGCCGTCGCGAGACTGACTGCTCGCCTGTTGCGCGGCGTCCGAAGCACTCACCGCGTTATGCGCAACCTCATGCACCGCCGCGCTCATCTGGGTAGCGGCGGTACTGACCTGATCGAGCGCCGCGTGCTCGCTGCTGATCAACCGATCGTTGGTCGCGGCCATATCGGCCATGGCCCGCGCTGCAGAATCCACCTCGCCGGTCACCCGCCCAACCTCGGCGATCAACGGCTGCAGCTTGTCGAGAAAACGGTTGAACGCACCGCTGAGCTGGCCCAACTCATCGGCCGAGCGTACCTCGAGGCGCCCTTTCAGATCACCGCCACCCTCGGCAATCTGCTCGACGCGATGCAGCAGCCGGCGCATCGGGCTCAACACGACCATTGGCAGGGCAACCAACACCAAGACGCACCCGAGCAGGCCGATCAACAGAATCGCCCCCTGCTGCACGCCGACGGCCTCGCCGTTTTCAATCGCCGCATCGCCTTCGCGAAGTGATGCCGCATCTTCCAGATCACCCAGCTTGTCAATGGAGTCGCGCATGGTTTCGAAGAGGCGCTCACTTTCACCAAAGCTCAGGGCGCTGGCACCTTGCGGATCGCCTACCGACTGCTCAATGACCCGCCGCGAAACCTGCACCCATTTGCCGAAGCTGTCATTGAACTGACCGACCAACGCCTGCGCCTCGGCACCGGGCTGCATCGCGGCATACTTCTGCACTCGGTCGTAAGCCTGCTTCGCATTCTCGCTGTGACTGGTGCTCAGCGCTTGCAGATGCTCGCTTGCATGACCGTCCAACAAGCTGCGCTCGGCCACGAAGGCTTGGTAAAGATCACGATCGGCATTGAGCAACAGGCTGATCGCCGGCAGATAACGTTTGGTCAATTGTGTGCTGGATTCGGTCACCTGACCGATGCCGCGCATCCCCGCGCCCCCCATCAGGACCAACAACACAGCCAGGAAGGCTATCGGGAGAGTGATTTTCCAGCGAAAGCCCAAGTCGGCGAAGAACCGCAGCATGGTGTCATTCCTTACACGGGGGGATTACCTGCCTATCGGCAGCCTTGTGTTGAGCTATAGACCATTAGTCTGATTGTTACAAAGCTTTGGGTATGGGGAAGACTGTGGTTAGGCAGGTCGCGGAGGGATTGGACCGGGTGAAAATGATCGGAGGGACATCAGTGTTTTGGGGAAATTTTCTGACATTTTCCGCCCACATAATTCTAGGAATGTTCTTACGCGTCGTCTGATTGATGATTTTAACGGTAAGCCTTTATAGTCCGAGGCGTCGTTCGTAAGAGCGGCTTGGGTTTGGCGACTCGATTACAAATGGTAAGAAGGCCTTCAATCAAACGGAGTTTGAAATGAACAGATACATGGCTCTTACTAGTAATGCCGACGATCAACCCCTTTTCGTCGATACCTCCGCACCGTTGCACATCCTGCTTGACACGGCGGGCTATAGAATCCGCGCTGTCACCCAGCTTTTAGAGAACCTCGCAATGCGAGGGGACATTCCGAGCGACTCAGTGGTCCTCCAGGACTTTGCACAGCTGTGCTGCATCTCCTTGAGGGATGGTTGCGACGTGCTCGATGTCATTGCCCGACGCTTGGACGCAGAGCCGGCCTAGAGGTGATGCCAATCAGTTGAACAGCACAGCTATGGGAGCAAAGCTTGCTCGCGATTGCGGTAAGCCAGCCGGTAACAATATTGGCGACTCGACCGATATCGCGAGCAAGCTTTGCTCCCACAGGATCTACGCCTAACTGACAGGCATCAGCCCTCAGGGTCCATCTTGTCGAAACGAGCATGGTTCGATAACACGAAACCTCCGGTTTGCCCGGACTCGATTAGTCACACAAGCTGATCAGCATGAATACACATACCTCGGAGACTCCGATGGCTACCAAAAAAATCAAGAAAACTCACAGGAAAGCCACTCACGAAGAGCTGACATTTCTTGACGTTCGACAAGCTGCAAGTGATGGTCAGAACGTGTTCGATAGATTTGTGATCACTGGCAAGCTTGCTACTAAAAAGTAGTTCTGGATGCCAACCGTTAAATTCGCGCCCCTTTTGAAGAAGCGAGAGCCGTAAATTTTGCCGCACACCTTTATAACTACGAAGTGTACGGCGAGATACCGGTCATCTTTGACAACAAAATCGTGATCTATCCCCCACGGCGCATCATAGGTCAGACAATCCCTGCCCCGAAACTCACGCTCGCGGTACTATCGCGTAATCCATAACGCTACGCTCCCGTACGCCACAAAACCCCAGAAACGAAAAAGCCCAGCGGATACGCCGGGCTTTTATGGGGAACGGATGATTTTATTTTTCCTCCGTTCCTGTCGTAGAATTTCCATATTCCAAGACGTCGCAAGCCGCGATGAGGTCGGTGTAGGAATTAGGCATTTTTCCGTTTAGGAGCATTGCGGTAAAAACTGCATACACATCATTTTTATCACCATCCTTCCTCAACGTTCTCTCATCATTGAGCCACGCATAGATGATGGTCATCGGCGCCTCGGATCTGAACTGAAAAAACAGGCGATACCGTGGAGGTATCCCTTGCTTCTTCACTCGAAACCAATGCTTAAAGTCACGCCCTAGCGTATTCCCCTGACGATAGCAGGGGTGGGTCGGATCGGACGGAACATTGATTAGGATATTCGCGCTCACCGCATCGAAAAGCTTGTAGACCGGAAGATGGTGAAAGCCTTCCGGGTCCTTAGCCATCGCCCTCTCAACAGCGGCAGTGATTTCTTCGAGGCGCGCAATAAATAACGGGTGAGCATAAAGTGCCCACCCGTTTTCGATATGAATCGTGCTTTCAGTCACGCTTAGCCTTCTTGAAGCTCGCGACGACGATTATCGTCCGCCTGATTGCGAATTGCTTGAATTCGCTGCAGCAGGCCGCGAGGGATAGGCTGGATACCTTCAGGATTTTCCTTGATATCCCTGTCAAGCAGATCAAGGAACTCGATACCTGCTTGAATCTCCGCCTTTCTGTCGGTAAACGAGACGACATTGCCTTTAGACATGACCTCTCTCCATTGCAAATTTTCCTGCACTTTCAACAGGACATGGCCTGAACGCTTCATGGCGAGCATGGCCTAACGGGGCATTTCCGTGCCCTCTGTAGGATCACTGTAGATCACTATGGTTCACGAGGAGTGCATTTAACACCATCAAAGCCGAATAAAGGAAGCCTGATGATGTAACAGATGGCGAAGCCCGTTCGAATGACCAGACAAGGCGAAAATGTCATATCAGACGTCGACTTGCGTGCCTCTGTGCCGCAAGACAAGTCTCGCACGATCAAGCCGTGGCCCATCGAATACACTTGTTTTCTGACGGGCGGCTATACCACCTGTGCAACAGAAAAGACCAAGGCGGTGTCTGGGCGGAGTCGAGGAAGATTCCAGCATGGTTGGGGAATGACATCCACCCTCATTCCCCCAAATACAAAAAACCCCGAGGCGATTAAGCGCTCGGGGCCTTTAAATATGGCGGAGAGATAGGGATTTGAACCCTAGGTACTGTCGCCAGTACAACGGATTTCGAATCCGTCCCGTTCGGCCACTCCGGCATCTCTCCAGTGGCGCGCATCATACCAGCACATTCGCCGGAAGCGAACCCCCGAGCGAAATTTTTTCCGTGCTATCAGATGCTTGCGTCGATTACAGCGGTACACCCAGGCGTTGGGCGACTTCTTCGTAGGCTTCGATGACGTCACCGAGGCCTTGGCGGAAGCGGTCCTTGTCCATCTTCTTCTTGGTGGCCTTGTCCCAGAGGCGGCAGCCGTCCGGGCTGAACTCGTCGCCCAGGACGATGGAGCCGTCGCTGAACACCCCGAATTCAAGCTTGAAGTCCACCAGCAGCAGACCGGCGTCGTCGAACAGCTTGGTCAGCACGTCGTTGACCTTGAGGGACAACTCCTTCATGCGCGCCAGTTGCTCGGCGGTGCCCCACCCGAACGCCACGACGTGGGATTCGTTGATGAACGGGTCGCCCTTGGCGTCGTCCTTCAGGAACAGCTCGAAGGTGTAGGGGTTGAGCTTCATGCCCTCTTCCACGCCCAGGCGCTTGACCAGGCTGCCGGCGGCGTAGTTACGCACGACGCACTCGACCGGGATCATGTCCAGCTTCTTGACCAGGCATTCGTTGTCGCCCAGCAGTTTGTCGAACTGGGTCGGTACGCCGGCGGCTTCGAGCTTCTGCATGATGAAGGCGTTGAACTTGTTGTTCACCATGCCCTTGCGGTCCAGCTGTTCGATGCGCTTGCCGTCGAACGCCGAGGTGTCGTTGCGAAACAGCAGGATCAAGCGGTCAGCGTCGTCGGTCTTGTAAACCGACTTGGCTTTGCCGCGGTAGAGTTCTTCACGTTTTTCCATGATGGGCTCCGCTTGCTAAGTAGATGGGCTAGGCGATATGTCGCCAGTCGAGCCCTGAATCTTGATCGGCCAGTTGCAGCCAGTCCGGGTCGCACCCGAGGGTGTCGACAAAACATTGCCGGGCCAGCTGCGGCAGGTTGTTCTTGCTGCTCAGATGGGCCAGGACCAGGTGTTGCAGGCCTTGCCAGCCCAACTCGGCCACCAGGTACGCCGCCTGGTGGTTGTTCAAATGTCCGTGTTCCCCGCCTACCCGCTGCTTGAGAAAGTAAGGGTAGAACCCACGCGCCAGCATGTCCCGGCAGTGGTTGGATTCGATCATCAATGCATCGAGATCCCGGTAACTGTCCATCACCCTGTCGCAATACGAACCCAGGTCGGTGAGCAATCCGAAGCGCCGCTCGCCGTCGCTGAAGACATACTGCGTCGGCTCCCGGGCATCGTGTGCCACGCTGACCACATTGATATCCAGCACACCGATTCGCAGTTGTTCGCCACCGGCCACGAAACCGGCTGGCTCGATGGGCTTGCGCAGGCCTTCCAGCGTGCCACGACTCAGGTACACCGGCAGATTGTAGCGCCGAGACAGCAAACCCACGCCATGCACGTGGTCGGCATGTTCGTGGGTCACCAATATCGCGCTCAGTTGCGCCGGGTGCACACCCAGGCGCAACAGGCGCTTCTCGGTTTCCCGCAGGGAGAAACCACAATCGACCAGCACGTACGTGCCAGCACTGGCTATCAGCGTGCCGTTCCCCTGGCTACCGCTGCCGAGAACGGCAAAACGCATCGGATCAGCCCAGGTTGTCCTGAATCACGCCCAACACCTTGCGAGCCACGTCGGCCGGCGCCACGGTGTTGATGTTTTTCTCGACGGTGACCTGGACGTTGTCGCCGACCTTGCTCAGGCGAACCTGGTAACGCTCGGCACGGGCTTCGATTTCTTCCTTGTCCGGCGTGCTGCCGAACAAGCCACTGAAGAAGCCAGGTTTCTCGTCTTTCTTCTCGGCTTTTTCAGCCAAGTTGATGTAGTACAGGCCCAGGCTGCGGTTGATGTCCTCAACGCGCCATTCGCCCTGCTCCAACGCACGACCCACGCTCGACCAGGCGCGGTCGAGGTCGGAGCCGACGTTGAGCACCGGGTTGCCGCTGCCGTCTTCGCTCAGGCTGACGCGACTTGGCGTGTCGTAGTCGCGGGTGGCGAGCATCGAAACCGAGCCGCCCTGCTCAGCGGTACGGCTCATGCTCGCGAGCATGTCGTCCACCAGCGCGGCGTCGAGGCCGGTGTTGACCGAACGGTTGGTGAACGCCACGTCGGCGGTGCTGCCGGCGGGACGCTCGGCGCTGACCACGTAGATCTCACTGGTGTTGCGTTGCACGCCTGGCTCGATCCGCACACGCACGCGGGTTTCGCTGTCGGCTGCAACACCGGCGCCACTCAGACGCTTGGCCATGGCGGCGGACAGTTCATCGGAACGCTGCCAGGTGGTGGTGAATTCGCCCGTCTGTGGGCGCTGTTCGTCCAGGCGGAAACCGTTGTCCTGGAAGAACTGGATTGCCACGGGCCAGACTTCGGCCGGTGGATGCTGGCCCATGACCCAGCTGGAATCACCGCTCTTCTGCAGGGTGTAGTCGCTGGCATCGGCTACGGCCGACAGCGGCTGTGGACGCGGGACAACGTATTCGCCCTTGACGCTGTCGTCGGCGACGTTGCGCGGGATCGGCAGCAGCGGATCCAGGCGCTTGGCGACGCTGACGTCCGGCGGCAGTTGCATCGGTGCAGTCTGTTGCGCTTGCAGGTAATCGCTACCACGGTCGCGGAAGTAACCTTCCGGCCCCCAGATCCATCCGCAGCCACTGGTGCTGGAGATAATCAAGGCAAGTGCGGAAAGTCCGGCCATTCGCTTCATGCGTTGTACTTCCTCAATTAAACCAGGACGCCGGACTGGCGCATGGCCTGCCGCAGCGTTTCGTGACAAGGGGTGCTCAGCCAGGTCAGTGGCAGGCGGATGCCTTCATGCATCAGGCCCATTTCGACCAGGGCAAACTTCACCGGGATCGGGTTGGCTTCGATGAACAGGTCCCTGTGCAGCGGCATCAGTTTTTCGTTCAGTGCCCGAGCGGTCTCGGCGTCGCCGTTCAGCGCAGCCTCGCAGAGGTCGGCCATTTCGCGCGGGGCAACGTTGGCGGTGACGGAAATGTTGCCCTTGCCACCCATCAGGATCAGCTCGACGGCGGTCGGATCATCACCGGACAGCACGAGGAAATTCTTGTCCACGCCATCGAGGATGGCCTTGGCGCGCTTCAGGTCGCCGGTGGCTTCCTTGATGCCGATGATGTTCGGCACGGTGGACAGGCGGATCACAGTCTCGGCCTGCATGTCGCAGGAGGTGCGGCCGGGAACGTTATAGAGGATCTGCGGGATGTCGACGGCGTCGGCAATGTGCTTGAAGTGCTGGTACAAGCCTTCCTGGGTCGGCTTGTTGTAGTACGGAACGACCAGCAGGCAGGCATCGGCCCCGGCTTCCTTGGCGTTGCGGGTCAGCTCGACGGCTTCGCGGGTCGAGTTGGCGCCCGTGCCGGCGATGACCGGAATGCGCCCGGCAACCTGTTTGACCACGGCTTTGATCACGGCGATGTGTTCTTCAACATCAAGGGTTGCCGACTCGCCGGTAGTACCGACTGCGACGATGGCATGGGTGCCGTTCTTGAGGTGGAAGTCCACGAGTTTGCTGAGGCTGTCCCAGTCAAGACGCCCTTGTGCATCCATGGGAGTGACCAGTGCCACCATACTGCCCGCAATCATGAAACCGCTCCTGCCGGAAAAAGAGAGCGGTAATGGTACTGGCGCCAAGATGCTTGTACAAGCGAACTCCCATTCCCCTTGGCGATGGTTTTCGCTACCCTTCAGGCTTTGATCGGTACTGATAAGCTCATACGCCGGTTTCCAGCTTCCGTTTCCGTCGCTCCAAGCCCCGATCCTGCGTTTGTCCCGGGGGTATTTGTGTTGCCCCGCAACGCATTGTCCCCTCCAGGCACAGGGCTTGAACCGTTCGGTTTCCCAAGGCTGTCACCGCGCCGAGCTGAAACGTATCGACCGCTCATCGCTTTAGGAATGCTGCATGTCCACCCCCACAGTCCGCGAACAATTCCTTGTCATCAGTGCCCTTGGCGCCAACCCCATGGAGCTGACTAACGTCCTGTGCCGCGCCAGCCATGAGAATCGCTGTGCCGTCGTGACGTCACGCCTGACTCGCCATGGCGAATGCAGCGCGCTCGTGCTGGAAATCTCCGGCAGCTGGGACGCCCTGGCCCGCCTGGAGGGCAGCCTGCCCTTGCTGGCCAAGAAGCATGCGTTCACCGTCAACGTGGTCCGCAGCGCAGCGCTGGAGAACCGTCCCCAGGCCCTGCCCTATGTGGCCTACGTGAGTTCGGCCTATCGCCCGGACATCATCAACGAGCTGTGCCAGTTCTTCATGGACCATCACGTCGAGCTGGAGAACCTGACCTGCGACACCTACCAGGCTCCGCAGACCGGCGGCACCATGCTCAACGCTACGTTCACCGTGACACTGCCGGCCGGCACCCAGATCAGTTGGCTGCGCGATCAGTTCCTGGATTTCGCCGACGCGATGAACCTGGATGCCCTGATCGAACCGTGGCGCCCACAAAACCCAATGTAAGGAAGCGTTCATGGCCGTTGCCGTCGACCAGCCGGTTACCGATTTCCAAGCGCCCGCCACCAGCGGGCAGACCGTCAGCCTCGCGGCCCTGAAAGGCAAGCAGGTAGTCATTTACTTCTACCCGAAAGACAGCACCCCGGGTTGCACCACCGAAGGCCAGGGGTTCCGCGATCAGTACGCACAATTCCAGGCCGCCAATACCGAAGTGTTCGGCGTCTCCCGGGACAGCCTCAAGTCCCACGAAAACTTCAAGTGCAAGCAGGAATTCCCCTTCGAGCTGATCAGCGACAAGGACGAAGCGGTTTGCCAGTTGTTCGATGTGATCAAGTTGAAGAAGCTATACGGCAAGGAATACCTGGGCGTTGACCGCAGCACATTCCTGATCGACAAGGATGGCGTGCTGCGCCAGGAATGGCGCGGCGTGAAAGTGCCGGGGCATGTGGATGCGGTGTTGGCGGCGGCTCAGGTGCTTAACAAGGCCTGAAATCTCGTTGCCTGTACTGGCGCTATCGCGAGCAAGCTCGCTCCCACACTGGATTTGTGTCGTTAAATCAAATCCCTGTGGGAGCGAGCTTGCTCGCGATGAGGCCTTAAGCATTACTTCATATTCAAGTCACAACAACGGCGCCACCATCGGTTCCTTGCTCGGCCACGCATCCAGCACCGCCTTGAACAGCGTCGCCAGGGGAATCGCGAAGAACACCCCCCAGAACCCCCACAACCCGCCAAACAACAGCACCGCACAGATGATCGCCACCGGATGCAGGTTCACCGCCTCGGAAAACAGCAGCGGCACCAGCACATTGCCATCCAGCGTCTGGATGATTCCGTAGACCGCCATCAGGTAGATGAACTGATCGCTCCAGCCCCACTGGAACAGTGCAATCAGCGCCACCGGTACCGTCACGACCACGGTGCCGACGTAAGGCACCACCACGGAAATACCCACCAGCAAGGCCAGCAACGCTGCGTAGTTGAGGCCCAGGGCGACGAAGCCGATGTAGGTCACGCCGCCACAGATGAAGATCTCGATGACCTTGCCGCGGATGTAATTGGCGATCTGTCGGTTCATTTCCTGGGCAACCCGAGTGATCAGCGCTCGTTCGCGCGGCAGATAACCGCGGACCCAGCGCCCGATCATTTCCCGGTCCTTGAGAAAGAAAAACACCAGGATCGGCACCAGCACCAGATAGATCATGATGTTTACCAGCAGCGGCAAGCTGGACAGGGAAAACGTCAGCGCCCACTGGCCAAACTTGCCGATCTCACCGCGCACCACTTCGATCGTCTGCAGCACCTGTTCATCCGAAACCAGGTGGGGATAGCGTTCAGGCAGTAACAGCAGCAGCGATTGCCACTTGGCGAGCATTCCTGGGAGTTCGTTGAACAGCGTCACCAACTGATGCCAGAGCAAGGGCACGATCACCACCAGGAACACCACCAGCAGCCCCATGAACAAGGCGAACACCAGCCCCACCGCCAAGGAACCCGGCAGCCGCATACGCTCCAGCGTGGTGACCAGGCCTTGCATCAGGTACGCCAGCACCATCCCCGCCAACACGGGTGCGAGCATGCCGCCCAGTGTCAGGACCGCGGTGAATCCGAGGAACAGCAGCACCGCCAACACCACGGCTTCTTCATCCGAGAAGTAGCGCTGGATCCAGTCGCGTAACACTTTGAACATTAAAAATCCTTATGGGAGGGCTGTCGGCTTTCAGGCCTTTTGCAACCAGTAACGGTAGACGCCGTTCTCGTCCTCTTCGCGCAGCAGCGTATGACCGGCCAATCGGGCAAAGGTGCGGAAATCACGTTGGGAGCCCGCGTCCGTGGCGGTTACCTTGAGCACGGCGCCGCTGGCTAGGCGATTGAGTTCCAACTTGGCCTTGAGCAACGGCAACGGGCAATTCAGGCCGCTGGCGTCCAGTTCGGCATCGTGGGCTACATCATCGGTCATTGCTTCACTCCGCAACAGGTCGTCGAGCCGCCTAGAATATCTGGTCCCGGACACGCTGTCCGGCTACAGTAAGGTCTTTGTCGACTAAGGCCCCGTGCATGACATTTCTGCGCCCCACCCTGCTGACGCTCGCTTGCCTGCTCGCCTCACCGGGCTTCGCCGACGACCTGCCGTCACTTGGCGATGCCAGTTCTGCCATCGTCTCGCCGGAACAGGAACATCAGTTGGGTCGCGCCTGGCTGGCCCTGCTGCGTAGCCAGGTCTCGCAACTCAACGACCCGCAGCTCAAGGATTACGTCGAAACCAGCGTCTACAAGCTGGTGGAAACCAGCCAGGTCAATGACCGGCGCCTCGAATTCATTCTGATCAACAGCCCACAGCTCAACGCCTTCGCCGCACCCGGCGGGATCGTCGGGGTCAACGGCGGCCTGTTCCTCAACGCGCAGACCGAAGGGGAATACGCCTCGGTCATGGCCCACGAACTGGCGCACTTGTCGCAACGCCACTTCGCCCGTGGCGTGGAAGCCCAACAGCGTATGCAAGTGCCAATGATGGCGGCGCTGCTGGCTGGCATCGTGGTCGCCGCCGCTGGCGGGGGCGATGCCGGGATTGCCGCCATCGCCGGGACCCAGGCCGCCGCCATCCAGGAACAACGGCGCTTCTCGCGCCAGAACGAGCAGGAGGCCGACCGCATCGGCATCCAGAACTTGGAAAAGGCCGGCTATGATCCACGGTCGATGCCGACCATGTTCGAACGGCTGATGCGCCAGTACCGGTTTGACGCCCGTCCCCCGGAGTTCCTGCTGACTCACCCGGTTACCGAGTCGCGTATCGCCGACACCCGCAACCGTGCCGAACAGGCCAAGCCGGGGGGCATCGAGGACAGCATGCGCTATCAACTGATCCGCGCGCGGGTCCAGTTGACGTATGAAGAAACCCCGGGACTGGCCGCCAAGCGCTTCCGCGCGCTGCTCGACGAAAACCCGAAGAACGACGTGGCTCGCTATGGCCTGGCAATTGCCCAGGTCAAGGGCGGCCAGTTGAATGAGGCCCGTGAAAACCTCAAGCCGCTGCTGGCCAAATCACCCAACGAGATCATCTATAACCTGGCCCAGGTCGATCTGGACATCACCAGCAACAAGCTGCCAGACGCTCAATCTCGCGTCGACCGGCTGCTGGCCCAGTACCCGGGCAATTACCCGCTCAACCAGGTCCGTGTCGACCTGCTGCTCAAGCAGAATCGTCCCGCCGATGCGGAAAAAGCGCTGGAGACCCTGCTCAAGAGTCGTCCGGACGATCCGGACGTCTGGTACATGGTGGCGGAGACGCGTGGCTTGTCGGGCAATATCATCGGTTTGCACCAGGCCCGCGCCGAGTACTTCGCGCTGGTCGGAGACTATCGTCAGGCCATCCAACAACTGGACTTCGCCAAACGACGCGCGGGGAGCAATTTCCCGTTGTCGTCGCGCATCGATGCCCGGCAGCGGGAGCTCATGGAACAAGAGCGGATGGTCAAGGACATGATGGGTTGAATATCCATCAGACATAAAAAAAACCGCCTCGATTCGAGGCGGTTTTTTTTCAGCTCGGCTTATTCGGCCAGCTTGAAGGTGATGAAGCTTGCACGCCCCTGACGCAGGACACGCATCGACACCGAGCGGTTCTTCGGCAGCGCCTTGGCGATGTCGGTGAACTCCTTGGCGGAGCCGATGGCCTGGTTGTTCAGGTGCGTAATGATGTCGCCTGGTTGCAGGCCAATCAGGGCAGCAGGACCGTCCTGCACTTCCTTGATCACCACACCACCTTGCAACTCCAGGGTGCGCTTCTGCTCTTCAGTCAGCTCGACCACCGCCACACCGAGGCGATTGCTGCTGCGCTCGACGCCGGACTTGGGCTGCGATTCGAGTTCTTTACCCTCTTCCGGGATCGCGCCGACAGTCAGCTCGACATTCTTGCGCTTTCCTTCGCGGATCACTTCCAGGTTGGCCTTGGCGCCAGCCTTGAGCGCGCCCACCAGATGTGGCAAGTCGGCGGACATGATGATTGGCTGGCCATTGAGGCTGAGGATCACGTCACCCACCTGCAAGCCACCCTTGGCGGCCGGGCCACCTTCTTGAATTTGCGCAACCAACGCACCGGCGGGTTTCTCCAGCCCGAACGACTCAGCCAGATCCTTGTTCACTTCCTGGATGACCACGCCCAGCCAACCCCGGCTGACCTTGCCCTCGCTTTTCAGTTGGTTGGATACATCCATCGCGACATCGATCGGAATGGCGAACGAAACGCCCATGAAACCGCCCGAACGGGTATAGATCTGAGAGTTGATGCCCACCACTTCACCGTTGAGGTTGAACAACGGGCCACCGGAATTGCCCGGGTTGATCGGCACGTCGGTCTGGATGAAAGGCACATAGTTTTCGTTCGGCAGGCTACGCCCGATAGCACTGACAATCCCTTGGGTCACAGTGTGGTCGAAACCGAACGGCGAACCGATGGCGACGACCCACTGGCCAGCCTTCAGATCCTGGGATTTGCCCAGCTTGAGCACCGGCAGGTCCTTGCCGTCGATTTTCAGAAGCGCCACATCGGAGCGCGGGTCGGTGCCGATCAGCTTGGCCTTCAGCTCGCTGCGATCGGCCAGGCGCACCAGGATCTCATCGGCATCGGCGATCACATGGTTGTTGGTCAGGATGTAGCCGTCAGGCGAAATGATGAAGCCCGATCCAAGGGACTGGGCTTCACGCTGGCGACCGCCGCCCGGCGAACGCGGTTGCTGCGGCATCCCACGCTCGAAGAACTCGCGCAGCATCGGCGGCAGGCCTTCCAGGTCTGGCATCTGCTGGTCCGAGACACGGCGATCCGGCAGCTTCTGTGTGGTACTGATGTTCACGACAGCGGGCGAAGCCTGTTCGACCAGTTGTGTGAAGTCCGGTAATTCCACTGCCACGGCAGGAACGGCCTGACCGAGGACCAGCACGGTGGCAAATATGGAAAGATAGGTTTTCAAGCGTGGTATCGACATACGGCTCCCGTTACGACGAGCATGGTTAAGCGATATGGAGCAAGGACTACCGGAGAACGATACGCCGGTATTATTGTTCCGCAAACAGACAAGGCCAGAGCCGAGCGGCTCTGACCTAATAGAAAAAAATTGGTTTTTTTGCAAATGAAAATGCTGACAGGAAGTTTCGGCATTTCGATCCGCCTTGGCGTCATCGGCCTCTTGCGCAATCGAGCCACCTGAGCACTGTGCTATTGGGCTGCCGCGACATCGGAGCGCATGGACAGCGCGATCCGTTCCGCCGTGCCAATGGGAATCTCACCTACCACCGTGACCATCATCTCGCCTTGGGGCGTGGTGAGCCGACGAGAAACAGCAGCCGTCGGACCCAGTTGGGTACGAGTGTCGGTTGCGGTGGCGCCATTCAGCGGTTCCAGGAACACCGAGAAACGAGCGAGCCCGTCGTCGTACATGAGGCTGTTGACCTGGATCTTGGTATCCGGATCATTGCGTGCCACGCTGCTTGTAAGTTCAAAACCAGGCGGAAGCCAGTCTGAATGCCAGGTAGTCTTCACGGCGGTAGCTTTATTGGAATCCTGAACGACAGCCTTGCACTCGGCACTGGCCTGCAGGTCACCTTCCGAAGGCTCGGAGGTGCTCAGTCGAGTGAACTGAAAGCGTTCCAGCAATTGGCCCTTGTCATTGAGCAACAGGGACTTGAGCGGTAAACCGGTCTCTTTGTCCAGATGCAGCTCGAAGCCATAGCGATGCTGGTCTTTGGGGGTCAGGGCGACAATGACAGCCTGACGCCCGGCCACGCGCGACTTGCCAATGACGGCAAGGTCGTACCAATTCTTGAGTTTTTGCGGATCGAGCGCACGTGCAGTGCCATCAGGCGTGTTTCCCAGCCCGGCGATCAAGGTGCCGCTGACGCATTGAGTATGTCCATCAATGCGCATGACCTCCTGTGCCGAACCGTCGAGCTGGAGCAACCGCTCGCGGACTTTGCCATCCTGGACGCGATGCCAAATGTTATGGGTAGAAAAACTACCGTTACGCTCGTAAACGAAAGTGCCCTGGAAGCTCTGCTGTTGCTCGGCCTGACTCAGACGATTGAGCCAGTCCTGAGCTTCACCGGCATAGGCTGGAGCCACACACCAGCCACCGAGCAGAAGCGAAACGAGAGGTATGGCGCGCATGGTCCTCCTTAACGGTTTTCCAGACTGGCCGCACGAGCATATGGCAGAGCGCTTTCAGTACCTTTCAACGCAGCTTGCTGGGCATGCTGGCGCAGATAGTTGGGCAGACGCTGATCGTGCCAACCTGGCTGTCCTTGCAGAACCCCGTTAGTCATGGGACCTGCGGCTTCAGAACTTTCGCTGTAGCCGGCCAGAACCGCAGGACCTTTGACCTGTGGCGTCGCCAGGCTTGGCTGGTTGGACTGCTGCGCCATTTGTACGCCAGCGATCTCATCCTGATTGTACAGACGCATACCCGCCAGCACAGCAACGGTGACCGAAGCGGCAACAGCCAGTCGGCCCAGGCTGCGCCATGGTCCGCGGGAGGCTTTCGCCGGTACGGCTTCATCCGCCAGTGCAGCAGAAACCGCCGCAGCGATGTCCAGACGCGGAAGCAGCAGATCCTTGTGCATGACAGCCCGGGCGATCTGGTAACGAGCCCAGGTCTCACGGGTTTCAACATCGTCAAAGGCATTCAATACCCGACGCAATTCCAATTCGTCCGCTTCGTTATCCATCACTGCGGACAGCGATTCCTGCAGGGCTTCACGACTCATGGCGTTCCTCTCTTGGCTGTCGCCGCTGTCTCAGTTTTCCTGCAACAACGGTTGCAGGGCTTTATCGATGGCCTCCCGAGCGCGGAAGATCCGGGAGCGCACGGTACCCACCGGACACTGCATGACGCTCGCAATGTCCTCGTAACTCAGACCGTCGAATTCACGTAAAGTTAAAGCCGTACGCAAATCTTCAGGCAGTTGCTGGATGGTTCGATGGACGGTGCCTTCAATCTCATCCCGCAGCAATGCACGTTCAGGTGACTCGAGGTCCTTGAGGCCATGATCGCCATCGTAGAACTCGGCATCCTCGGAACTCACATCGCTATCCGGCGGCCGGCGGCCGCGTGAAACCAGATAGTTTTTCGCCGTGTTAATGGCGATGCGGTAAAGCCACGTGTAAAACGCGCTATCCCCGCGAAAATTTCCAAGTGCGCGGTAGGCCTTGATGAAGGCTTCCTGGGCAACATCCTGGGCTTCATGGGTGTCGTGCACGAAACGCACGATCAACCCGAGAATTTTGTGCTGGTATTTCAGCACTAGCAGATCGAAAGCTCGCTTGTCGCCGCGCTGAACGCGTTCGACCAGCTGCTGATCCTCTTCCTGGGTTAGCATGAACACTCCTCGATGAGCTCGAAGGAGGCTTGCATTACCAATTGACCGGGCTTGCAAACATAGACTCGGGCTTTTCGCAAAAGTTCTCCCCCTTCAAAGCAAGTTTCCGGCGCGCTCTGATCCGGCACGCACGAAAAACGCAGCACGAGATTCCCCGGCCGCGCGAATAATCTGTCGCCGGGCCTGTCGGACGAGGATTCAGATGAATCCCTGCACCAACCCGACGCTGTTCCCTTCTGCAGACAACCGTCTATTGAACGTATGCGCTTGGCAAAAGTTCCCACTATTTATCGCTCTTCAACGCGAAGATTTGGCGACCATGACGAGATAAACAGCGTTCTGTCCTCGAAAAGGCCGCGTTGTCGCACATTCATCGAAACCTTGACCCGACGAAGCGCATCGCTTTCCTGTCACCCTGGTTTCACATTGCCATGAACGCCCGGCTATTGTGCCGATCCCCCCCTCTATATACTAGTGGGCTGCGTGGCTGCCTGACCCGTCGAAGCGGTGTCTGGCGCTAACCCCGACCCGGGTCGCTTCAAGCGGAAACCATTCGAATGAGCCAACAGTTCCAACATGATGTTCTGGTAATCGGCAGCGGCGCCGCCGGGTTGAGCCTGGCCTTGACCCTGCCTGCACATTTGCGCATCGCCGTGCTGAGCAAGGGAGACCTGGCCAACGGTTCGACGTTCTGGGCCCAGGGCGGCGTGGCGGCCGTGCTGGATGACGCCGATACCGTCCAATCCCACGTCGATGACACACTTAACGCGGGCGGCGGGCTGTGCAATCAGGAAGCGGTGCGCTTCACCGTCGAGCACAGCAAGGAAGCCATCCAGTGGCTCATCGACCAAGGCGTGCCATTCACTCGCGATGAACAGTCCGGCACCGAAGATGGCGGCTTCGAGTTCCACCTGACCCGCGAGGGCGGGCACAGCCATCGGCGAATCATCCATGCCGCCGATGCAACCGGCGCGGCCATTTTCAAGACGCTGTTGGCCCAGGCCCGGCAGCGCTCCAACATCGAATTGCTGGAGCAACGGGTCGCGATCGACCTGATTACCGAGAAGCGCCTGGGCCTGGAGGGGGATCGCTGCCTGGGCGCCTATGTGCTCAACCGCGGCACGGGAGAAGTCGACACCTACGGTGCGCGCTTCGTTATCCTGGCCTCCGGTGGCGCGGCAAAAGTCTATCTCTATACCAGCAACCCCGACGGAGCCTGTGGTGACGGCATTGCCATGGCCTGGCGCTCGGGCTGCCGGGTGGCGAACCTGGAATTCAACCAATTCCACCCTACCTGCCTGTATCACCCGCAGGCCAAGAGCTTCCTGGTGACCGAAGCCCTGCGTGGCGAAGGTGCTCATCTGAAGCTCCCCAACGGGGAACGCTTCATGCAGCGCTTCGATCCTCGCGCCGAATTGGCACCCCGGGACATCGTCGCGCGGGCCATCGACCATGAAATGAAGCGCCTGGGCATCGACTGTGTCTATCTGGACATCAGCCATAAACCCGAGGCGTTCATCAAGAGCCATTTCCCGACGGTCTACGAGCGCTGCCTGGAATTCTCCATCGACATCACCAAGCAGCCGATCCCGGTGGTACCGGCAGCGCACTATACCTGTGGCGGGGTGATGGTTGACCAGCATGGCCGCACGGACGTGCCTGGCCTGTATGCCATCGGCGAAACCAGCTTCACCGGACTGCACGGCGCCAACCGCATGGCCAGCAACTCGCTGCTGGAATGTTTCGTCTATGCCCGCTCGGCGGCGGCTGACATTCTCGAGCAATTACCCCAGATCGCCATCCCGGTCGCCCTGCCCTCGTGGGACGCCAGCCAGGTCACCGACTCGGACGAAGACGTGATCATCGCGCACAACTGGGACGAACTGCGGCGCTTCATGTGGGACTACGTCGGCATCGTACGCACCAACAAGCGCCTGCAACGGGCGCAGCACCGGGTGCGCCTGCTGCTCGACGAGATCGATGAGTTCTACAGCAACTATAAAGTCAGCCGCGACCTGATTGAACTGCGCAACCTGGCGCAGGTGGCCGAACTGATGATTCGCTCGGCCATGGAGCGCAAGGAAAGCCGAGGCCTGCATTACACGCTTGATTATCCGAACCTGCTGCCCGAGGCGCTGGATACTATCCTGGTGCCGCCCACCTACGCCGGCTGAACCGCAGCCGTACCCGCAGGCGCCGGTGGACATCCGGCGCCAGCGCGTCGCGGGGCACGCACAACGAGCGGATCCGCCACTCGCCCTTAAGGCGGAAGCGCAGCACCACGATCATCGGTAATGCGAGGCTGTCAGGTCGCAACTGCACCGGCTGCCAGCCGCCATCGACGCGCCAGAGCTGCCAACCATCGGCATCGCGACGCAAGCCACGGAAGGCCTGTCGATGGGTCAGCAGCAAATGTCGCGGCAACACCCAGGCGCCATGGCCCAGGCACAGCATGACGCCAACGGCTGCGAAGCCGGACGGGACAGCCAGGAGCAGCAACGAGCCCAGGGCGAACGCCTGGGCCACGAGGTACGCCGCCAGCAATTGCCCGGAGGCCTGCCAGCGGCATTCGAAGCGATTACTTGGGTTGGACACGATCCAGAATCATCCGGACCATGCGTTGCAGTTCCGGGTCTTCCGATTCACTGCGCTCCATGAACCAGCCGAACATGTCCTGATCCTCGCACTCGAGCAGACGGACGTAGCAGGCACGATCGACCTCGTTAAGATGGGGGTAGACCTCTTTCACGAACGGCACCAGCAGCACGTCAAGCTCAAGCATGCCGCGGCGGCTATGCCAGTAGAGGCGATTCAGTTCAACATCTTCGACCATGGAGCGCTCCTCAAATAGAGCGCAAGTATACAGGCCCCGCCGTGGCGTGACAGACGGCTTTGGTCGGGCGCCGTCAATCCTTTGTGAACTACCCATTTCATGGGCGCCCCCTTATGATGTCTACCAGACTTTTTACCCTGCGATGACCCATGGCTGATTCCGCATTTTTCTGCACCCTGTCCCACGAAGGCGTACTCGCGGTCCGCGGCGTGGATGCCGGCAAATTCCTGCAAGGCCAATTGACCTGCAACCTCAACTACCTCAGCGACAGCCAGGCCAGCCTGGGCGCCCGTTGCACCCAGAAAGGCCGGATGCAATCGAGCTTTCGTATCGTCCTCGAAGGCGACGGCATACTGATGGCCATGGCCACGAAGCTTCTGGAGCCGCAACTGGCGGACCTGAAGAAATACGCGGTGTTCTCCAAATCCAAACTCACCGATGAAAGCCCGGCATGGGTTCGCTTCGGATTGGAAAACGCGGACACCGTGCTGAGCGGGCTGGGCCTCGACCTGCCGGCCGAAACCGACAGTGTGGTTCGCCAGCCATCGCTGATCGCTATTCGCGTCTCCCCCGGCCGCGCTGAACTCTGGGTTCGCGCCGAACAGGCCGATACGCTGCTGACGCAGCTGCGCGAGCAACTGCCCGAAGGCGACTTGAACCGCTGGCTGCTGGGTCAGGTCCGCGCGGGAATCGGCCAGGTCATGGCGGCCACGCGCGAGTTGTTCATTCCGCAGATGCTCAACCTGCAAGCCGTAGGCGGCGTGAGCTTCAAGAAAGGTTGCTACACCGGCCAGGAAATCGTCGCGCGCATGCAGTACCTCGGCAAACTCAAGCGTCGCCTGTATCGCCTGGAACTGGACGCCGCTGAATTGCCGGAGCCTGGCACCCCGCTGTTTTCCCCTACGCATGGCAGCTCGATCGGCGAGGTCGTCATTGCCGCCCGTGCCGAGCGAAACATTGAACTGCTGGCAGTATTGCAGGCCGAAGCGGCAGAAGATGGCAATTTGCACCTCGGTGCTTTGGAAGGACCCGCGCTACAATTGCTGGACTTGCCTTACGAACTGGACCGCGACCGCGAAATCCAGCGTTGATCGCAACATTTTGTCGCAACACCCTAGAGAACCGAAATGAGCGATTTGGCGGATAAGGTCCAGCGGGATTTGGTGGCGGCCATCGATAATGATGACCTGGTCTTGCCAACATTACCGGAAGTGGCCATGCAGATTCGCCGGGCCGCCGAAGACCCGGAAATCAGCGTCAGCAACCTGAGCAAAGTGATTGGCCGTGACACCGCCCTCTCGGCGCGCCTGATAAAAGTCGTCAACAGCCCGTTGCTGCGCGCCACGCAGGAAGTGACGGACCTGCACACGGCAATCACTCGGCTGGGCGTCAACTACAGCAGCAACCTGGCGATTGGCCTGGTCATGGAGCAGATTTTCCATGCCCGCTCCGAGGTCGTGGAACAGAAAATGCGCGAAGTCTGGCGCAAGAGCCTGGAAATAGCGGGTGTCAGCTACGCCCTCTGCCGCAGCTACACGCATCTCAAGCCTGATCAGGCGGCCTTGGGCGGATTGGTCCATCAGATCGGCGTCCTGCCGATCCTGACGTATGCCGAAGACAATAATGAATTGCTGTCGGACCCCATCAGCCTCAACCACGTCATCGAGACGATTCACCCGGTGCTGGGCGACAAGCTGCTCAGTGTCTGGGAATTTCCGGAAAGGTTGGTGAAGCTGCCGGGGTTGTACCTGGATTTCACCCGAGACTCCAAACAACTCGATTATGTCGACCTGGTGCAAGTCGCCGCGCTGTATTGCTACAAGGACACCGACCACCCGCTGAGCCGGATCGACGCGGTTGGAGTGCCGGCAATCAAGAAGCTGGGCATCGACCTCGACGATAAGGATCGGTGCGCGGACATTGAAGAAGCACGGACGATGTTTTACTGAACAGCCCGGACATCGAACCTGAACCTGGCATCAGTCCCGTGGCGACAGCATTCAGCGCAGGCTTATTCTGAGCCAGGGATGAAACTCACCCGTACCTTCAGCCCACCGTCCTGACCGTCGTGAAGGCTGATCTGCGCCAGATGCGCACGGCAGATTTCCCCGACGATCGCCAGCCCCAGGCCCGAGCCGGCCACTTGCTGGTTTCGCCGGTAGAAGCGCTGGAACACTCGTTCCCGTTCAGTCTCAGGAATACCGGGACCGTCATCCTCGACTTCCAGCACCGCCGGCGCGACGACCCGCAGGATGACGTTGCCACCCGACGGTGTATGGGCCAGCGCGTTATCCACCAGATTGCTCAACAGCTCGTTCAATAAGGTCGGCTCGCCCCGCAACCAGACCGGCTCGTCGGCCTCCAGGGCCAACGCGACACCACGGGCATGTGCCAGCGGGGCCATGGCCATGCCCAGCTCACGGGCCAATTGGCTCAGGTCGAGCAATTGCGCACCGCCCTCGGCAATCGCCCGGGCGCCGTTTTCCACTCGCGCCAGTGACAGCAACTGGTTCGCCAGATGGGTCAAGCGGTCGGTGCCCTGGGCCGCGGTTTCCAGGGTTTCACGCCAGGTCGCCGGTTCGCTGGCACGCAAGCCCAGCTCCAGGCGTGCCTTGAGGGCGGCCAGTGGCGTGCGCAGTTCATGGGCGGCATCGGCAATGAATTGCGCCTGCCGCTCGAATTGGCCACGCAGGCGCTCGGTGAAATGGTTGAGCGCCCGGACAAGGGGCCACAACTCATGCTGGACCTCCACCAACGGAAGCGGCCGCAAGTCGTCTGGCTGACGCTCTTCCACCGCCGTACGCAGGCGCTCCAGCGGACGCAACGCGGCGCTGACCGCGAACCACACCAGCAATAATGCACCGACGGCCAGCATGCCCAGCCGCAATAGCGTGTCGGCCATCAGGCCCCGGGCCATGCTGATCCGTGCTTCTTCGGTTTCCGCCACGCGGATCTCCGCCATGCCGTTCATTTCCGGCTCGCTCACGGCCTTCAGCAGGCTGACCACGCGCACGTCCTGGCCCTGGTAACGCGCGTTGTAGAAACGTGCCAATGCAGGATAATCGTCAGTGCGCGGCGTGCCGGGCGGCGGACCCGGGAGATTTTCGTAACCGGAAATCAGCTGTTGGTGGATGTCGTTGACCTGGTAGTAGATACGTCCGGCGCTGTCATAGGCGAAGGTGTCCAAGGCCACGTAAGGCACGTCCGCGCTGAGCGTACCGTCTCGCTGCGAAAGACCGGCGGCGATGGTCCGGGCCGAGGCCAGCAGCGTCCGGTCATAGGCGGTATCGGCGGCTTCGCGACCATTCCAGTAGGCGCTCAGGCCACTGGCGAGCATCAGCACCACCAGCAGCGATGCCAGGTTGCGCAGCAGCCGCCAGCGCAGGCTGTCGGGCTTATGCATCACGGGTTTCCAACAGGTAGCCCAGCCCCCGGAATGTCACGATCGCCACGGCGTGGCCGTCAAGTTTCTTGCGCAAGCGATGCACATAGATCTCGATGGCGTCGGGGCTCGCCTCTTCGTCCAGGCCGAAGACCTGGGCTGCCAATTGCTCCTTGCTCATCACCCGCCCGGGCCGGGCAATCAGAGCCTCCAGGACAGCCTGCTCGCGAGAGGTCAACGTCATCAACTCATCGTCGAGGGTAAAGCGGCGGGTGTCCAGGTCGTAGACCAATCCTCCGCAGCGCTGCTGGCGCTCGCCACCCAACACGCTACGGCGCAGCAATGCCTTGACCCGGGCTTCCAGTTCGGTGAGTTCGAACGGCTTGGCCAGGTAATCATCGGCCCCGAGATTCAGCCCATGGACGCGGTCCTTGACGTCGCTGCGAGCGGTCAGCATCAGGACCGGCGTGGTCTTGCCCCGGGCCCGCAGGCGCGCCAGCACCTCGAAACCGTCCATGCGCGGCAGCCCGACATCGAGGACCACCACAGCGTATTCCTCGCTGCCCAACGCCAGGTCGGCGGCCACGCCGTCATGCAGCACGTCCACGGTCAAACCGGTGCTCTTGAGGGCTTGGGCGACACTTTCGGCGAGCTGCAGATGATCTTCGACGAGCAGAACACGCATGGTTTTTCCTCGATTCAAGGTATGGCCGACGCCATTCTTTGGCGCGGAGTTTACAGCCGCATCCGCAACTGTGAAGCCAAAAAGCATCCTGAAAGCTATTGAAAGGTTAGCGAAAGGTTGGCCGGCTAGAGTCCTGAAACGAACAGTTACGACTGTGGATCGCGTAACAGATCGCGAACGAAAAACGCCTCGAAGCGTTTTCGCCGAATAAAAACAATAAAGCGGAGTCACCACCATGCTGTCCCTACAGCTTCAGGCTTCAATGCCCGTCCGTCTTTCCAGCCTCAACCAGACTACCCTTTCCTGTGCCGTTGCCCGCGCCGATGTTCATCGACGTCAGGATGCATCTGCGCAGCGCGATCTTCCGCACCCGTGAATACCGGTGCCGGCCAACCTCGCCCGGCCTCGGCCCTATTTTTTGCAACAAACAACAACAACTCCTGTGGAGACAAAAATGAACCTATCACTGCGTAAAGTAGCCCTGGCCGTCGGATGCCTCGTGTTCGCGGGGCCGTTGCTCGCCGCTGACGCCTCCAAAGAACCCAAGCGCCCGGAATGCATCGCACCCGCCGCTCCGGGTGGCGGTTTCGACCTGACCTGCAAATTGGCACAAAGCGCACTGGTCAACGAAAAACTGCTGACCAAGCCGATGCGTGTGACCTACATGCCCGGCGGTGTCGGCGCGGTGGCCTACAACGCGGTGGTGGCCCAGCGTCCGGCCGACGCCGGCACGCTGGTGGCCTGGTCCAGCGGTTCGTTGTTGAACCTGGCGCAAGGCAAGTTCGGCCGTTTTGATGAAACCAACGTGCGCTGGCTCGCTGCAGTCGGCACCAGCTACGGTGCCATCGCCGTAAAAAGCGATTCGCCCTACAAGAATCTCGACGATTTGGTACAGGCCCTGAAGAAAGACCCGGGCTCGGTGGTCATCGGTTCCGGCGGCACCGTCGGTAGCCAGGACTGGATGCAGACCGCATTGATCGCCAAGGCTGCCGGTATCGACCCGCGCAAACTGCGCTACGTGGCCCTTGAAGGCGGCGGCGAAATCGCCACCGCGCTGCTTGGCGGTCATATCCAAGTGGGCAGTACCGACATCTCCGACTCCATGCCACACATCCTGAGTGGCGACATGCGTCTGTTGGCCGTGTTCTCCGACAAACGCCTGGACGAGCCGGAAATGAAAGACATTCCGACCGCCGTGGAACAGGGCTACGACATCCGCTGGCCGGTGGTACGTGGCTTCTACCTCGGCCCGAAAGTCACCGATGAAGAATACGCCTGGTGGAAAAACGCCTTCGACAAACTGCTGGCCTCCGAAGAGTTCGCCAAGCTGCGCGATCAGCGCGAACTGTTCCCGTTCGCCATGACCGGCCCGGAGCTGGACGCCTACGTGAAGAAACAAGTGGCCGACTACAAGATGCTGGCCAAAGAGTTCGGCCTGATCCAGTAATCGCCTCTGTTCTCGCGGCGGCGCTGGCACAGCCGGCGCCGCCCAGGAGTTAGTCATGTTCGTCATCCAACGTATTGTTGCCGCAGTGCTGTTGCTGGCCTGTATCGGCCTGGCGCTGATGGCTTGGCCTTATCAGGCAGCCTTTTCCTATGAACCCGTCGGCCCGCGTGCCTTTCCCCTGCTGATACTCGGGCTGATGGGGCTGGCGCTGCTGTACATGCTGTTTCGCCCCACGCCGGTCGTACACAGTGAAGACGACCCGCAACTGGACCGTGAAACCCTGCAGAAAATCGGCATCTGCGTGTTGTTGCTGTTGGTCTTCGCCGGGACCTTCGAACCCCTGGGCTTCATCCTCGCCAGCATTGTCACTGGTGTGCCGATGGCGCGCCTGTATGGCGGCCGCTGGGTACCGAGCGTGGTGATCATCAGCCTGATGGCCATTGGTCTTTATCTGTTGTTCGACAAGCTGATGGACGTGCCGCTGCCCCTGGGCCTGCTCGACGTCCTGGAGAATTGATATGGATACCCTGAATTATCTCGGCCAGGGTTTTGGCGTTGCACTGACCCCGTACAACCTCGTCACCGCGTTGAGTGGCACGCTGATCGGCACTGTCGTTGGCCTGCTGCCGGGCCTGGGCCCGATCAACGGCGTGGCGCTGCTGATCCCGATTGCCTTTGCCCTGGGCCTGCCGCCGGAGTCGGCGTTGATCCTGTTGGCGGCCGTTTACCTGGGCTGTGAATACGGCGGGCGTATCAGTTCGATCCTGCTCAACATCCCGGGCGAAGCGTCCACTGTAATGACCACGCTCGACGGCTATCCAATGGCTCGCCAAGGCCTGGCCGGGGTTGCGTTGTCACTGTCGGCGTGGAGTTCGTTCCTCGGCGCGCTCATTGCCACCTGCGGCATGGTGCTGTTTGCGCCCTTGCTGGCGAAATGGGCCATTGCCTTCGGACCGGCGGAATATTTCGTATTGATGGTGTTCGCCATCGTCTGCCTGGGCGGCATGGCCGGCGATCGCCCGCTGAAGACGTTCATCGCGGCATTGATCGGCCTGTTCCTGTCCTGCGTCGGCATTGATGCCAACAGCGGCGTCTACCGTTTCACCGGTGACAACATCCATTTGACCGATGGTATCCAGTTCGTCGTGCTGGTGCTGGGCCTGTTCTCCATCAGCGAGATCCTGTTGCTGCTGGAAAAAACCCACCGCGGCCAGGAAGCGGTGAAAGCCACCGGACGGATGATGTTCAACGTCAAGGAAGCGGCCTCGGTGTTCTGGGTGAACATGCGCTGCGGCGTGCTCGGCTTCATCATGGGCGTCTTGCCAGGTGCCGGTGCGACCTTGGCCAGTGCCGTGGCCTACATGACTGAAAAACGCATGGCCGGTGCCACCGGCACGTTCGGCCAGGGCGACAAGCGCGGCCTCGCGGCGCCGGAAACCGCCATCGGCGGCGCAGCCTGCGGCGCACTCGTGCCGATGCTGACCCTCGGCGTTCCCGGCTCGGGCACCACGGCGGTGATGATCGGCGCGCTGTCACTGTACAACATCACACCCGGCCCGCTGCTGTTCCAACAACAACCGGACATCGTCTGGGGCCTGATCGCCTCGTTGTTCATTGCCAACGTCATGCTGGTGATCCTAAACATCCCGATGATCCGCGTCTTCACCCGCATCCTGGCTGTGCCGAACTGGGCGCTGGTGCCGGTGATCGCAATCATCACCGGGATCGGCGTCTATGCGGTGCATGCCACCACGTTCGACCTGTTCCTGATGATCGGCATCGGGATCTTCGGCTACATCCTGCGCAAGTTGGAATTCCCGCTCTCGCCAGTGCTGCTGGGTTTCATCCTTGGCGGCCTGATGGAACAGAACCTGCGTCGTGCGTTGTCGATCTCCAACGGTGCGCTGGAAATCCTCTGGTCCAGCCCGATCACCTTCGGTTGCTGGGTCCTGACGGCGATCATGTTGTTCCTGCCCCTGCTGCGAATCTGGCGTCGTCGCAGCGCCCAGCGTCGTGCCCTGGCCAATGTCTGAGGCAACAACCTTCAGACAATGGTGGGGAACACCGCTGGTCGGTCTGGCCGGCGGTTATCTGGCCAGCCTGATCGGCTGGCCCTTGCCCTGGATGGTCGGCTCGCTGTTGGCGATCATCCTGGTGCGCTGCCTCACACCGTGGCAATTGATGGAAATTCCCGGCGGCCGCAAATGCGGCCAATGGGTGGTGGGCATCGGCATCGGTTTGCACTTTACGCCAGTGGTGATGGAACAAGTCCTGAGCCACTTCGGCCTGATTTTCTTCGGCGCGCTGATCACCAGCGCGTCCAGCGTGGTGAGTGTCTGGCTGATGCGCCGCACCGGCGAAGACCGCGCCACCGCTTTCTTCTCCAGCATGCCGGGCGGCTCCGGCGAAATGGTCAACCTCGGCGCCCGCAACGGTGCGATGCTCAGCCATGTTGCCGCGGGCCAGAGCCTGCGGGTCCTGGTGGTGGTGCTGTGCGTGCCGGCCGCGTTCAAGTACTTGTTGGGCGATGGAACCCCGGTACAACACGCCACTACGGTGGACTGGTCGTGGCTGGCGATCCTGTTCCCGGCAGGCGCCCTGCTCGCCTGGATCTGGGAACGCTTGCGCCAACCCAACCCATGGCTGTTCGGTCCCCTGCTGGTCAGCGCGGCGGTGAGCATTGGCTGGGATCTGCACATCGGCCTGCCCCACGGCGCCAGCCAGGTCGGCCAGTGGTTGATCGGCAGCGGATTGGGCTGCCATTTCAACCGGCAGTTCTTCCGTCGGGCACCGTCGTTCATGGGGCGCACGCTGGTTGGCACGGTATTGACGATGCTGATCGCAACGCTTGCGGCCCTGGGCCTGAGCACCTTGACCCAACTGGACTTGCGTTCGCTGACACTGGGCATGATGCCCGGTGGCATCGCGGAAATGAGCCTGACGGCGGAAACGCTGCAATTGTCGGTTCCGTTGGTCACGGCGTTGCAGGTGATGCGGCTGTTATTCGTGCTGTTTCTGGCGGAGCCGTTGTTCAGGTATTGGATGCGCAGGCCGGGTTCGGACTTGTAGACCGAGTTGCCCCCTTCGCGAGCAAGCCCGCTCCCACAGAGAACTCGCGGCGTACAAAAATCGGGCGGCCACTGAAGATCCAATGTGGGAGCGAGCTTGCTCGCGAAGGGGCCAACCCGATTAGCGCATCAAACCGGCGGCAACCGCCATTCGATCGGCTTCTCGCCATGTTGCTCGAGGAACTTGTTGGTCCGGCTGAAATGCCCGCAGCCGATGAATCCCCGATGGGCCGACAGCGGTGACGGATGCACCGAAGTCAGCACCAGATGCTTGGTCGCATCGATCAGCTTCTGCTTGCTCTGGGCATGGGCGCCCCACAACAGGAACACCAGGTGACGCTGGTGTTCGCTGACCACCTCGATAACCCTGTCGGTAAAGTGCTGCCAACCTTTCTTGGCGTGGGCGTTGGCATTGGCGCGCTCCACGGTCAGGGTCGTGTTGAGCAGCAACACACCTTGGTCGGCCCAGCTTTGCAGGTAGCCGTGGTTGGGAATGTCGATGTTCAGGTCGCGCTTCAGTTCCTTGTAGATATTCACCAGCGAAGGCGGTGTCGGCACGCCCGGCTGCACCGAAAAGCATAAGCCATGTGCCTGGCCTGGACCGTGGTATGGATCCTGGCCAAGGATCACGACCTTGACCTTGTCCAGCGGCGTGGAATTGAGCGCGTTGAAAATCAACGGCGCGGGCGGATAGATCTCCTTGCCGGCCGCGTATTCACTGCGCAGGAACTCGCGCAACTCTGCCATGTAGGGCTGGTCGAATTCGGCACGCAGTGCCTGCTTCCAGCTCGGTTCGAGTTTGATACGGTCGTCAGCGGTCATGGGCACACCCGTTAAAAACAATGGGCGCACCCTAGGAAAGCCTACAGGGCTTGTCAATTGATCTGACGCTGATCCGGCACTTTCCCCCACAGCAGTCATACTGATCATTCAAATTTCTGATCGAGGTCACGATGAATCTGCACTTCGAAGAACTTACGGGTATCAATGGTGCGCGGCTCGGCATCGCCACCCTGGATGCGGAAAAATCCCTGAATGCCCTGACGCTGCCGATGATCAATGCCCTGCAGGATCGCCTGGATGCCTGGGCCAGGGAGCCGCAGGTCGTCTGTGTCCTGCTGCGCGGCAACGGCGCCAAGGCGTTCTGTGCCGGTGGTGAAGTGCGCAGCCTGGTGGAGGCTTGCCGGGCTCATCCCGGTGAGGTGCCACCGCTGGCCGCGCAATTCTTCGCGGCGGAGTACCGCCTGGATTTCAACCTGCACACCTACCCCAAGCCGCTGCTGTGCTGGGGCCACGGCTATGTGCTGGGCGGCGGCATGGGTTTGCTGCAAGGCGCAAGCACGCGGATCGTCACGCCGAGCAGTCGCCTGGCAATGCCGGAGATCAGCATCGGCCTGTATCCGGATGTCGGCGCCAGTTGGTTCCTGTCGCGCCTGCCGGGCAAGCTCGGGCTGTTCCTCGGCCTGACCGGCGCCCACATGAATGCCCGCGACGCCATCGACCTTGGCCTGGCCGACCGTTTCCTGCTCGATGGTCAACAGGACGATTTGATCGAGGGCCTGCTGCAGCTTAACTGGCAGGAGCAGACCGAGATGCAGCTCAACAGCCTGCTCAAGGCCTTGCAGCAAGAAGCCCTCCCCCAACTGCCCGAAGCCCAATGGCTGCCCCGCCGGGAGAAGATCGACGAATGGCTGGATGTCAGCGATGTGCGCTGCGCCTGGAAAGCCCTGAGCTTGCTGGTGGACCATCCCGATCCGCTGATCGCCCGGGCAGCCAAGACCATGGCCGAAGGCTCACCGCTGACGGCGCACCTGGTCTGGGAGCAAATCGCCCGAGCGCGGCATTTGTCCTTGGCCGGTGTGTTCCGCATGGAATACACCCTGAGCCTCAACTGCTGCCGCCATCCGGAGTTCAGCGAAGGCGTGCGGGCACGGTTGATCGACAAGGACCACAAGCCTCGTTGGCACTGGCCGGACATCAATCATGTGCCCGAAGCGGCAGTGGAGGCGCATTTCCACAAGGTGTGGGAGGGGCGGCATCCGTTGGCGGATTTGTCCAATGAATAGCCGAGCTAGAAGATTCCTGTGGGAGCGAGCTTGCTCGCGATAGAGGCATGCCAGACACATCGATATTGGCTGACCCGACGCCATCGCGAGCAAGCTCGCTCCCACAGGGCGGGTTTATGCCAGGCACAAAAAAGCGGCGCTCAATGCGCCGCTTTTTTGTTGCCCTGGGATCAGCGGTGGTTGCCCCGTCCATCGCGACCACCATGTCCGCGAGCACGATCGCCGTGTCCCCAATGATCTCGCCCGCCTCGACCGCCCCGGTCGTCGTTCCAACCACCCCGGTCACGGCCACCCCAGCCGCCACGATCCGGATAAGACCGGTATGCACGCGGTGGCGAGTAATAACGTGGGCCTTGCTGGTAATAACGCGGTGCCGAGTAATAGCGTGGCGCCGGTTGGTAATACCGCGGTGCGTAATAGCCACGCGGTGCCGAATAATATCCTCCGCTGTAATAGGCCGGCCCTGGCGAGGTGTAGACCTCTGAACGGTAATAGCTCGAGTCTCCGTCGTAGTAAGGCACGCATGCCGAAAGAGTCAGACCAAGAAACGCAATGAGGAGCAGTCGTCGATACATGGCGGCCTCCTGGACCGCGAATGGGCCGCATCAGCGACGCTGATGGGCGGCAGTCAACGTTGTGTGACTGACGAATATTCAGACAGCAAAATCGGAATCTGGTGCGACATGGCAACAACTGGAAACATGTCACTCGTCGCCCTCTTCCGGTGCGCCATGGCACCACAAGCAAGCACAAATCCGCCCTCAATCATCCCTCTCCGACGCTCGCCCGCTCTGGCATGGGCCTTTGCCTGAATTGGCACGGCTCTCGCTTTAACAATCCCCGTGCAGGAGTCATCACAGGTTCGCGGCACCACAATTTGCAATGGCTGACTAGGGTTCCGGCTCGCCTCTGGCGAGTGGCTGGTCCGAGAGTTGGCGACCTCCAGTTGAGGTTACACGGCGGGACAAAAGCCCGGGAGACAAGCCACCGTTCGCGGTGCCGCGTTGCTCCTGTCCGCCCTTGATCAACTGGAGAACCACCATGTTCAAGCTTCGTCTGTCCGCCCTGCTCCTCGCCGCTCTCTCGGCCCTCATGAGCTTCTCGTCCGCCGCAGCGCAAAAAGATCACTTCAGCGTGTGCTGGACCATTTACGCCGGCTGGATGCCCTGGGAATACGCCGGCAGCCAAGGCATCGTCGACAAATGGGCGAAAAAATACGGCATCACCATCGATGTCGTGCAGCTCAACGATTACGTCGAATCCATCAACCAGTACACCGCCGGTCAGTTCGACGGCTGCACCATGACCAACATGGACGCCCTGACCATTCCCGCCGCCGGTGGCGTGGACAGCACAGCGCTGATCGTCAGTGATTTCTCCAACGGCAACGACGGCATCGTCCTCAAGGGCGACGGCAAGAAAGTCGCCGACCTCAAGGGCATGGACGTCAATCTGGTGGAGCTGTCGGTGTCTCATTACCTGCTGGCCCGCGCGCTGGATTCGGTCGGCCTCGCCGAGAAAGACCTGAAAGTCGTCAACACCTCCGATGCCGACATTTCCGCCGCCTTCAACACCGACCAGGTCAAGGCCGTCACCACCTGGAACCCGATGCTCTCGGACATCAAGGCGCAGCCAGGCGTGAGCGAAGTGTTCAACTCCAGCCAGGTGCCTGGCGAGATCATGGACATGATGGTGGTCAACACCCAGACCCTCCAGGACAACCCCGCCCTGGGCAAGGCCTTGACCGGCGCCTGGTTCGAAGTGGTGGCGCTGATGAACGCCAGGAATGCCGCCGCCAACGCTGCGCTGGAACACATGGCCAAGGCCTCGGGTACCGACCTCAAGGGTTTCCAGGCGCAACTGGACACCACCAAGCTGTTCGCCACGCCCCAGGAAGTGCTGGGCTTCGCCACCAGCGATCAACTGCCCGCCACCATGGGCAAGGTGGCCGAGTTCTCGTTCAAGCACGGCTTGCTGGGCGAAGGCGCCAAGGACACGAACGCGGTCGGCATGGCATTCGCCAATGGCGTGACCCGCGGCGACAAGGCCAACCTCAAGCTGCGCTTCGACCCCACCTACGTACAGCTGGCCGCCGACGCCAAGCTGTAGACCGGAGGACCTGGCATGCGCCTGATCAACCGCTACCCGGATCGCCCCAGCCGCTTGCTGCTGGTCATCCTGCCATTCGCGCTGGTGCTGTTCGCCTATTTCATGGGCTCGGCCGAACGACTGACAGAAAACCCCAACGACAAGCTGCTGCCCAGTGCCGGGCAGATGATCGATGCAGTGAAACGCCTGGCCTTCACCGCCGATGCCCGCAGTGGCGACTACCTGCTCTGGCAAGACACCGCGTCGAGCCTACGCCGGTTGGCCATTGGCCTGGGCATCAGCGCCCTGGCCGGGCTGTGCCTGGGCATCGCCGCCGGCACGCTACCGCTGTTCGGCGCGCCGTTGTCGCCGTTGCTTACCGTGGTCTCGATGGTGCCGCCCCTGGCGATCCTGCCGATCCTGTTCATCGTCTTCGGCTTGGGGGAACTGTCGAAAGTGATGCTCATCGTGATCGGCATCACGCCGTGCCTGGCGCGGGATCTGGAACAGCGCGCCCGGGAGATCCCGTCCGAACTGCTGATCAAGGCCCAGACCCTCGGCGCCTCGACCTGGACGCTGATGCTGCGCGTGGTGCTGCCGCAACTGCTGCCACGCTTGCTGATCTCGCTGAGATTGATGCTGGGTTCGGCCTGGCTGTTCCTGATTGCCGCCGAAGCCATCGCCTCCACCGATGGGCTCGGGTATCGGATTTTCCTCGTGCGTCGTTACCTGGCGATGGACGTGATCCTGCCGTACGTGGTGTGGATCACGCTGCTCGCCTGGCTGATGGACTGGGGGCTCAAGCGCCTGACCCTTCGAGCGTTCCCTTGGTACGAGGGGGCGAGAGCATGAGCTTCATCACGGTAAACAACGTCTGGCAGCAATACGACGATCAGGTCGTGCTGGAACGCTTGAACCTGAACGTCGCCGAGGGTGAGTTCTGCACACTGGTGGGCGCGTCGGGTTGCGGCAAGTCGACCTTCTTGCGCTTGTTGCTCGGCCAGGAGCGCGCCAGTCGCGGACAAATCCTGCTGGATGGCGAACCCTTGGCCGGCGAACCAGACGCCAGCCGGGGCGTGGTGTTCCAGCGCTATTCGGTGTTCCCACACCTCACGGTGCTGGACAACGTCGCCCTGGGCCTGGAGTTGCCGCGTTCGCCGTTGCTGGGCCGTCTGTTCGGCAGCGCCAAGCGCCAGGCTCGCGAAGAGGCTGCGCAACTGTTGGACAAGGTCGGCCTCGGCCACGCGTTGGACAAATACCCGGCGCAGCTTTCCGGCGGCATGCAGCAGCGATTGGCGATTGCCCAGGCGCTGATCATGAAGCCCCGAGTCCTGCTGCTGGATGAGCCCTTCGGCGCCCTCGACCCGGGTATCCGCAAAGACATGCATGCCTTGTTGCTGGCGCTGTGGCGCGAGACCCAACTGACGGTGTTCATGGTCACCCATGACCTGTCCGAAGGCTTCAGCCTCGGCACGCGCCTGCTGGTGTTCGACAAGGTCCGCGTCGATCCCCACGCACCTGGCGCCTACGGTGCACGCATCACCTACGACATTCCATTGAACAGCGACCGCCGCACCGCCCGTGCCGCCGTCGACGCCCTGCCCGCCGAATTGGCCGGCACGTTGCGTATCGCTTGAAAGGAGTTTTTCCATGACCGATTCGATCCAGCTGTTCCCCCCCTTCGCCGAAGAACTGCTGCCCGGTGGCGGCCATCGCTCGTTCGTGCTCAAGCGCGGCCAACTGCTGCGCCTGACCGATCTGCGCGGTGGCGCCAACGTGAGCCTGACACTGCTCAACGCCAACGAAAAAACCGAACGCCTGAACCTGCCCGACAGCCTCAAATGCCAACACACCGCCAAGCTCACCGCCGGCCATTGCCTGTATTCGGACATGGGGCGAGTGCTGGCGGCGATCACCGCTGACACCTGTGGTTGGAGCGACAGTTTTGGCGGTGTGCTCTGCGCCGAAGAGGTCGCTGAGAAATACGGTCAGGGTCGTTATCAGGAGCTGCGCAACGGCTTCTTTCGCAACGGCACCGACAACCTGCTGGTGGAGCTGGGCAAATGGGGGTTGGGCCTGTCCGACCTGCTGATGACCCTCAACTTGTTCAGCCGGGTCGACGTCGACGCGGCCGGCCATTTTCACTTCGTCGAGGGCAATTCCAAAGCTGGCGATTACATCGAGCTGTACGCGCCGATGGACACCTTGGTGGTGCTGACCGCGCTGCAACACCCGATGGACCCGAACCCGCAATACGCCCCGCAACCGCTCAAGCTTAGCTGGATGAATGCTGACGCCAGCGTCGCCGAACACTGCCGCCTTTCGCGTCCGGAAAACCAGCGCGGCTTCATCAACACCGACCGCCTGTTCGCCTGAGGATCGTCGCCATGTCACTCGCCATCGCCACTGCACACAAACAACCCGAGACCGCCATCTACCGCGCCACGATTCCCTCCGGAGAGCCTTGGCTGACCGAAGTCAAGGCCGGCCAGACCCTGCGCATCCTCGACCTGGAAGGCAACCAGGCGGTCGATACGCTGTTCTACAGCCTGGCCAACCCCAGGGAACGCTACGACGTGCAACGCACCTTGCGCCGGCAGAACAGCGTCTACCTGGGCACCGGGAGCGTGCTGTATTCCAACCTCGGCCGGCCGATGCTGACCATCGTCGAAGACACCTGCGGGCGTCACGACACCCTCGGCGGCGCCTGCGCCCAGGAAAGCAACACCGTGCGCTACGCCCTGGAAAAACGCCACATGCACAGCTGCCGCGACAACTACCTGCGGGCCTGCGCCCACGACGGTCGGCTGGGCAAGGGCGACATCGGGCCGAACATCAACTTCTTCATGAACGTGCCGGTCACCGCCGATGGCGGCCTGACGTTCGAAGACGGGATCTCGGCGCCGGGCAAATACGTCGACCTGCGGGCCGAGATGGACGTGATCGTCTTGATCTCCAACTGCCCGCAGTTGAATAACCCGTGCAACGCCTACAACCCCACGCCAGCGGAGCTTCTGATATGGAACTGAAATTCGTGCGCCTGCGCCGCTGGTTGTTCGCGTTGTGCCAGAGCCGGTCGGGGCAGTGCATCAAATAACGTTTACCAGACACCCCCAAGCCACTGTGGGTGCGGGCTTGCTCGCGAAAGCGGTCCGACAGAGACATTGATGTTGACTGACACACCGACTTCGCGAGCAAGCCCGCTCCCACAAGGTTCAGCGGTGTTTTTAAGGTTGATTATTTCGCTCACGGGGACGACCCCGTTGGCCATCGAAAACTGCGGGACGGCCCGCATCCCAGTTCAGGCAGCACGTATGCCTGAGGGGGCAATGCCATGTTCGAAAAAATCCTCATCGCCAACCGTGGCGCCATCGCCTGCCGCATCCTGCGGACGTTGCGCGAATTGAATGTCCAGGGCGTCGCGGTGTACTCCCAAGCCGACGCTGCCAGCCTGCACATCCTCCAAGCCGACGAAGCCCACTGCCTGGGCGAAGGCGCGGCGGCCGGTACTTACCTGGCGGTGGATAAGCTGCTGGCGATTGCCAAGAGCAGCGGCGCGACGGCGATTCATCCCGGCTACGGCTTCCTCTCGGAAAACGCCGCTTTCGCCGAAGCCTGCGAGGCCGCGAATATTGCCTTCATCGGGCCGACACCGGAGCAACTGCGCGTGTTCGGTCTCAAGCACACCGCACGAGATCTCGCCCGCCAGCACGGCGTGCCGCTGCTTGAAGGCACTGAGTTGCTCGACAGCCTCGACGTCGCGCTGCTGGCCGGAACGCAGGTCGGTTATCCGGTCATGCTCAAAAGCACGGCGGGCGGCGGCGGAATCGGCATGCGCGTGTGCCGTAGCGCCGCCGAGTTGAGCGAATCCTTCGAAGCGGTCAAACGCCTCGGGCAGAACAACTTCAGCGACGCCGGCGTGTTCATCGAGAAGTACATCGAACGGGCTCGTCACCTGGAGGTGCAAGTTTTCGGCGACGGCCAGGGCCAAGTGATCGCCCTGGGCGTGCGCGATTGCTCGGTGCAACGGCGCAACCAGAAAGTCCTTGAGGAAACCCCGGCACCCAACCTGCCCGAAGGCATGGCCGAGGAACTCTGCGCGGCGGCGATCAAACTGGCCCGGGCGGTGAACTACCGCAGCGCGGGCACCGTGGAGTTCGTCTACGACAGTGGCGCCGGGCGCTTCTACTTCCTGGAGGTGAACACGCGACTGCAAGTTGAGCATGGCGTCACCGAGCAGGTCTGGGACGTCGACCTGGTGCGCTGGATGGTGCAATTGGCCGCCGGTGAGCTGCCGCCACTGAGCGAACTGAGCCTGGGTTTGAAAGCCTGCGGCCACGCAATCCAGGCGCGCCTGTATGCCGAGGACCCGGGCCGGGATTTCCAGCCGAGCCCAGGCCTGCTCACCGCCGTGCAATTTCCCCGGGGCGACGGCAAAGGGCTGCGCATCGACACCTGGGTCGAGGCCGGTTGCCAGATCCCGCCCTACTTCGATCCGATGATCGCCAAGGTGATTCGCTGGGCGCCGACCCGCGAGCAGGCGCGCCTGGGCCTGCATCAAGCGCTGGAAGACTGTCTGCTATACGGCGTCGAAACCAACCGCACCTATTTGCAGCAGATTCTCCTCGACGCGCCCTTCGCAACCGGCCAGCCCTGGACGCGTTGCCTGGAGACCCTGGCCTACCGCGCCAACACGTTCGAGGTGCTCAGCCCCGGCACCCAGACCAGCGTCCAGGATTACCCTGGCCGCCTCGGCTATTGGGCCGTAGGCGTACCGCCGTCGGGTCCGATGGACAGCCGTTCGCTGCGCTTGGGCAATCGCCTGCTGGGCAATGACGAAGGCGCGGCGGCCTTGGAAATCACCATGAGCGGGCCGTTGCTGCGCTTCAACTGCGATGCCCGGCTGGCGGTGACCGGTGCGGCGATTGCCCTGGCACTCGATGGCAACGTCGTGCCGATGAACACCCCGTTGTCAATTGCTGCCGGCTCTACCCTGGAGATCGGCAACATCGCCGGCGACGGAGCCCGCAGCTACCTGTGCCTGCAAGGCGGTGTGCAAGTGCCGGATTACCTGGGCAGCAAAAGCACCTTTACCCTCGGCCAGTTCGGTGGTCATGGCGGACGAGCGCTGTGCACCGGCGACGTGCTGCACCTGGCTGCGCTGGATGAGCGCGCCGTATGGCCGACGGTGGACGAGCCGCCTCTGCTCTTGCCAGCCGTGCGGCAGATCCGCGTGATCTACGGACCGCATGGGGCGCCGGAATATTTCACCGAACGTTACATCCAGACGTTCTTCGACACCTCATGGGAAGTGCATTTCAACTCCAGCCGAACCGGCGTGCGGCTGATCGGGCCGAAGCCGGAATGGGTCCGGGCCGACGGCGGCGAAGCAGGCCTGCACCCCTCCAACATTCACGACAACCCGTATGCCATCGGTGCCGTGGATTTCACCGGCGACATGCCCGTCATCCTCGGCCCCGACGGCCCCAGCCTGGGAGGCTTCGTCTGCCCGGTGACGGTGATCGAGGCGGACCTGTGGCAGTTGGGCCAGCTCAAGGCGGGGGACAAGGTGCGGTTTGTGCCGGTGGACTTGGAGACCGCGCGCGCACTGGCAATGGATTTCCCCTGTGGCGAGGGAGCTTGCTCCCGCTCGAGTGCGCAGCGCTCGCCGGACAACACGCTTACCGGTGAAAAGTCGGGGCCGCTGCGCGACCCAGCGGGAGCAAGCTCCCTCGCCACAGGTTTTGGGGATACACAAACATTGGTGTCACCCGTGGTGCTGGATATCGGCCAGGACGATACCCGCCTGGTCGCGCGCGTGTCCGGCGACACCCACCTACTGCTAGAAATCGGCGCCCCCGAACTGGACCTGGTGCTGCGCTTCCGCGCCCACGCCTTGATGCAGGCCCTGGAACAAAAGCACCTGCACGGTGTGATCGACCTGACGCCGGGCATTCGCTCGCTGCAAGTGCATTACCAGCCCGAACAACTGCCGCTGGCCGATTTGTTGGCTATCGTCGCCGGTGAGTGGGATGCCGTGTGCGCTGCGCAAGACCTGCAAGTACCCTCGCGCATCGTCCGCCTGCCGCTGTCCTGGGACGACCCGGCCTGCCAATTGGCCATCGAAAAATACATGACCACCGTGCGCAAGGACGCCCCTTGGTGCCCAAGCAATCTGGAGTTCATCCGGCGCATCAACGACCTGCCCAACCTCGACGAAGTGCAACGCACGGTATTCGACGCGAGTTATCTGGTGATGGGCCTGGGGGACGTCTACCTCGGGGCGCCAGTCGCCACGCCGCTCGACCCACGGCATCGGCTGGTGACCACCAAATACAACCCGGCCCGGACCTGGACCGCGGAAAACTCGGTGGGCATCGGCGGCGCCTATATGTGCGTGTACGGCATGGAAGGTCCGGGCGGCTATCAGTTCGTCGGGCGCACGTTGCAGATGTGGAATCGTTATCGGGATGTTGCCGCGTTTGACGGCAAGCCTTGGCTGCTGCGGTTCTTCGACCAGATCCGCTTCTATCCGGTCAGCGCCGATGAACTGTTGCGCATCCGGCGGGATTTCCCCTTGGGCCGCTTCGACCTGAACATCGAATACAGCCAGCTCAACCTCGCCGACTATCGGGGTTTCCTGGCCCGGGAAGCGGACAGCATCGCCGCGTTTCGTCAGCAGCAACAACAAGCCTTCAAGGCCGAGCGCGAGCGTTGGATCGCCAGCGGCCAGGCGCATTTCGACAGCGAGGAACCGACACCCGCGCCGAGCGAAGAGACGTTGCTGGGCGAGGACCAATTGAGCGTCGACAGCCACATCGCCGGCAATCTATGGCAAGTCCAGATAGAAGTGGGCACGCGGGTCGCCGCCGGTGACGTGTTGGTGATCCTGGAGTCCATGAAGATGGAGATCCCGGTGCTTGCGCCGATGGCCGGCGTGGTTCGCGAGGTGCGCGTCCAACCCGGTTCGGCGGTGCGCGCCGGACAGCGTGTCGTGGTGCTGGAACGTGACTGAACTCAATCAAGGGATTAATGCGATGAACCTCTCTCTGCGCCTGGACAACCTGCGCGACGCCTACCGCAACGGCAATATCACACCGCGCAAACTGCTGCTTGCCCTGCGGGAAAAAGCCGCTGCGCTCAACCCGGACTATCACCTGTTCATCCACCTGCTGTCGCCCGAGGAGCTGGAACCCTTCCTGACAGCATTGGAAGGCGCCGACCCGGAAAGCCTGCCGCTGTATGGCGTGCCGTTTGCGATCAAGGACAACATTGACCTGGCCGGCATTCCCACCACCGCCGCCTGCCCGGCGTTTGCCTACGTGCCAAAACGTTCGGCGACGGTGGTCGAGCAGTTGCTGGCGCTGGGGGCTGTTCCCCTGGGGAAGACCAACCTCGATCAATTCGCCACCGGGCTCAACGGCACCCGCACCCCCTACGGCGCCTGTCGCAACAGCGTGCTGGCGGATTATCCGTCGGGTGGCTCGAGTGCCGGCTCGCCGCTGGCGGTGGCCCTGGGTCTGACAAGTTTTGCCTTGGGCACCGACACCGCAGGCTCCGGTCGGGTGCCTGCGGCGTTGAACAACCTGGTCGGACTGAAAGCCACCAAAGGTTTGATTTCCACCGCAGGCGTGGTGCCGGCCTGCCGAACGCTGGATTGCGTGACCACGTTCACCGCGACGGCGAGGGAAGCCAGCCAGCTATTGGCACTGACTGCACACCTCGACCCGCGCGACGAATACAGCCGCCGCAACCCGCAATGGAACGACGGCTCGGCGTTCGGCGCGCCACGACGCTTTCGCTTCGGCGTGCCCCGTTGGCAAGACCTCGATTTTTTCGGCTGTGACGAAGGCCCACGGTTGTTCCGCGAAGCCATCGAGCGCCTCGAACGCCTGGGCGGCGAAGCCGTCGAGCTGGACCTGTCGCCCTTCCTCGAAGCCGCACGCTTGCTCTACGAGGGGCCCTGGGTCGCCGAACGCTACAGCATCGCCGGCGAATTGATCGAGCGCGAACCTGACGCGGTGTTGCCGGTGATCCGCGCCGTCTTGGCGAAAGCGCCTACGGTGACGGGTATCGAAACCTTCCGCGCCCAGTACCGCCTGCAAGCGCTCAAGGCCCGATGCGACCGTGCGATGGAAGCCCTCGATTGCGTGCTCACCCCGACCATCGGGCGCCCGGTGACGCTCGCCGAACTCGCTGCCGAACCGCTGCTGCGCAACGCGGAGCTGGGTTACTACACCAACTTCATGAACCTGCTGGACTACGCCGCCGTCGCCGTGCCCAGCGCTTTCATGGCCAACGGTCTGCCTTGGGGCGTCACGCTGTTCGGCCGGGCTTTCACCGATCAATACCTGCTGGGCGTGGCTGACGCCTTGCAACGCCAGCAACTGCCTGGCCTGCCAACACCCGCCCATCCGGCGCGCCATGATCGGGCTCGATTGGTGGTGTGCGGCGCGCATCTGGATGGGTTGGCACTGAACGGGCAACTCAAGCAGCGTGGCGCGCATCTGATCGAGACGACCCTCAGCTCGCCGGATTACCGCCTCTATGCCCTGGCCGGCGGCCCACCATTGCGTCCCGGCATGCTTCGCGTCGACGAGGGTGGCGTGGCGATTGAAGTGGAAGTCTGGGAACTGCCGAGCAGTGAATTGGGCTCGTTCCTGACTGGTATTCCCGCGCCGCTTGGGCTGGGCAAGGTGCAACTGGCCGACGGCCGCTGGGAAAGCGGTTTCATTTGCGAGCCGTATGGCCTGGACGGCGCGCAGGACATCAGTCACCTGGGAGGTTGGCGAACTTACCTGCGCAGTCAGAAATAGCGGTGAACCTGTGGTGGGAGAGCACACTCGCTCACCACAGCGTCCACAAACTGCAAATCCAGATACCTTTTTCCGCAAGGCCACTAAACTGATTCCATTGGGTCACTTCAAGGGAATCGCCATGTCGCTTCGCTCGCCGTTGTATTCCCCTCGCTCACCATTGCTGCTGTTGACCATTTTGCTCTGTGCCGGCTTCCTGGTGACTTCATTGCTGGGCTATTACGCCGCCAACACCTCGCTGCGGGACAATGCCCTCAAGGCGCTTTACCTCAATCTGCTGATCGGCGTGCTGGTGACAGCGGCCGCCCTTGTGGTGCTCTATCGGTTGATTGCCAGCTACCAGCGCCGGATCGACGCCCAAGCCATTCTCGACGGCCTGACCGAACTGCCGAATCGCCGGGGTTTCGACCTGCTGGCGGTGCAAGCCCTGCACGAAGCCCAGCGCGAGCCCAAGCCCTTGAGCGCCCTGTTGCTGGAGGTGGACAACTTCAAGCAACTGGACACCACCCATGGCCACATCGCCAGCGATCAATTGTTGACCGGCCTCGCCCGTGACCTGACCGATAACCTGCGACATTCGGACATTATCTGCCGCTGGAGCACCGATGCTTTCGCCCTGCTGCTCAAGGACACCGACGGCCAGAACGGTCTGAAGATCGCCGAGAAGATTCGCCAGCGCATCGAGCAGCAGCGCTATTTTTGCAGCGGCAAACAATTGCGGGTCACCATCAGCATCGGCGTCACCACCCTGCAGGATCAAGACACCTTGCACAGCCTGCTGTCCCGGGCCGATCATGCGCTGCAGCGCGCCCGACAGACCGGGAGCAATCGAACCTGCGTGGAAATGCCTCACTCCAGCTATGAATAAACTTGACCTCTGTCCGGCCTGCGGTGCCGTCAATGACTGCGCCCTCGCCGACCCGGAAACCGCCGATCGCGCCTGCTGGTGCTACGGCGTGAGCATCGACCCGGCGGTGCTCCAGGCATTGCCGGCCGAGCTGCGCGACAAATCCTGCCTGTGCCCACGGTGCGCCCGCGTGGATGACCAACTGCGCGCCAAGCCCCGACCGATCGCGTAAGATGCCCGCCCTCCGCCTCCTAGCCCGTACTGCCCATGCGCGTTGACCGATTCCTCAGCAATCTGCCGCGGTTCAACCGCCAACAGGTCCGCCTCTTGTTAGTGGAACGTCGCGTACGGATCGACGGCCAGACCGTCATCGATCCACAGGCACACGTGCGTGAATTCAGCCGCGTCGAGGTGAATGACGAAGTGCTGCAAACAGGGCGACCGGCGCGGTATTTCATGCTGCACAAGCCGCCCGGCTGCGTCAGCGCCACACGCGATCCGCAGCACCGGACCGTGCTCGACTTGCTCGACGAACCAGACAAGGATGACCTGCACATCGCCGGTCGCCTGGATTTCAACACCACCGGGCTGATGCTGATCACCAATGACGGCAGTTGGTCGCGGCGCCTGACCCAACCGCAGACCAAGCTGCCGAAGGTCTACTACGTCGAGACCGAGCAAACCATCACCGCCGAGTACGCCGTCACCTTCGCCCAAGGCCTGTACTTCGCGTTCGAGGACCTCACCACCCAACCGGCGGAACTAACGCTGCTAGGGCCGACGTCCGCACGGTTGAGCATCGTTGAAGGGCGCTATCACCAAGTCAAGCGCATGTTCGGTCACTTCAACAATAAAGTGCTGCGCCTGCATCGCGAACGGATGGGCCCGCTGGTACTGGACGCCCATCTGGAGCCCGGGAGATATCGCGCCCTGGGCCCGGAAGAAATCTGCCTGGTCTGAGGGAAATGACCGCTGGGCAGAAGTGTCGAACAATTTCCAATGAGCACTTGCGCAACCGCCGGCCCCCTGCTTGAATCAAACCGTCGGCCGAAATGTGACCGACGAGTCACACCATACCTCTAAGAAACTTTTTGCCGGCTGGAGCCCTCAGGTTCCGCCTCATGCGTCGGCAAACTGCCCGCCATAACAACACCCGTCGACCGGCTGTCATGGATCGACATGGGCCTTATCTTCCAGGCGAATGCCTACCTGTCACATTGCCCGTGCAATCTCATTGCGCGCATACCCGCTTGCCAGGAGTCTTATGACATGAGGCCAGAAATCGCTGTGCTGGATATACAGGGTCAGTATCGGGTTTACACGGAGTTCTATCGCGCAGACGCCGCGCAAAAGACCATTATCCTGGTCAACGGCTCGATGGCCACCACCGCGTCGTTTGCTCAGACCGCGAAAAACCTCTACCCGCAATTCAACGTTGTGTTGTACGACCAGCCCTACGCGGGCAAGTCCAAGGCGCACAACCGCCACGAGAAAATGCTCACGAAGGAAATCGAAGGGCAGATTCTCCTGGAATTGATCGACCACTTCGCCGCCGAGCATGTGCTGTCGTTTTCCTGGGGCGGCGCCGCCACGCTGAGTGCCCTGGCGCAACGGCCACGGCGCATCGAAAAAGCCGTGATCAGTTCGTTCTCACCGGTGCTCAACGCGCCGATGCGCGACTACCTCGAACGCGGTGTGGATTACTTGAGCAGCCTGGACGGCGACCGTGTCGGCCACCTGGTCAACAACACGATCGGCAAGCACCTGCCGCCACTGTTCAAGCGCTTCAACTATCGCCACGTCAGCAGCCTGGCCGAGCACGAATACGGGCAGATGCACTTCCACATCAGCGACGTGCTCCACAGCGACCAGCAGTGCTACGTCAACGCCGCCAAGAAGGTCAACGTTCCGGTGCTGTTCCTGAACGGTGAATGGGACGAATACACCTCTGCCACCGACGCCAGGCTCTTTGCCGACCACGTCCAGCACAGCACCTTCACCACGCTGCAAGCCACCGGGCACTTCCTGGACATGGAACACAAAGCCGCCTGCCGCGACAGCCGCGACGCGTTGCTGGGCTTCCTCAAGCCGACCCGCCACGAAAGCCGACCGCGCTACAGCTATGTGCAGGACTACCATGCACTGGCTATCTGAAAAGTCATCGCGAGCGAGCCTCCGACAACGAGGCTTGCCCGCGAAGACCGCTCTGCTTTGAGGCTTGCGCAGACGGACAACCTCACCGTCCGGAAAGAAAAACTTCAAATCCAAGGCGACATCTGGTACAAAGTCAGCCGCTCTGAGCGGGTGTCGTATAATGGCATTACTCCAGCTTCCCAAGCTGATAACGAGGGTTCGATTCCCTTCACCCGCTCCAATCGAATTCAGATCCTGCGTCGTGGTGGTTTTGACAGGGGATTAAAAAAACCGGCTCTTGGTGGCCGGTTTTTTTTGGTCTGCGATTTGTGGAATTTCAGCAAATATAGAAGGAAGCAAGGATGCACCTGATCGACTCATACCTGCCTGCGTACCAATTTCGGGAACTCCATGCCTTGGATGTTCCGACAGATCCGCCCAGCGCAATGGCGGCAATCCTGGCCCATCGCCCCGAAGACGTCCGATTGTTTCGGTACGCAATCAAGCTTCGCGAGTTGCCGATGCGACTGTTGGGCCATTCTCAATCCCACCGCGCCGGTCAATCCGCGTCATTCGGCCTGGATAACTTCACGCTGCTCCAGCGCAATGGCGACGCAGAGATTGCCTACGGGCTCGCCGGCAAGCTCTGGAAAGCCGACTACGGCCAAGTCTTCATCGCTGATGCCGAAGCGTTCGAGGCCTTCAACGAACCGGGCAATGTGAAGCTGGCGATAAACTTCACCTGCCAGTCCCTACAACCGGGTCTGACAAGAGTCACTACCCAGACACGGGTACAGTGCATCGATGCTGATGCATTGCGAAGTTTTACTGCCTATTGGTATTTGATTCGTCCGGTCAGTGGCCTCATCCGTCGGCGCATGCTGAAGGCGATTGCGAGACGTTGCGCGGCAGGAGCTTTGAAGAGCACGTCAGGGGACCACACCGACGATTTGATTTAGCGAGAATCAAACATGCTTCAACGCAAAAGCGATAACTGCAAACATGGTCAGGGCAAACGCAGCACCGATGCTGAACGGCAGCAACGTAACCCGGATTTTAGTCGGGGCCGGGCGCCTCATTTCTTCGGCTAGCGCTTCCACCTCTTGATGTAATTGCTCGATGCTCGCTTGATAATTACGAGGTGCGGGCACGTTTCTTTCTCCTACGAGGCTGCGGCTCGAGTTGAGCCCTTGGACTACTTTGAGCAATGTGAGTGGCGTGCTTCTAAAGCCACTATTTCCTATCTGCTCGGTTACGGATAGTGGGTGATTTCCGCGTGGTTTGTAGGCAAAACCAGCAAGTTGCGTACGACAGACAACGGCCTCAGCCCCCAGCCAAATGCCCCAACGGCAACGGTCCCGGCGCCTTCACCGTGTTAATTGCAAAATTGCTGCGAATATCACTCACTCCTGGCAGCTTCAGCAGCTTGCCTGTGACGAACCGGTCATAGGCCCGCAGGTCGGGCACCACCACCTGCAGCAGGAAGTCTGACTCGCCCGACACTAGGAACGCCGAGATCACCTCGGGCAGTGCGGTCACTGCTTGACGAAACGCCTCGGCTCTTTCGTCGGTGTGCCGTTCGACCTTGATGCCGACAAAGATCGTCATACCAAGGCCTACTTCATCGCGGTCCAGGATGGCTTGATAGCCGCGAATCACTCCCGCTTCTTCGAGCATCCGCACACGGCGCAGGCACGGTGACGGCGACAAGCCGATTTCTTCGGCCAGTTGCACATTGCTCAACCGCCCGTCCCGTTGCAGTGCCGTCAGGATTTTGCGGTCGTAACCGTCAAGTTTCATAATTTGGCATTTTCCATTTATATGACTGAACCACTTGGCAGGTTATGCCAATTTCTAAAGCTTTAGAAGCTGAGTACGCAACCACCTGCCCTGCCCTTCGGCCATAGACTGACACCTTCAATTCACTGATTGCGGGGGGTGTGCGATGACAGAGCTCTGGCTGTTTTTCATGGCGTTGACGGTGGCGTACCTGTTGCCCGGGCCGGACATGATCCTCGTGCTGCAAACCGGCGCCCGTCAGGGCCGGGCCGCGGCGCTAGCGACGGCGGTAGGATTGGGGATTGCCCGGGCATGCCATGTCGCGTTGGCAGCGATGGGCCTCTCGGTATTGTTCAAGACGGCACCCTGGACCTTCGATGTGGTGCGCCTGGCCGGGGCTGCTTACCTGGCTTGGATCGGGTTTCAATGTTTGCGGACGACGTTGTTGCCCAGCTTCGAAGGAGACGCACCTGCGATCGGAAAGCGACAATGGCACCAGGCGATCCAGCGCGGCCTGCTGACGAACCTGCTCAACCCCAAGGCCTTGCTGTTTTGCTCGGTGTTGCTGCCGCAGTTCATCCATCCACAGGACGGGCCGGTGCTGGAGCAATTCGCAATCTTGGGCTTGGTGCTGGTCGGCGTTGGCCTGCTGTTCGACAGCGCTTATGCATTGATCGGCGTGGCGCTTGGACACTGGCTACAGCGCTCGCCTTCGGCCCAGCGCGTGCAGCAGTGGTTGTTTGGCAGTCTTCTGATTGGTTTTGCGGTGCGGCTGACGTTTGTGCAGCAGTCGTAGATCCTGTGGATAAAGAAGTCCTACTGGGAAAAGGGCTCAAAACCGGGGCTGCTTCGCAGCCCAGCGGGAGCAAGCTCCCTCGCCACGTCTATATCAGCCCCTCATCTCACATCCCGAAATAAAGCCAACCCCGCCCTCTCCCGCCCTGGCCTGACGCCGCTTCTAGACTTCAAGCGCAGCGCCCACCAGTCCCAACCGTCGCTCACGGTGGTTATGGTGTTGATCATTCCTCAGCAGTAGGTATAGTAACCACCAATAACACCACAGGGAGGTGTTGTGGATAGCCGATTCTTGATAAGCCAAATTGTTGCGGATGGTTGGTACCTGGTGCGTATACGAGGCAGTCATCATCACTTCAAGCTCCCGACCAAATCGGGGCTGGTCACGGTTCCTCATCCCAAGAAGGACCTGCTCAAGAAGACGGCATCAGTATCTTGCAACAGGCCCTTCTGCAGACAGCCAGTTGCCCCGTTTTTCCGGAGGACGATTGAATGCTTTACCCGATTGCTATTTCCATGGGCGATGACAAGCACGCCTGGGGTGTTGAGGTGCCGGATATTCCCGGTTGTTTTTCCGCAGGTGACGACCTGGATGAGGCCATGGCGATGGCGCGTGAGGCGATCGAGGGGCATTTCGAGATTCTGGCTGAAGACGGCTCACCGATTCCATCGGCCAATACGGTTACCCTGCACGCAGCCAATCCGCAATATGCCGGGTGCACCTGGGCGCTGGTGGATATTGATGTGACCAAATACCTGGGCAAGGCGCAGAAACTCAACATCACGTTGCCCGGCTACCTGCTCAACCGGATCGATGAATATGTGTTGCATCATCCTGAAGAGAAGAGCCGCTCCGGCTTTCTGGCATCGGCAGCGCTGAAGGTGCTGCAGCAAGGCCGCTGAGCAACCGCTGACAAAACACAAACCTGCGGGAGCGAGCATGCTCGCGATAGCGGCTAATCAGTCGACAGCGAGGCTGCTGATCTGACGCCATCGCGAGCAAGCTCGCTCCCACAGGTTTGGTCCTTATTTGCTCTCCGACTTGGACTCTTGCATCTGCACCGAAGACTTGGTGCCATCGGTGTTGTCCTTGGTCTCGTTATCCGAATTGTCGAAGCAGCCGTGCAGGGCGAACAGGCAGCAGGCGAGGCAAAAAGTGCGGGCGAAATTCATGATGGACTCCGATGCTGGGGGCTTTAAGGAGTGACCTGCGAGCGTGGCAATGGTTGCGACTGTCATCGTGCCGGACGATGAACGTCGACGAACGTTTGCGGTTGAAATGTAAGTAGAATTTTCACCGACTCGTTGCTGTCACACCAGACAGGTGCATCCCATAAGGAAACACGGCAATGACGTTCGCAAAAATCGCGCAAAAACTGTCCCTTTGGGCGGGGAGCCCCAAGACATTCCTGGGGGCCATCGTGTTGTTGGCGCTCTGGGCTGCCAGCGGACCTTTCTTCGGTTTCAACGACACCTGGCAATTGATCATCAACACCTCGACAACCATCATCACCTTCCTGATGGTGTTCCTGATCCAGAACACCCAGAACCGCGATACGGATATCTTGCATTTGAAAATCGATGAATTGCTGCGGGCGTCCAAGGACGCGCAGAACGCAATGCTCGGTCTCGAATCGCTGGACCTCAAGCAACTTGAAGCGCTGCGCAAGCAATATCAGGACATGGGCAAAGACGAAGCCAAGAGCCTTGACGGTATTGAGCAGAAGAACAAGATCGACTTGAACCAGTGCTGATGCAGAGGCGCGAGTGGTCCATGCCACTCGCGCATTTTTTGCGCATCAGGGCAACGGGTTGCCTCCCGTCACGCCAAACACTTCCCCGGTGATATAACTCGACTCTTGCGATGCAAGCAGCACATAAAGCGGCGCGCATTCCGCAGGCTGTCCGGGACGTTTCATCGGAACCTGGGAGCCAAACGTAGGAATCTTCTCCCTAGGTTGTCCTCCGCTGGGTTGCAGCACGGTCCAGATCGGCCCCGGCGCAACTGCATTGACACGGATGCCCTTGCTGATGACTTGCCCGGCCAATGCCTTGGTAAACGCCACGATCGCCGCCTTGGTGGTGGCGTAGTCCAGCAGCGTTGCGGACGGATCGTAGGATTGGATCGACGCCGTATTAATGATGGTCGCACCGGCCGGCATCAGTGGCACCGCAGTCTTGCAGATCCAGAACATCGCATAGATGTTGGTTTTCATGGTGTCGTCGAACTGCGCGGTGGTGATATCGGCGATGTCTTTTTGCGCCTCCTGCTTACCGGCGACATTGACCAGGATATCCAGGCCGTCGAGTTGCTGTTGCGCCATCTTGACCATTTGCGCACAGAACGCTTCATCCTTGAGGTCGCCAGGGATGGCGATGGCCTTGCGGCCCTCAGCCTTGATCAGTTCGATGACTTGCTGGGCGTCGCGCTCTTCGCTGGGCAGGTAATTGATCGCGACATCGGCGCCTTCCCGGGCGTAGGCGATGGCGGCGGCGCGACCGATCCCGGAGTCACCGCCGGTGATCAGTGCCTTGCGCCCTTCCAGGCGGCCGAAGCCTTGATAGGATTTTTCGCCATGATCGGGTTGCGGCAGCATGTCCTGGTCGATGCCCGGCGGGGACTGCGGCTGGTCCGGAAATTCCGGACGCGGGTATTGGGTCAGCGGATTCTGCATCGCGTATTGGTTGGGTTCTCGGCGTGTAGACATCGAGGTTCTCCTTTCTTGCGGGCAAAACGAGCCGGGACGTTGGCGCCCCGGTCCTGAACATAAGTCGGCGCAGTGGATCAGCGACTGGCCTGCAACGCCCTGGCCATCTCGAGATGGGTCTGCAGCTTGGGCAGCGTTTCGTCAGCGAACGCCTTGATCTCCGGCACGTCGGTGGTCTGGGCCTGCTGCTGGATCTGCTCGATGGCTTCTTCAGTGGCCTTGACCTGGCTGGCGGCATAAGCCGCTTCGAACGACTCGCCCTCGGCCACCTGCGGCATCAGGGTCTTGGCCTTGTCCGCCACCTCTTCCCGTGGCGCGACAGGCAAGTCGAGCTTCTTGGCGATTTTCGCCAAATGTTGGTTGGCGGTGGTGCGGTCGTTGATCACCATGATGGTGTAGTCCTTGACCTCCCGTGACTCCGCTTTCGAATGCGCCTCACGGCTGGCCTCGATGTCGGCCATGCCTTTGGCGGATGCATCGTTGATGAATTCGACAGGTGACTGGGCCCAGGCACTGTTGGCACCCAGGCCCATCAGCACGACAACACTGGTGGTGCGTAAAAAGGTGGCCATCCGGCTCATGGTCGCGCCCTCCTCTGAAATAAAGTCGCGACGCAATTTCCGTCGCAGAAATCAGAACCACCGTTGGGTATTCAGCGAGACGTGCGACCCGGCTTGCGGCCAATCTCGGCCTTCAGCGGGCTTTTATCGACGCTCGCGATGGTGGTTCTCCCACTTTTGCGACCTGCTTCGGACACCTTCGTTCGATCGTGGACGACGTTTCCCGGATAAATGTTGCTAGATCCGCGCATGGCCCGGCCCTCCGTATTGCAAGAAATGACGGGCACGCATGCCCCGTATTTCATTGGAAATGGCCCAAGTCTCAAGGTTTGGAAAACACGCGAATGCCACGACGAACGGTGGCGCGGACTCAGATGCCGAAGGCTCGATGATTGTGACGCTTGGCTGCGTACATCGCCTCGTCGGCGTGGCGGAACAGGGTGATGTCTTCGGTGCCATGGTCGGGGAAGCAGGCCACGCCGATGCTCGGTTCGATACTCAGGCAGTGGCCATCCAGCCGCAGCGGCTCAGCCAATGCACGGCGGATTTTTGCCTGCACCCGCTCGGCGTCTGTGACGTTCTGGATGCTGTGCAACAAGACGACAAATTCATCACCGCCGATGCGCGCGACGGTGTCGGTTTCGCGAATGCAGCCCCTGAGCCGACTCGCCACCGCTTGCAACAACATGTCGCCAACGCCGTGGCCATAGGTGTCGTTGACCTGCTTGAAGCGATCCAGGTCGATATACAGCAAGGCCATCCGCCCCGACGCGGCACGGGCCGTGGCCAGCGCAGCCTTGAACCGCTCGCGCAGCAGCTCGCGATTGGGCACCTGGGTCAGTTGGTCGTACTGCGCCATGTGCTGCAACCGGGCGTGCAATTGCTGGCGCTCGATGGCGAGGGTGATCTGCGCACAGACGTATTGCAGCAATTCCTTGTCTTGTTCGGTGTAGCGTTCGCTGTCCGGGGCACTCTTGACGATCAAGGCACCGATCGTACCGTTCTGCGAATTCAGCGGCACGCCCAGCCAACAAGGCGATTGCGGCGTCGACACTAGGTCATGGAACTCCGCGGGCAAGGCACTGCAACCGGGGGTGAGCAGGATCGGCTGGCCACTGCGGATGACTTCGGCGCACAAGCGTCCGATCATCGTACCGGGCAATTCGGGTTGTCGCTCTCGATCGTCGACGTGATACGCAAAGTCGATCTGCTCGCATTGCTCGTCATACAGCGCCACCGAAAAATTCAGCGCCGGTAGCCACTCGCCGATGATCAGGTGGACGCGCTTGAGCAAGGCCAGCAGGTCGGCGGCGGCATGGGCTGCCTCGGAGATCGCATACAACGCCGCCTGACGGGACTCCGCCTGCTTGCGCTCGGTGATGTCACGCGCCACCGCGATGCGCAGTTGGTCAGCCTCCGACCAGCGGGCCGACCACAGGATATGCACCACGCCACCGTCCTTGCGCAGGTAGCGGTTCTCGAAATTGAGCTTAGGCTCGCCCTCCATGATTTCCCGCGCAGCGTCGAGGGTCCGCTGGCGGTCGGCGGGATGCACCAGGTCGATCATTCGCCGGCCGATCAGCTCCTGTGGCGTGTAGCCCAGAATGCGCTCGCACGCCGCACTGACGAACACGAAACAGCCTTGGGCGTCGACGGCACATACGGCGTCCAGCAACAAATCGAGGTAACTGGCCAGCGGCGCGGGATTTCGAGTATCCATGACGCGGTAAGCCATCCGGGTGATACAGCCATGGGAGAACCGGGCATCCGTCAATCCGCGCCGCCCTGCAGACATGCGCAACCACGTATACCCACATTACCGATGAGGATAGCGCAGGCAATGGGACCGCCCTTGGAAAATTGACATCATTTTGCCAACACACGATGGACAGGACCGAAGCGAAATCCATATTCAATGGGTTGACCACGCGCACAGGGTAGCAAACGCAGCAAATTCACGGGTCGAAACCCTACTCCCACGCCGCAAATGGATTTCCCGTCCATCTCCCTAGGCAAGGTCCTACGTAGAACTCTCCGATCACTCTCAAATACACCGGAAACAGCCGATTCAAAGCCCTGCCCAGCAGTCTGTAAAGTCTCGACATACACACAAAGTGAAACACCCACGGACAGCAACGCATAACCAAGGAATGTACTCGAACCATGAACCAGACTGCGCTACCACCCCATCGCTTCAGCAACTATCGCAAGGTGATTTCCCTGGCGGACCAGGACTGGCAGAACGCCGACACCGGAAAAGCCGCCGGATTGAATGTGCACATCGAGAGCCCCAATGTGCTGGTCGACCAGCACGGTCGGACCTTCCACCACTTCTGTACGACATCCTACCTGGGCCTGGATTATCACCCCGCCTTGCTGGATGGAGCCATGACGGCGCTATGGGAAGCCGGAACCCTGCGCGTTGCCAACTCGAAAAATCGCTGCAAGCTGGAAATCCTCGACCAATACGAAAGCCAACTGTCGGAGTTGTTTGGCGCAGTTTGCAGCAGCGCATTGTCTTGCAGCGCAGCGAGCTCGGGAATACTGCCGTTGCTGGCCAGCGGTGCCTTGACCGGCAATCGACCACCGGTCATGGTCTTCGACAAGCAGGCCCATTACTCGATGAACCATATCAAGGCCGCCTGTGCGGATGAAACCCAGGTCATCACCTGCCCACACAACGACATGGACTTCCTCGAAGACGTGTGCAAACGCCACGCTAACGTGACCTACGTGGCGGACAGCGCCTACAGCATGGGCGGCATGGCGGACCTGGATAGCCTGATGTGTCTCAAGCAGCGCCATGGCCTGTTCCTTTATCTGGACGATTCCCATGCGTTGTCCGCCGTGGGGCCCTCCGGCATTGGCCTGGTGCGATCGCGAATCCAGGCGGTGGACGAACGCACCCTGATTGTCGCCTCGCTGGCCAAATCATTCGGTGCCAGCGGTGGACTGGCCATGTTTGGCAGTGAACGGCACAAGACCCTGGTGCAACGTTACGGCGGCCCAAGCAATTGGTCGCAAAGCCTGAATTCGGCCGCTATCGGCGCAGGCATGGCCTCGATCCGCTTGCACCGCAGTCCCGAATTCAGTTCGTTGCAGGAGCGTTTGCAAGCTAATATCCGGCTGTTCGACAGCCTTATCCGCACCGAACAGTACGCCAGCCCCATGGCGATTCGCCTGGTGCACTGCGGCGAGGCGGTCCTGGCCACGCGTCTCGCGGTTGAACTCGCCGAACTGGGGTATTTCACCTCAGCGGTCTTTTTCCCCGTGGTGCCACAAGACAAAGCCGCGATCCGGATCACCCTGCGTGCCGACATGACGCCTGAGGTGATCCGTTCGTTCTGCGAGCAGGTCATTGACCTGCTGTTGGCCCACGGGCGCGACACTCGCCCTTGAATCGAGCCCTTGATGAACAACCGCACAACCCTGATCGTCACCTGCGCCACCGTTTTCCTCGCACAACTGGGCATGAGCATCTACCTGCCGGCCGTGCCTGACATTGCCCTGGACCTCAAGGCCAATGCGGCCCAGGTGTCGTGGGGATTGTCGGTCTACCTGATCGGCATGGCGCTGCCCATGCTGTCATGGGGCAGCCTGAGCCAGCGGCTCGGGCGCAAACCCGTCTTGCTTGCGGCATTGGTCCTGTACGGCCTGGGCAACCTGGCCTTGCCGTTGGGCACGTCACTGGAAGCGTTCTTGACGTTCAGGTTGATCCAGGGCATCGGTGCCAGCGGTATTTCGGTGATGGCGCGGGTGTTGATCCGCGACACGTTCAGCGGCGACGTGCTGGCCAAGGCGCTGTCGTGGATATCGATCGCCTTCGTGGTTGCCCTCGGCATCGGCCAGTACCTCGGTTCGTTGATCCAGCTCGCGTTCGGGTGGGAGGCGATTTTCCTGGGCTTGGGTGCGGTCAGCCTGGTGACGGCAGCGGCGGTGTCCAGGGCCCGGTTTCCGATATTGACCGAAGTAAACAGTGGGCAATCGGCGTGGCACGTGTACGGCCAAATCGTCAGGCATCGCGGTTTTCTGCTACCTGCACTGGCAGGTGGGCTGGGGTATGGCGTGATCATCGCCTTCAACACCGGTGCGCCGCTGATCCTGCAGGAAAGTTTCCATTGGTCCGCCATCGAATACGGCCTGTTGGGCTGGCCGATCAGCGCGGCGTACCTGCTCGGCGCGTTGGCGGTGAATGCATTCGTGCTACGCACCGGCCAGCGTCGACTGATGGGCTGGGGCATCGCGCTCGTGCTGGGCGGCAGCGTGACCATGCTGGCGGGAAGCATTGCATTGGGCAGTGTTGCCCTGCTGTTCTGGCTCCCGTACTGCTTCGCGGTGTTCGGCCAGTCGTTGAACTACCCCATCAGCCTGTCATTGGCGAACGAGGGCTCGCCAGTCGCCGGCGCATACGCCATGGCACTGAGCGGTTTCCTGCACCAGTTGATGGCCTCCGCGATCGGCGCCTTGGCCAGCCTGTTGTTGAGTCAACAGGCCTGGCCATTGGCGCTGTTGTGCACGCTGTTGGCGATGGCGGCGATGTTGTGCGTCAGGTTCATGCCGCCTCGGGCCACTTAGAACGCGCCGCGGAAAATTTCCTCGATCTGGCGCTGGTCCGCCGCTCGCGGGTTGGTCAGGCCGCAGGCATCCTTCAAGGCGTTGGCGGCGAGTACCGGCACGTCATTGAGGCGCACGCCCAGCTCACGCAAGCCCGCTGGAATGTCCACATCCACGGCCAGGCTGCGAATCGCCGCGATGGCGGATTGCGCACCTTCTTCAGGGCTGAACCCACGAATATCGGCCCCCATGGCATGGGCTACGTCCGTCAGCCGGACGGCACAGACTGCGGCATTGAAACTCTGCACATGGGGCAGCAACACGGCGTTGCACACGCCATGGGGCAAGTCATAGAAACCGCCCAACTGATGCGCCATCGCATGCACGAAACCCAGCGAAGCATTGTTGAATGCCATCCCCGCCAGAAACTGTGCGTAAGCCATGTTCTCCCGCGCCGCCAAGTCATTGCCGTCACGCACGGCCAGGCGCAGGTTGTTGCTGATCAAGGTAATCGCTTTGAGGGCACAGGCGTCGGTGATGGGCGTAGCGGCGGTAGAGACATAAGCCTCGATCGCATGGGTCAGCGCATCCATGCCGGTCGCGGCGGTCAATCCTTTTGGCATCGCCACCATCAGGGCTGGGTCGTTGACCGACATCAGCGGCGTGACGTTGCGGTCGACGATGGCCATTTTCACATGACGCGTCTCGTCCGTGATGATGCAGAAACGGGTCATTTCACTGGCGGTGCCGGCCGTGGTGTTGATGGCGATCAGCGGCAGTTGCGGCTTGCTGGAGCGGTCGACGCCTTCGTAGTCGCGGATCTGCCCGCCATTGGTCGCGCACAACGCGATGCCCTTGGCGCAATCATGGGGAGAGCCACCACCCAGCGACACGATGAAATCGCAGCGGCTTTCCTTCAGCAAGCCGAGCCCGAGTTCAACGTTGGCGATGCTCGGGTTGGGCTTGGCACCGTCGTAGATCACCGCGTCGACATCCTGTAATGCCAGCAACTCGGCCACCTTGGAGGCCACGCCGGCCTTCGCCAACCCCGCGTCGGTGACGATCAGTGCCTTGCGAAAGCCGTAGTTGCGGATGGCGGTCATCGCCTCGTCGAGGCAACCCAGGCCCATGATGTTCACGGCGGGAATGAAAAAAGTGCTGCTCATGGGGACACGCTCCTGAAAGAGGCCGGATCGGCAGGGGCGTACAGGATTGACCGACTGGTCACAACGTATCTTGATCTGGCTCAAGACTGGGTCGTGATAAAGTCACGCCCTGCCTTTGCCACGTTTTGAGATGACTTTCGCAATGACCGATTTCCAGGAATACGACGCCCGGCTCGAAGATTGGGAGACCTTGCGCGCCGACACGGCCTTCAGCGGCCTGTTGGTAGGCAACGGCGCCAGCCGCGCCGTGTGGGACGATTTCGGCTATGACTCGTTGTTCGAAAACGCCCGTACCGTCGAGGAAAAACCCCTCAGTCCGTCGGAGCTGAGCGTGTTCGATGCGCTGCAGACCCGCAGTTTCGAGCAGGTGCTGGGTGCGCTGAAAACCACCAGCCGGGTCAACAAGGCCCTGGCGGTGAGCTCCGCCGCGCCGCGCAATCGCTACTACGCGATCAAGGAAGCGTTGATCAACGCCGTGCACGCCATGCACATCCCCTGGCGACTGGTGCAAGCGTCGACCCTGCAACGTCTCAACCAGGAACTGGGCCGCTACCGCACGGTGTTCACGACCAACTACGATTTGCTGAGCTACTGGGCGATCCAGCACGCTCCCGACACCGTCACCGACCTGTTCCTGGGAGCCGATCACAGCTTCGACCTGAGCCAGGCCAACACGGATAAACCATGCCTGCTGTACTTGCACGGTGGCTTGCACCTGGTGCGCAACCAGGACGGCACGGCACGCAAGCTCACCTCCACCGAGGGTACGTTGCTGGGCAGTTTCGCCATCAACAACACCCTCAAGACCCTCGATGATGTCCCACTGTTCATCAACGAAGGCCCGAGCCAGGACAAACTCAAGACCATCCGCAGCAGTGACTACTTGTCGTTCTGCTACGACCAGTTGCTGCAGCACGGCGACAACCTGTGCCTGTTCGGCCACGCCCTGGGCGAGCAGGACAGCCACATCGTTGATGCCCTGCGCCAGGCCGCGCCGAGAACCTTGGCCATCTCGATCTACCCGCGCAGCCAGGCTTTTATCCAGCACCAGAAACGGCATTACGCCAAGCTATTCCAAGGCCTGGACATTGAGCTGCGCTTCTTCGATGCCAAGAGTCATCCGCTGGGCGATCCGAAGCTGGCAGTGCCGGTTGAGGTGTAGTCTCCCGGTGACGTCTACAGGGTAATCGCCGTGCCCAGCAACGTCAGGAACCCCGCCAACCAGTTCGGATGCGCCGGCCAGGCCGGTGCCGTGGCCAGGTTGCCCTGGACGTGACCTTCGGTTACCGGAATATCGATGAAAGTCCCGCCGGCCAAGCGCACCTCCGGGGCACACGCCGGATAGGCGCTGCACTCGCGGCCTTCCAGGATGCCCGCCGCCGCGAGCAATTGCGCACCGTGGCACACCGCGGCGATCGGCTTGCCGGCCAGATCGAAATCACGCACCAGTTGCAGGACCTCTTCATTCAGGCGCAGGTATTCCGGAGCGCGACCGCCCGGCACCAGCAGCGCATCGTAATCGGCGGCCAGGACCTTGGCGAAGTCATGGTTGAGGGCAAACAAATGCCCCGGTTTTTCGCTGTAGGTCTGGTCGCCCTCGAAATCATGGATCGCGGTGCGGACGGTCTGGCCAGCCGTTTTATCCGGGCACACGGCATGCACCGTGTGGCCGATCATCTGCAACGCCTGGAACGGCACCATGACTTCATAATCTTCGACGTAATCGCCGACCAGCATGAGGATTTTCTTTGCGGCCATGGACTGGGCTCCTTTGGAATGCGTGAGGGTGGACGCATTAAAGGTAGACCGGTACATCGGTAGGTGAGGGATAAGCGCTGATTACCTGACGGGCTGTACCTCTGCCCCTCGTGGGAGCGAGCTTGCTCGCGATTCAGGCGATGCGGTGTTTCAGGCACACCGCGTTATCGTTTCATCGCGAGCAAGCTCGCTCCCACAAGAGGTCAGTGCTGTGCGGCGAGGTAGCCATCCGCTCGCAGCAGCGTTTCGAGGCAGTGCTCAGTGATGTAATAGAACGCCTTGAGCTCTTCGATCCTGGCGAGCAGTTCGGCGGGGTCCGTCGGTTCGGCACGCTTGACTGCGAGGATCATCTTGTTCTTGTTGGTGTGGTCCAGGGAAATGAACTCGAACACCTTGGTCTCGTAGCCGCAGGCTTCGAGGAACAACGCCCGCAAGCTGTCAGTGACCATTTCCGCCTGCTGGCCCAGGTGCAGGCCGTATTGCAGCATTGGCTTGAGCAGCGCCGGGCTCTGGATCTGCAGGCGGATCTGTTTGTGGCAGCACGGCGAGCACATGATGATCGAGGCGCCCGAGCGGATGCCCATGTGGATGGCGTAGTCGGTGGCAATGTCACAGGCGTGCAAGGCGATCATCACATCCACCGCGCTCGGCGCCACGCTGCGCACGTCGCCATGCTGGAAGCTCAGGCCCGGGTGCTCCAGCCGCGCGGCGGCTTCGTTGCACAGCTTGACCATGTCTTCGCGCAACTCGACCCCGGTCACCACGCCTTCGGCCTGCAAGGTGTTGCGCAGGTAATCGTGGATGGCGAAGGTCAGGTAGCCCTTGCCCGAGCCGAAGTCCGAGACCCGCACCGGCTTGTCCAGGGCCAGCGGCGAAGACGTCAGTGCATGGCTGAAGACCTCGATGAACTTGTTGATCTGCTTCCATTTGCGCGACATCGCCGGAATCAGTTCGTGCTTGTGGTTAGTCACGCCCAGGTCAGCCAGGAATGGCCGGCTCAAGTCGAGGAAGCGGTTCTTCTCGCGGTTGTGCTCGGTCGATGGCACCTCCCGCAATTGCTGGGGCTTGCTCTTGAACAGCGAGCTCTTGCCCTTCTTGCTGTACTCCAATTGCGCCTCGTCGGTGATCGCCAGCAGATGCGCGTTCTTGAACGAAGCCGGCAACAGCGCGGCGATGGTATCCACGCCTTCGGCCAGCGGGAAATTCTTGGTGATGTCGCGGGTCTTGTAGCGATAGACGAAGGACAGGCAAGGCTGATCCTTGACCGTGAGCTGCTTGATGATCAGCCGCTGCAGATCGGTTTCGTCACCGACGTACTTGGCCAGCACCAGCTTGATGAAGGCGTTCTGCTCGAGATTGGCTTGCAGCAGCGCGATGAACTGGGCGTGGTGATCCGGCGCGGAACGGGCGGGAGTTGCAGTGACGGACATGGAGAAGCAGCCTCGGGGCGGGCGGATCGGGAATGGCGGGTATTTTAGGGGGGATGGGGTGCCAGGGCACGGGGAATTTCCTGTGGCGAGGGGATTTATCCCCGTTGGGCTGCGCAGCAGACCCAAATCAGACAACAGATCTCGACCCATAACCGGCTGTCGGCTAAAGGGGGCTACGCCCCCAACGGGGATAAATCCCCTCGCCACAACGGTGTCCGGCAGACACTCAGCCCAACACCACCAACCGATTCGGCAGTTCATTACGCGCATGGGTCACCGGTACGTGCTCCTTGAGCAATTCGCCGCAGGCCTCGATGCACGTCACAAAACCCTGCAACGTCTGGCCTTGGCGAACCTGCTGGGTGAACGCCGCGACAATCGCATCCCAATGTGTATTGTCGAGTCGCTTGGAAATGCCCTCGTCCACCAAAATCTCCACATAGCGCTCGGCCTCGCAGACGAAGATCAGCATGCCGGTGCTGCCCACGGTGTGGTGCAAGTTCTGTTCGAGAAATTGCCGGCGCGCCAGGTTGGAAGCCCGCCAGTGGCGTACGGAGCGAGGGATCAGGTGCGTGGTGATGCCAGGCATGCGAAACACCAGGCACAGCACGATGAAACTACCCCACTGCACCCACAGCAGACTGTGCAGGGTCAGCCAACCTGTCAGGTACTGCAAGGCGCCGGGGACCACCAGTGCCAGCAGGCTGGCCCATAGCAACGGGATGTAGGCGTAGTCATCGGCGCGGGCGGCAAGCACCGTGACCAGCTCGGCGTCGGTGTCGCGCTCGACCCGGGCGATGGCCTCGGCCACTTTGCGTTGTTCGTGTTCAGTCAGTAATGCCATGTTTGAAAAAGCCCGCTCATTATTGTTCTCACCAGCCGCCCGACGAACCGCCGCCCCCGAAACTGCCGCCACCACCGCTGAAGCCACCGCCTCCGCTGCCACCGAAGCCACCACCGCCGCTTCTGTAACTGCTACCACCGGAACCGCCGCCGCTGGGCAGGATACCGAGCACTTGGCAGACGAATATCGTCAGGATGAAAAGCATCGCCAGGAAGATGAACAGCCCCGGATGGCGCTCGACGAAATCCCTCTCGTCCTGCTCACCCGCGTTGTACGCGGCTGCCGGTTCATCGAGGGAACTGCCGCCCAGGACCACGAGCATCGCCGCCACGCCGTCACTGATGCCCTTGTTGAAATTGCCCGTCTTGAACGCCGGGGTGATTACCTGGTTGATGATCACCGAACTCTGGGCATCAGTCAGACGATCCTCCAGGCCATAACCCACTTCGATGCGCAGTTTACGATCATCGCGGGCGACGATCAGCAGCGCGCCGTTGTTTTTGTCTTTCTGCCCGATGCCCCAGTGGCGGCCCAATTGATAGCCGAAGTCTTCGATGCTGGCGCCCTGGAGGTTGGCCAGCGTGACGACGACCACCTGTTCGCCGGTGGCCTGTTCATGGGCCTTGAGTTGCCCATCGAGTTGCGCGCGGACCGACGGGTCGAGCAGTTGGGCGGAGTCCACCACCCGCCCGGTCAATGCCGGGAAGCTCAATTCGGCCTGGGCCGTGATGGCAAAGACCCAGAGCAACAGCACCAGGCCAAATTTCAACACTCGCATCAGAACTCCTGTGTGGGAGCGAGCTTGCTCGCGATAGCGGTGGATCAGTTTGCATCAATGTTGGATGTGCGGCCGCCATCGCGAGCAAGCTCGCTCCCACAGTTTTTTCAAAACTTCACTTCAGGCGCTTTTTCGGCATTCGGGCTGGTGGCCTCGAAGGTCTCGCGGATCGGCAAGTCGCTGTACATCACGCTGTGCCACAGGCGACCGGGGAAGGTGCGGATTTCGGTGTTGTATTTCTGCACCGCCAGGATGAAGTCGCGACGGGCCACGGCGATGCGGTTCTCGGTGCCTTCGAGCTGCGACTGCAAGGCCAGGAAGTTCTGGTTGGCCTTCAAGTCCGGGTAGCGCTCGGACACCACCATCAAGCGGCTCAATGCGCCGCTCAACTGATCCTGGGCTTGCTGGAACTGCTTGAGTTTTTCCGGATTGTCCAGAGTGCTGGCATCGACCTGGATCGAAGTGGCCTTGGCCCGCGCTTCGATCACCGCCGTCAGGGTTTCCTGCTCATGCTGGGCATAGCCCTTGACGGTCTCTACCAGGTTGGGGATCAGGTCGGCGCGGCGCTGGTACTGGTTCTGCACCTGGCCCCAGGCCGCCTTGGCCTGTTCGTCCAGGGTCGGGATGTTGTTGATGCCGCAACCGGCCAGCAGTGTAGTGAACAGCATCAGGGCCAGCAGTTGCAGGCCGCTGCGGTGGTTCAGTCGTGGATTCATCAGGTGAAGCTCTCCGTTGCATTGCATTAACAAAACACCGCCACCTATCTTGCCGGTGTCTGGGGCATAATCGCCGCCGCACTGGATCGAATCGGGTCTATGGGCTAAAAGATGCGCGGTGCGAAACTAAGTTCATCGCCACAGGTTCGAAAGTGTGCTGCATTTAATTGGATAACACCCGAACAACAATAGCCGCTCCTCACATTTAGGCTGACCGGCGTGTACTGATCACCGCCCTTTAGGCTTGCGAGAAAACTATTCATGAAGAAGCTGTGTTTGCTGGGCCTGTTTGTCACCCTGGCCAGTCAATCCGTATTAGCCGACAACCCGCCAGCCCCCATAGAGAACAAGGACGCTTTCATCAGCAACCTGATGAAACAGATGACCCTTCAGGAAAAGATCGGCCAGCTGCGCCTGATCAGCATCGGCCCGGAGATGCCCCGGGAGATGATCCGCAAGGAGATCGCCGCAGGCAACATCGGCGGCACGTTCAACTCCATTACCCGCGATGAAAACCGTCCGATGCAGGACGCGGCCATGCGCAGCCGGCTGAAGATCCCGATGTTCTTCGCCTATGACGTGATCCATGGCCATCGCACGATTTTCCCGATTCCCCTGGCCCTGGCCTCGAGCTGGGACATGGATGCCATCTACCGCTCCGGCCGCATCGCAGCCAAGGAAGCGGCGGCCGACAGCCTCGACATTACCTTCGCACCGATGGTCGATATTTCCCGTGACCCACGCTGGGGCCGTACCTCGGAAGGCTTCGGCGAAGACACCTACCTGGTGTCGCGCATTGCTGGGGTGATGGTCAAGGCGTTCCAGGGCAGCGGTGCGAACGCAGCCGACAGCATCATGGCCAGCGTCAAGCACTTCGCCCTGTATGGCGCCGTGGAAGGCGGTCGGGACTACAACACCGTGGACATGAGCCCGGTGAAAATGTACCAGGACTACCTGCCGCCCTACCGCGCCGCCATCGACGCTGGCGCAGGCGGCGTGATGGTCGCGCTGAACTCCATCAACGGCGTACCGGCCACCGCCAACACCTGGCTGATGAACGATCTGTTGCGCAAGGAATGGGGTTTCAAGGGCCTGGCCGTCAGCGACCACGGCGCGATTTTCGAGTTGATCAAGCATGGCGTCGCCCGGGACGGTCGCGAAGCGGCCAAACTGGCGATCAAGGCCGGCATCGACATGAGCATGAACGACTCGCTCTACGGCAAGGAGCTGCCCGGCCTGCTCAAGGCTGGCGAGATCGAGCAGAGCGACATCGACAATGCGGTCCGCGAAGTACTGGCCGCCAAGTACGACATGGGCCTGTTCAAGGACCCGTACCTGCGTATCGGCAAGGCCGAGGATGACCCCGCCGACGTCTACGCCGACAGCCGCATGCACCGCGCCGATGCCCGCGACGTGGCACGCCGCAGCCTGGTGCTGCTGGAAAACCGCAACCAGACCCTGCCCCTGAAGAAAACCGCGAAGATCGCCTTGGTCGGCCCGCTGGCCAAGGCGCCGATCGACATGATGGGCAGTTGGGCCGCCGCCGGGCGTCCGGCGCTGTCGGTCACCGTGTACGACGGCATGGCCCGGGCCCTGGGCGGTGAGTCGAAGCTGATCTATGCCCGTGGTGCCAATATCACCGGCGACAAGAAAGTGCTCGACTACCTGAACTTCCTCAACTTCGACGCCCCTGAAGTCGTGGACGACCCGCGTCCGGCCCAGGTATTGATCGATGAAGCGGTTAAAGCCGCCAAGGAAGCGGACGTGGTCGTGGCCGCCGTGGGCGAGTCCCGTGGCATGTCCCATGAATCGTCGAGCCGCACTGAACTGAATATCCCGGCCAGCCAGCGCGAACTGATCAAGGCCCTGAAGGCCACCGGCAAGCCGTTGGTGTTGGTGCTGATGAATGGCCGTCCGCTGTCGCTGCTGGAAGAAAAACAGCAGGCCGATGCGATCCTGGAAACCTGGTTCAGCGGCACCGAAGGCGGCAATGCCATCGCGGACGTGCTGTTTGGTGACTACAACCCTTCGGGCAAGTTGCCGATCACCTTCCCACGCTCCGTCGGGCAGATTCCTACCTACTACAACCACCTGAGCATCGGTCGGCCGTTCACACCGGGCAAACCAGGCAACTACACCTCGCAGTACTTCGACGACACCACCGGCCCGCTCTACCCGTTCGGCTATGGCCTGAGCTACACGACGTTCAGCCTGTCGGACATGGCCCTGTCGTCCACCACGCTGAACAAGACCGGCAAGCTGGATGCGAGCATCACCCTGGAAAACACCGGCGACCGTGACGGCGAAACCGTGGTGCAGCTGTATATCCAGGACGTGACCGGCTCGATCATCCGTCCGGTGAAGGAATTGAAAAACTTCCGCAAGGTGATGCTCAAGGCCGGCGAGAAGAAGGTCATCCACTTCGACATCACCGAAGACGACCTGAAGTTCTTCAACGCCCAGCTCAAGTACGCCGCAGAGCCAGGCAAATTCAACGTGCAGATCGGCCTGGATTCCCAGGATGTGAAGCAGCAGAGCTTTGAGTTGCTCTGATCCAGCAACACTGAAATACCCTATGGGAGCGAGCTTGCTCGCGATGAGGCCTCATCAGTCACCGCATCATCGACTGTCAGGCCGCCATCGCGAGCAAGCTCGCTCCCACATTGGTTTTGCGGTGGATGGTTAGCCCCGCCGATCCAACAAGTTCACCACCACCCGATCCACCAATCCCCACACCCTTTGCTTGAACCGCTTCCACAATGGCCGGCGCTGCCAGGCGTCGAGGCTCATCTGCAGGCTCTGCTCGAAGTCCCGTTCAAAACTGGCCGCCACGGCCTTGCTCAATCCGGAGTCCAGCGCCTCCAGATTGGCTTCGAGGTTGAAGCGCAGGTTCCAGTGATCGAAATTGCACGAGCCGATGCTGACCCAATCGTCCACCAGCACCATTTTCAAGTGCAGGAAACAGGGTTGGTATTCGTAGATTTTCACCCCGGCCTTGAGCAGGCGTGGGTAATAGCGATGGCCGGCGTAACGCACGGACGGATGATCGGTGCGCGGGCCGGTCAGCAGCAGGCGCACATCGATGCCCCGCGCGGCGGCCTTGCGCAGCGAGCGGCGCACGTTCCAGGTCGGCAGGAAATACGGCGTAGCCATCCAGATGCGTTTCTGGCCGCTGTTCAATGCCCGGGACAGTGACTGCAGGATGTCGCGGTGCTGGCGGGCGTCGGCATACGCCACCCGGCCCATGCCTTCGCCGACCGGCGGAACCCGAGGCAGGCGCGGCAGGCCAAAATTGGACGCCGGTTTCCAGGCCCGTCGATGGCGGTTGGCGAGCCATTGGCGGTCGAACAGCAACTGCCAATCGAGCACCAGCGGACCGACGATTTCCACCATCACTTCATGCCAGTCACTGTGGTCATCCAAGGGGTTCCAGAACTCATCGGTAACCCCGGTGCCACCGACCACCGCCAAGCGTTGGTCGACCAGCAGGAGCTTGCGGTGATCGCGGTAGAGATTGCGCACCCAACGGCGCCAACTCAGGCGATTGTAGAAACGCAGTTCCACACCCGCCTGGACCAGGCGATTGCGCAGGCCCAGGGTAAACGCCAGGCTGCCGTAGTCGTCGAACAGGCAGCGCACGCGAACACCGCGTTCGGCGGCCTGGACGAGGGCCTGGACCATCGCCTCGGCGCAAGCGCCCGCCTCCACCAGGTACAACTCCAGTTCGACCTGTTCCTGGGCGCGGGCAATCTCCACCAGCATGCGCGGGAAAAACTGCGGACCGTCGATCAACAGCTCGAAGCGATTGCCTTCGCGCCAAGGGAATACCGGGCCGCTCATGTCAGCGCGCCGTGAAGATCAGTACCGCATTCACCGGCACCGACAGGCTGATGGCCGACAATCCGGCTAATGTTCGAAGCGTTTCCAAACCCGGCGCCAGATCGAAATCCGCCGCGTTGAGCACCACCGGCTCCAGGGTTACAACCTGGAAGCGGCGTTCGTCCAGGCGCGTCGCCAGCAGTTGAACGTTGTATTCGTGCTGCTTGCCATGCAAATCCACCGTCACCGGCAGGCGCAGTTCCAGTTGCGCGCCATTGGCCAAATCCTGGATCGGTATCAGGTCGAGCTGCGCAGTGATGGTGGCCTCGGCGAACTGCTTGATTTCAAACAACTCGGCGCGCATGCGCTCGTCCCGCAGGGGAATGCCGCTGTTGATGGATTCGAGTTCGACCTCCAATCGCGCAAGGCCCTTGGGCTGGACCTGGCCGTGCAGCACGAGGAAACGCTGGACCTCGGAGACATTGCCGTTTTTGCTGCTGATAAAAGAGAGCCGCGACGACTCGCCGTCCAGGTACCAATCGGCCTCGGCCGGCAGCGCGGCGCAGGCCAGCAGCAAGGTGGTGACAACGTGGGAGAAAGACCGCTTGAACATACAGACTCGGGGGGCAGATAAACCTGTGGCGAACCTTAACCGGGCCGAGGGCGCTTGCAAACTGTCTGTAGCAACAACAACCAGAAATCGCCCAGCTTTCGTGGCGAGGGGATTTATCCCCGCTGGGTTGCGCCGCAACCCCAAAACAGGCGAAGCATTGCATTAGGGAGAAACTTAGTTCAGCTATAGGGCCGCTACGCAGCCCGGCGGGGATAAATCCCCTCGCCACAGGTTCGCGTCGTTTCTGGATTACTCCAACCGACACCCCTGTCGCTCCCCAATCCACCGCGCACTGTGGCTGCGCCCCAAGCCGCTGACGGTGATGCGCTTGGCTTCAGGTGTGTCGAGAAAGTCGTTGGTGGGCACCGACTGCTTCACATAACCCCGGCAATATTCGGCCGGTTGCTGCATCACATAGCGGCACGAACAATATTCCTTGGCGGTATAGGCGCTGATGATGTCGGGAAACGCGCGCAACGCCACCCGCTCCTGCCAGACCCAACCGAACAGGGCAACCAGCAGCACCGCCATCAAGGTAAGCGACACTTTGCGCATCATGGCTGCACCGTCCCGGCGAAAGCCGCCATGGCGCGCTTGAGCAATTCGTTGTGGCGATAGCTGCCGTCGCGATCGTCGCCGTAGCGCACGATCACCAACCTGGCGCTGGGAATGATGTACAGCGCCTGGCCCCAATGCCCAAGAGCAGCGAAGGTATCGGGTGGCGCGTCCGGCCACGGGCGGATCGTTCGGTCAGCGGCGCGATTGAGCCACCAGTGTCCGCCGGGCACGGCTTCGTCCTGACCGGCCTGGAAGCGGGTGAACGGCTCGCGGCTGAACGCAATCCAATCCTTGGGAATCAATTGTCGATCGCCCCAACGGCCATCCCGTTGCATCAACAGGCCGACACGCGCCAGGTCCCGAGCCGTGAGATAAGCATAAGACGAACCGACAAACGTGCCGCTGGCGTCGGTTTCCCAGGTCGCGTGACGGATGCCCAAGGGATCGAACAAGGCTGTCCAGGGATAATCGGCATAGCTCGCCGGGCCGACGATAGTTTTCAGTGCTGCCGCCAGCAGATTGCTGTCGCCGCTGGAATAGCGGAACACCTGGCCGGGCGGGCTGAAGCTGTCGTGCCCGGCGGTGAACGCCGCCATGTCGTGGCGTCCGCGGGTATAGAGCATCGCCACGACCGAAGAATTGAGCGGCGCGTATTCGTAGTCTTCTTGCCAGTCCAGGCCGGACGCCCAATGAAACAGATCGGCCAGGGTCATGCCCGGGTGTCGCTTCAGCGGCGGGTAGTACCGGGCCGCCGGGTCATCCAGGGCAAAGCGTTTTTCACCGTAGGCCACGCCGAATACTGTCGCCAGCAGGCTTTTGCTGATGGACCAGGTCAGGTGCGGGGTCTGGGCGGTGGTCGGCCCGGCGTAGCGTTCGTAGACCAACCGACCGTCCTGGATCACCAGCAGCGCGTCGGTGCGAATGCCTTGGCGGGTAGCGTCGTCCCTCGGTACGAAGGCGTATTGCTCCAGGGCTTCGATGGCCGGCCCCGTGGGGGGCGGGCTGCTTGACCATTGCTCACCGGGCCAATCCTCGGCCTGGGCGTTCAGGTTGAGCAGCAACAGCGGGATCAGGAACCAGCCTTTGGACATTCGCGGGGCTCGCAGGATTGAACCTTCAGAGCCTATTCAGACTTGATGACAATTTCGAGGCGTGTGTGGCCCCCTGTGGGAGCGAGCTTGCTCGCGATAGCAGGGTGTCAGCTAAGCATATGGCGACTGACAAACAGCTATCGCGAGCAAGCGCGCTCCCACAGGGGGCAGTCGCTTGAGGGGCTATCCCAACGCCTTGTCCAACCGCTTGGCCCGCGCCCCCGCCGCAATGTCCATCACACCTTTATCCCGCACCCACATCTCGCGCCACGCCACAGGCCCGGCGGCCAGGGCAGCGTTGAGTTCGGCTTCGAGCCCTTGGAACTGGGCGAACAGGCCACCCAGCAGCACATGCGTGGCAGCGCTCGAAGGATTGTGGCGGCTCGCCTCCGCGCACCCGGCGAGCAGCGCCAACAGGCGCAGTCGCAACGCCTGGGGCCAGGCGCATTCTTGCCCGACGCCATACAACCATGCAGTCATCGCGCTGAGCACATAAAGGTCTTCCAGGGTACGAAACGGTTTGACGTAGGCGTCCCAGCCGTCACCCGCCAGCAATTCGCACAGCGCGCCCTCCAACAGCACCCGACCATGGCTGATCTCCGGCATGAAGGGCAGGCCCGGGAGTTTTTCCAGCACCACACCCGGTTCGCCTGCGTAGGCCACCGCCAGACTCAATCGCGGGCGCTCGTCTTCCGGCGACTCGCTTCGGGCCGCGATCAACAGCCATTCGGCGGCATCGCCAGCGGTGACGAAGTCCTTGCGCCCGCTCACCCGCAAGTCGGTCAGGCGGGTCTGCATATCTGCCGGCCGCAGGCTGCGCTGCTCGGTGGCACACAACGCGCCGAGACTTTGCGGCGCGCTCGGCCAAAGCGTCCGCAGCGCCGCCTGATAGCCCACCAGGAACGCCAACCCAGGCGTCGCCATCGACCGCGCCCCGACCACGGCCAACTCGAACGGCGTGACCGTCCCCAGGCGGTGCAACAACGCGGCATAACCTTCAGCCAGATCCGCCCAGGCGGGCAACCGCTCGCCGCGTTCGATCAGGGTTTGCCAAGGCATGAAGGGCTCCTTTCGTGGGCTGTCATATAAGCATCACCAAAGCTTCATGGCGGTGACACCGGGGCTACATAGCCTGACTTTGCACAACATGGCTGCATAAAGAAAGTCGATTGGCTCAACCCAAGACGGGTAGACAGCCCGCACGGAGACTCGCTATGACCCAGATCGCCCGCATCCGCGACACCGGCAATGAACGCCGCCTGCAAGCCGAACGCCTGATCGGCGCCCAGGCCTTGCACGAAGCACAGGCCCTGCGCTTCAACGTCTTCAGCGGCGAATTCAACGCCAAGCTCAAAGGCGCGGAAATGGGTCTGGACATGGATGATTATGATGTTCACTGCGCCCACATCGGCGTACGCGACCTGAACACCGGCCGCCTCGTAGCCACCACTCGGCTGCTCGACCACCAGGCCGCCAGTAGCCTGGGCCGGTTCTACAGCGAAGAAGAATTCGCCCTCCACGGCCTGGTTCATCTGCAAGGCCCGATCCTGGAAATCGGCCGTACCTGCGTCGACCCGGCCTACCGCAACGGCGGCACCATCGCGGTGCTCTGGGGCGAACTGGCCGAAGTCCTCAACGAAGGCGGCTACAGCTACCTGATGGGTTGCGCGAGCATCCCGATGCAGGACGGCGGCATCCAGGCCCAGGCGATCATGCAGCGCCTGCGCGAACGCTACCTGTGCACCGAACACCTGCAGGCGGTGCCGAAAAAGCCCTTGCCGAGCCTGGACGTACCGTCCAACGTCATCGCCGAGATGCCACCGTTGCTCAAGGCCTACATGCGCCTGGGTGCGAAGATTTGCGGCGAGCCGTGCTGGGACGAAGATTTCCAGGTGGCCGACGTGTTCATCCTGCTCAAGCGCGACGAACTCTGCCCACGCTACGCCCGTCACTTCAAGGCAGCGGTCTGATGAGCCGGTTGCGGGTGTACGCGCGCATCGCGCGAGTATTGCTGGTGGTGGCGCTGGGCCTGAGCATGGCCAGCGTGTTCGGCCTGTTCGAACGCCTGGGCGTTGCCAACTCCATGGTCCGTCGCCAGCGTTGGTCGCGATTTTTCATGACGCGGTTGACCAATGCCCTGCCCTTTTCGGTGACGGTCCACGGCCAACTGCCCCGCCAGCCGATGCTGTGGGTCAGCAACCATGTGTCCTGGACCGACATTCCGCTGCTGGGCATGCTCACGCCGCTGTCGTTCCTGTCCAAGGCCGAAGTACGCACCTGGCCGGTGGCCGGCTGGCTCGCCGCCAAGGCCGGCAGCCTGTTCATCCGTCGCGGTTCGGGCGACAGCCAACTGATCCGCAAGCAGATGAGCCGTCATCTTGAACAGGCTCATCCGCTGTTGATGTTCCCGGAAGGCACCACCACCGATGGCCGTTCGCTGCGCACCTTCCACGGTCGCCTGTTGTCGGCGGCCATCGATGCCGACGTGGCCCTGCAACCGGTGGCGATCCGTTACCTGCGCAACGGAGAACCGGATTCGCTGGCGCCATTCATTGGCGATGATGATTTGCTGTCGCACCTGATGCGGCTGTTCGCCAATGATCGCGGCGACGTGGAAATCCATCTGTTGGAACCGATTGCCTGCCACGGCCAGGAACGCGCGGTACTGGCGTTCCAGGCCCAGCAGGCGGTGCACCGGGCGTTGTTCGGCGAGATGCCGGAGAAGCAGCCGGTGCCGGTTCGGCCGGCGGCGATTGCGGCTTGATCCGTGTGAGATCCCTGTGGGAGCGAGCTTGCTCGCGATAGCGATTCAACATTCAGCAGATGTTCTGGCTGATATACCGCTATCGCGAGCAAGCTCGCTCCCACATGGGTTTATGGTGTGGTTTGGTTTTGGGCGAAATCCTGCAACTGCGGATAGAACAACCGAAAATCCTCGCTCAACGGCTCATAGAGCTTGACCAGTTCCGTCATCGCCCCCGCCAGCTCCTCCGGCCGTGACAAGCGCCGGGAAATGCCGCGCAGCACCTGCCCGATCACCTCGAATTCCTGATAGGACCCCAGCCAGTCATCCGCCGCCATGAACGGTGCGATGTGCGCCAGGCGCCCCGGCAACTGCGGTTCGGCGGCGAGAACCTGGTAGACGCGGGAGGTGAAGTCCATCAGCGGCCCCTCACCGTACAGCGTCCAATCCCGGGCCAGGCAATGGTCGAAGAACACATCCAGTACGATCCCGGCGTAACGCCGCCGCACCGTGGAAAAGCGCGACAAGGCGATATCCACCAACGGATGGCGATCGGTGTACATGTCGATGCGTCGATGCAGAGCGATCGCCGCTTCGATCCGCGGGTCGAATTGCCCTTGCAGCGGCCCTTTGACGAAATCGCCATAGAGACTGCCGAGCAGTTGTTCCCGGCCAGGGCCGCCGAGGTGCAGGTGCGCGAGGTAGTTCATGGCGGGCAGCTTAGCACCACCGCGCCCATATCGTTATAACCCGATATAGCGATTTGTTCGGGGTTCAGATCAAATACATATTGGTATATCGCGAATTAACGATTTAAGGTTCGCTTCATCGCGATATAGCGTTTTACTCACCCGAGCCTGCCACCATGCCCCTCGACCTCGACGAAATAATAAAAGCCCTGGCGCACCCAGTACGGCGAGACATCCTCAACTGGCTCAAGGACCCCAAGGTCCAGTTTCCCGAGCAGTTGCACAACCATGAATTCGGCATTTGTGCCGGCCAGATCGACCAGCGTTGCGGCCTGTCGCAATCCACGGTCTCCGCGCATCTGGCGGTGCTGCAACGGGCCGGGTTGATCACCAGCCAGAAGGTCGGTCAGTGGCACTTCTTCAAACGCAACGAGGAAGTGATCCAACAGTTCCTCAAGCAAATGAGCCAAGAGCTCTGACCAGACAAGGATTCGACATGCCCCTTTCCCTCTTCATCCTGGCGCTGAGCGCCTTCGCCATCGGCACGACGGAATTCGTCATCATGGGCTTGTTGCCCGACGTGGCGGCGGACCTCGGCGTGTCGATTCCCGGCGCCGGCTGGCTGGTCACCGGCTACGCCCTGGGCGTGGCCATCGGTGCGCCGTTCATGGCCCTGGCCACCGCGCGGCTGCCGCGCAAGGCCGCGCTGGTGGCGCTGATGGGGATCTTCATCATTGGCAACCTGCTCTGCGCCGTCGCCAGCGACTACAACGTGCTGATGCTTGCGCGAGTCGTCACCGCCCTGTGCCACGGTGCGTTCTTCGGCATCGGTTCGGTGGTCGCCGCCGGCCTGGTGGCGCCGAACAAGCGTGCCTCGGCCGTGGCCCTGATGTTCACCGGCCTGACCCTGGCCAACGTGCTTGGCGTACCGCTGGGCACCGCGCTGGGCCAGCAAGCCGGCTGGCGTTCGACCTTCTGGGCGGTAACGATCATCGGTGTAGTCGCCCTGATCGGCCTGATCCGCTTCCTGCCAGCCAAGCGCGACGAGGAAAAACTCGACATGCGTTCGGAGCTGGTGGCGCTCAAGGGAGCGGGCCTGTGGCTGTCGTTGAGCATGACCGCGCTGTTCTCCGCCTCGGTGTTCACCCTGTTTACCTACGTCGCCCCGCTGCTGGGTGAAGTGACCGGCGTATCGCCCCGTGGCGTGACGTGGACCCTGGTGCTGATCGGCCTAGGCCTGACCCTGGGCAACATCATCGGCGGCAAGCTGGCGGACAAGAGCCTGGCGAACACGCTGATGGGCGTATTCCTGACCATGGCGGTGGTGTCCACCATCTTGAGCTGGACCAGCGTGGCGTTGATCCCGACCGAGATCACGCTGTTCCTCTGGGCCACCGCCTGTTTCGCCGCGGTGCCGGCACTGCAGGTCAACGTGGTGACCTTCGGCAAAGACGCACCCAACCTGGTGTCCACCCTGAACATCGGCGCCTTCAACATCGGCAACGCCTTGGGCGCCTGGGTCGGCGGCAGCGTCATCGACCACGGCCTGGGCCTGACTTCCGTGCCCCTGGCGGCGGGCGCGCTGGCCGTGCTGGCGCTGCTGGTGACCCTGATCACTTTCCGCCAGGGCGGCAATGCCGACCTGGCCCCTGCCACTCACTGACTTTTAATCCTTTACTTGCGAGGTTGTATTTCATGGCGACAATTTTCGACCCTATCAAACTCGGCGAAATCGAGCTGAAGAACCGCATCATCATGGCCCCGCTCACTCGCTGCCGTGCCGACGCCGGCCGTGTGCCCAACGCGTTGATGGCCGAGTACTACGTGCAACGCGCCTCCGCCGGCCTGATCCTCAGTGAAGCCACGTCGGTGACGCCGATGGGCGTGGGCTACCCTGATACGCCGGGCATCTGGTCCAACGATCAGGTCCGCGGTTGGGCCAACGTGACCAAGGCCATCCACGGTGCTGGGGGCAAGATCTTCCTGCAGCTCTGGCACGTGGGCCGAATCTCCCACCCGTCCTACCTGGACGGCGAGCTTCCAGTGGCACCGAGCGCCATCCAACCCAAGGGCCACGTGAGCCTGGTGCGTCCGCTGGCCGACTATCCGACCCCACGTGCACTGGAAACCGCTGAAATCGCCGACATCGTCGATGCCTACCGCGTCGGCGCGGAAAACGCCAAGGCCGCCGGTTTCGATGGCGTGGAAATCCATGGTGCCAACGGTTACCTGCTCGACCAGTTCCTGCAAAGCAGCACCAACCAGCGCACCGACAACTACGGCGGCTCCCTGGAAAACCGTGCCCGCCTGCTGCTGGAAGTGACCGACGCCGCCATCGAAGTCTGGGGCGCCGGCCGCGTGGGCGTGCACCTGGCACCGCGCGCCGACTCCCACGACATGGGCGACGAGAACCGCTTGGAAACCTTCAGCTACGTTGCCCGCGAGCTGGGCAAGCGTGGCATCGCGTTTATCTGCTCCCGCGAGAAAGAAGGCGAAGACAGCATCGGCCCGCAACTCAAGCAAGCCTTCGGCGGCCCTTACATTGCCAACGAACGCTTCACCAAGGACAGTGCCAATGCCTGGCTGGCAGAAGGCAAGGCTGACGCCGTGGCGTTTGGCGTGCCGTTCATTGCCAACCCGGACCTGCCGGCACGCTTGAAAGCCGACGCGCCATTGAACGAGCCGCATCCGGAAACATTCTATGGGAAAGGTCCGGTGGGTTATATCGATTATCCATTGATGTAATTTAAACCACGCAGCCTTGTAAAAAAGCCCCGACTCGAAAGAGCCGGGGCTTTTTTACATCCAATGACTTTGACCCCAATCCAATTATTAAAGTTGAAATATCAAATAACAACACAGCACCGTCTCACCGTGGATTAACACTTCCAACAACGCTAATAATAAGCCCGAACAACAACCCATCCACTGAACGAACCCCATCACCACCAAAAAATACAAACATGCAACCTCAACGCTTTACCAACCCAAAACATAATCAAATACTGTTTATCTTATGCAGGCTTTAGCGGCCTGAAACTCTTTAGAGGGATCTTACTATGAGCCTTATGAAAAACCTGATTCTCGCCCTGTTACTGGGCCCCTTGGCGGCCGCCGTCAGCTTGGCCAATACGAACATCATCGTCAATGTTATAAACGATACGTCCCATGATCTGGAAATGACTAACCTTCTGGGTGAGTTTTCCATACCTGACGATTTTCCTGTCGTCCCCGCCGACGCAAGTATGAAGTTTCAATTCAAACATGAAAGAAAATTCACCTACCCCGCTGCTGGCTGGCAACCCACACTGAGGGAAATAAAACCTATTGAACTGGTTCTGACCTATCAGATGACCAACTTTAACTTCGGCTGCCAGCTGCAAACCCTGTTTGACGCCCGAGTTATTTTCGGTTTCCTGGAACCCAGCTACAAACCAAATTGGCAAAGCAGAACCGCGTATACCGGGAATGGCGAATATTCCTGTCGGTCAGTAATTACCCAAAGAATGCTGGAACCGCCCTTCAGCTACACCATTAACCTGACGATCGATGACAACAACCCGACCTGATCCAATGTTAGTAAGCCTGAGGCCCAGGGCACGCGCCTGAGCAGGATGCGACTTGGCAAACACGCAACAATTTTCCTACAAAATAGCCGAGGCGCCGTCTTTCAACGCTGAGGCGGTGCCTATATAAAGTACCCCGCCAGGATAAATGCCCGGCGGGGTACTTCCTGATCGGCTATTGACACAAACCGACTCAATTACGCATTTTGTTTCATTTGCGCAGGCTAGGGCTCAAGTGCAGCATGTCCAGCCCGGTTTCCACCCAGCGCTCCGCTTCACCTGCCAGTGCGAAGCTGTCGGGGGCCAGCAGCCACTGGTAGAGGATGCCGTCAATGTAGGCATGAATGGCCACCGCCGCCCTTTCGGGATCCAGGTCATCCGGCAACTGGCCGCGTTTCATCGCATTGCGCAGCGACAGCGCAATACGCAGATTACAGTCGAGGCTGACCTGCCGCCGCTGCTGGCGCAGGTCACACATTTCATCGGTGAACTCGCATTTATGGAAAAGAATCTCGTTGATGCGTCGGGTTTTCGGATCCAGGGCCACCTGCTGGAACAACCGCACCAGCAGTTTGCGTATGCATCCCAGGGGATCGACCTCCTCTTCGCTCTCACTGGCGCGTGCCAGCTCATCGAGCGGTTCATGCAACGTATCGAGCATGGCCTGGAGCAGATCCGCCTTGTTGCTGAAATGCCAGTAGATGGCGCCCCGCGTCACACCGGCGAGCGTCGCGATGTCAGCCAGCGTGGTGCGCGCCACGCCTCGCTCGAAGAACGCTTTTTCGGCCGCTTCGAGTATCTGGTTGCGAGTCTCCAGAGCCTCCTCTTTGGTACGACGGACCATGGCAGTAAACACCTCAATCAGGATGCATAAGCGATGCGTAAGGTTCAGCATGACAATCCATGAGGCAGTGCCCGTCGACATGCGTCCCCGATTCGCATCGGCCTTTGTAAGGCTTTTGTAAATACGGATGGTACGCAATTTGGCTGTTTACAAACAACCGTGTACGTAAGTATATTTCTTAGCATCCTACTAATTGCTTATCTTGCTCTTTTTTACCTTCCACCTTCGAGCGCGCCTGTTACGCGCCTGGACCCGAGGATTTCCATGCAATTCAAGCCAGCTGTTACCGCTCTGGTCACTGCCATCGCCCTGGCATCGCTGCTCAGCGGATGCAAAAAGGAAGAGGCTGCCCCTGCGCCTCCCCCTCCCCAGGTCGGTGTGGTAACCCTCAAGACCCAGCCCTTTACCCTGACCTCCGAACTGCCGGGCCGCACCAGTGCGTTCCGCGTCGCGGAAGTGCGCCCGCAGGTCAACGGCATCATCCTCAAGCGCCTTTTCAAGGAAGGTGCCGACGTCAAGGCCGGCCAGCAGCTCTACCAGATCGACCCGGCCGTCTATGAGGCGACCCTCAAGAGTGCCGAGGCCAACCTGCGCTCTACCAAGTCGATTGCCGACCGCTACCAGCAATTGGTCAACGAACAGGCCGTAAGCCGGCAGGAATACGACACCGCCGTGGCCAATCGCCTGGAGTCGGAAGCCAACCTGCAGACTGCCCAGATCAACGTGCGCTACACCAAGGTCTATGCGCCGATTTCCGGTCGTATCGGCCGCTCCTCGGTGACTGAAGGCGCCTTGGTGAGCAACGGTCAGACCGATGCCCTGGCGACCATCCAGCAACTGGACCCGATCTACGTTGACGTGACGCAGAGCTCCGTCGAGCTGCTGCAACTGCGCCGCGAGCTGGAAAGCGGGCGCCTGCAAAAGGCAGGCGACAATGCCGCCATGGTCAAGCTGACGCTGGAAGACGGCAGTCAGTATCCCCACGAGGGCAAACTGGAATTTTCCGAAGTTTCGGTCGACCAGACCACTGGTTCGGTGACCTTGCGCGCCGTGTTCCCCAACCCTGACCACACCTTGCTGCCGGGCATGTTCGTCCACGCGCAACTGCAGGCCGGCGTGAACAGCGCGGCGATCCTGGCACCGCAGCAAGGCGTGACCCGTGACCTCAAGGGTGCGCCGACCGCCCTGGTCGTTGGCCCCGACAACAAGGTCGAACTGCGTCAGCTCAAGGCCAGCCGCACCGTTGGCAGCCAATGGCTGATCGAAGACGGGCTCAAGGCCGGCGATCGCGTGATCACCGAGGGGTTGCAGTTCGTACGCCCGGGCGTGGAAGTCAAAGCCACCGAGGCCACCAACGTCAATACCAAGAACCCGGCCCCCGCACAGGCAGCTGATAAAGCCGCCGGCGGCAAAGGGGAGTAAACCATGTCGAAATTTTTTATCGACCGTCCGATTTTCGCCTGGGTGATCGCCCTGGTGATCATGCTGGTCGGGGCTCTGTCGATCCTCAAGTTGCCGATCAACCAGTACCCGAGCATTGCGCCGCCGGCCATTGCGATCCAGGTGACCTACCCGGGCGCATCCGCGCAAACCGTGCAGGACACCGTGGTGCAGGTGATCGAGCAGCAGCTCAACGGCATCGACAACCTGCGTTATGTATCGTCGGAAAGTAACTCCGACGGCAGCATGACCATCACTGCCACCTTCGAGCAAGGCACCAACTCCGATACCGCGCAGGTCCAGGTCCAGAACAAGCTGAACCTGGCCACCCCGCTGCTGCCGCAAGAAGTGCAGCAACAGGGCATTCGCGTGACCAAGTCAGTGAGAAACTTCCTGATGGTGATCGGCGTGGTGTCGCGCGACGGCAGCATGACCCGGGAAGACCTGTCCAACTACATCGTGTCCAACATGCAGGACCCGATCTCGCGCACCGCGGGTGTTGGTGACTTCCAGGTCTTCGGCGCCCAATACGCGATGCGGATCTGGCTCGACCCGGCCAAGCTGAACAATTTCAACCTGACCCCGGTGGATGTGAGCACGGCGATTACCGCGCAGAACGTCCAGATCGCTTCCGGCCAGCTTGGCGGCCTGCCGGCCATGCCCGGCCAGCAACTGAACGCCACCATCATCGGCAAGACCCGCTTGCAGACCGCCGAGCAGTTCAAGGCAATCCTGCTCAAGGTCAACCCGGACGGCTCGCAAGTGCGTGTCGGCGACGTGGCCGATGTGGCCCTGGGCGGTGAGAACTACAGCATCAACGCGCAGTTCAACGGTGCCCCGGCCTCCGGCCTGGCGGTGCGACTGGCGACTGGCGCCAACGCCCTCGACACGGCCAAGGCCCTGCGCCAGACCGTGGAAAACCTCAAGCCGTTCTTCCCGCAAGGTCTGGAAGTGGTGTTCCCCTACGACACCACGCCGGTGGTGAGCGAATCGATCAAGGGTGTGGTTGAAACCCTGGTCGAGGCGGTCGTACTGGTGTTCCTGGTGATGTTCCTGTTCTTGCAGAACTTCCGCGCCACCATCATCACCACGATGACCGTACCCGTGGTACTGCTCGGCACCTTCGGCATCCTCGCGGCGTTCGGCTTCAGCATCAACACCCTGACCATGTTCGGCATGGTGCTGGCCATCGGCTTGCTGGTGGACGACGCCATCGTCGTGGTGGAAAACGTCGAACGGGTGATGAGCGAAGAAGGCCTGTCGCCCAAGGAAGCCACCAAGAAATCCATGGGCCAGATACAGGGCGCCCTGGTGGGTATCGCCCTGGTGCTCTCGGCGGTATTGCTGCCGATGGCGTTCTTCGGCGGCTCCACCGGTGTGATCTACAAGCAGTTCTCCATCACTATCGTCTCGGCCATGGCCCTGTCGGTCCTGGTGGCCCTGATTTTCACCCCGGCCCTGTGCGCCACCATGCTCAAACCAATCCCCAAGGGTGAGCACGGCACGCCGAAACGCGGCTTCTTCGGTTGGTTCAACCGCACCTTCGACCGTGGCGTCAGGAGCTACGAACGCGGCGTGGGCAATATGCTCAAGCACAAGGCCCCGTACCTGCTGGCCTACATCATCATCGTGGTTGGCATGGTCTGGCTGTTCACCCGCATCCCGACGGCGTTCCTGCCGGAAGAAGACCAGGGCGTACTGTTTGCCCAAGTGCAGACACCGGCCGGTTCCAGCGCCGAGCGTACCCAGGTGGTGGTGGACAAGATGCGTGAGTTCCTGCTGCGTCCGAGCAAGGACGGCGGCGAAGGCGATGGCGTGGCCTCGGTGTTCACCGTGACCGGCTTCAACTTTGCCGGTCGTGGCCAGAGCTCCGGCCTGGCGTTCATCATGCTTAAGCCGTGGGAAGAGCGTAACGCGGATAACACCGTGTTCAAGATCGCCGGCCGCGCCCAGCAACACTTCTTCACCTTCCGCGACGCGATGGTATTCGCCTTCGCCCCGCCAGCGGTGATGGAACTGGGTAACGCCACCGGTTTCGACGTGTTCCTGCAGGATCGCGCCGGCATCGGTCACGACAAGCTGATGGAAGCCCGCAACCAGTTCCTGGGCATGGCGGCCCAGAGCAAAATACTGGCCCAGGTGCGTCCAAACGGCCTGAACGATGAACCGCAATACCAGTTGGAAATCGATGACGAGAAGGCCAGTGCCCTGGGCATTACCCTCTCGGAGATCAACAACACCCTGTCGATTGCCTTGGGCAGTAGCTATGTGAACGACTTCATCGACCGTGGTCGGGTGAAACGGGTGTACGTCCAGGGCCAGCCGAACGCACGCATGAGCCCCGAAGACCTGCAGAAGTGGTATGTGCGCAACAGCGCCGGGACCATGGTGCCGTTCACGGCGTTCGCCAAGGGTGAGTGGGTCTACGGCTCGCCGAAACTGGCTCGTTACAACGGCGTGGAAGCGATGGAAATCCTCGGCACCCCGGCGCCCGGCTATTCCACCGGTGAAGCCATGGCCGAAGTCGAAGCCATCGCCAAGAAGCTGCCGGCCGGTGTCGGCATTTCCTGGACGGGCCTGTCCTACGAGGAACGTCTGTCGGGCTCCCAGGCGCCGGCGTTGTATGCCTTGTCGCTGCTGATGGTGTTCCTGTGCCTGGCAGCGCTGTATGAGAGCTGGTCGATTCCGATCGCGGTCATGCTCGTGGTGCCCCTGGGGATCATCGGGGCGCTGATGGCGACCAGCCTGCGCGGCCTGTCCAACGACGTGTACTTCCAGGTGGGCTTGCTGACGACCATCGGCCTGGCGGCGAAAAACGCCATCCTGATCGTCGAGTTCGCCAAGGAACTCCACGAACAGGGCCGGACCCTGATGGAAGCTGCCATCGAAGCCTGTAGGATGCGTCTGCGGCCGATCATCATGACGTCCCTGGCGTTCGTCCTCGGCGTGGTTCCGCTGGCGATTTCCACCGGCGCCGGCTCGGGCAGCCAGCACGCCATCGGTACCGGCGTGATTGGCGGTATGCTCACCGCGACCATCCTGGCAATCTTCTGGGTGCCCTTGTTCTTCGTGACGGTGTCGTCGATGGGTCGTCGCAAGAATATCGACCAGGACCACACTCCTGAAACTTCTAAAGAGGCTGGCCAATGAGCAAGTCGCTACTTTCCCTGACCATCGCCGCCGTCGTGCTCAGCGGTTGCTCGCTGATCCCCGACTATCAGCGGCCCGAAGCACCGGTCGCGGCGCAATACCCGCAGGGCCCGGCCTACGAGCCAGCCAATGCGCCCGGCCAGGCTGCCGCCGAACAGGGTTGGAAGCAGTTCTTCCATGACCCTGCGCTGCAGCAATTGATCCAGGTCGCCCTGGAAAACAACCGCGACCTGCGCGTCGCGGCGCTGAACATCGATGCCTACGCCGCGCAGTACCGCATCCAGCGCGCGGACCTGTTCCCGGCAGTCTCGGCCACCGGCTCCGGCAGCCGCCAGCGGGTACCGGCACGGGCTTCGCAAACCGGCGAAGCGGCGATCAGCAGTTCCTACTCGGCAACACTGGGGATCAGCGCCTATGAGCTGGACCTGTTCGGTCGCGTCCGCAGCTTGAGCGAGCAAGCCTTGCAAAGCTACTTCGCTACCGAAGAAGCCCGCCGCAGCACGCAGATCAGCCTGGTGGCCAACGTCGCCAATGCCTACCTGACCTGGCAGGCCGACAAGGAACTGCTCAAGCTGACCCAGGAAACCCTGGGCACCTACGAGCAGAGCCTGAAGTTGACCTCCCGCAGCGCCGAAGTTGGCGTGGCCTCGGCCCTGGACCTGAGCCAGGCGCGCACGGCGGTGGAAAACGCCCGCGTGCAACTGGCCCGCTACACCCGCCAGGTGGCCCAGGATGAAAACAGCCTGACCCTGCTGCTGGGCACCGGCCTGCCGGCCAACCTGAGCACCCAACCGCTGAGCGATGACCTGCTCAGCGAAGTGCCGGCCGGTTTGCCGTCGGACCTGCTGCAACGTCGTCCGGACATCCTCCAGGCCGAACGCAACCTGCTCGCCGCCAACGCCAACATCGGCGCCGCGCGGGCCGCGTTCTTCCCGAGCATCAGCCTGACGGCCAACGCCGGCACCCTGAGCCCAGACCTGTCCGGCCTGTTCAAGGGCGGTTCGGGCACCTGGACCTTCGCGCCGCAGATCAACCTGCCGATCTTCAACGCCGGCAGCCTGCGGGCGAGCCTGGATTACGCCAAGATCCAGAAAGACATCAACGTCGCGCAGTACGAGAAGTCGATTCAGACGGCGTTCCAGGAAGTCTCCGACGGCCTGGCCGCGCGCCAGACCTACAACGAGCAGTTGCAGGCCCAGACCGACTTCGTCGCCGCCAACCAGGACTACTACCGCCTGGCCGAGCGTCGCTACCGCATCGGTGTCGATAGCAACCTGACCTTCCTCGACGCCCAGCGCCAGTTGTTCAGCGCGCAACAATCGCTGATCACCGACCGCCTTGCGCAACTGACCAGCGAGGTCAATTTGTACAAGGCCCTGGGCGGTGGCTGGAATGCCGAGACGGGCAAGAACGAACCGGTGGCGGAGAAGGCGCCGGAAACGAAGTTGTTCTGATTTGACGTCTGAAAACACGAAGCCCACCGAAAGGTGGGCTTCGTGTTTTTAAGGATTAATAAATATCCGAGTTCAACACACAACCCTGTGGGAGCGAGCTTGCTCCGGGCGGCGATCCGACGATGGCGGCCTGACAGCTGGCCTGGATTTTTGACCGGGTACATATCCATTTCTGCGGTAACGGCTACTTAGGGTTCCGCCCTTACGGCGGCTCACTTTTTTTCAGACGCCAAAAAAAGTAAGCAAAAAAGGCTTCGCCCCACCACTCGGTGCCTCGCTTAGGCTCGGCATGCCCGCACTCCGGCCTTGCTCCGTGGGCCGCCGCGAAGGGCCATCCATGGCCCAGCGCGGCTACCTCGGCATCCATGCCGAGGTACCCACTGCACAAGACCTACGTGCGGCCATCGTGGTTAACGGGGCGCCAAGATCAAGATCAAGATCAAGATCAAGATCAAGATCAAGATCAAGATCAAGATCAAGATCAAGAACGAGGCGGCCTCTTCGCGAGCGAGCCTGCTCGCGATAGCAATGGCTCTATCACATAGGTGCAGCGAAAGCCCCCATGCTCTTGCTCTTGCTCTTGCTCTTGCTCTTGCTCTTGCTCTTGCTCTTGATCTCAACGCCCCGTTAACCACGATGGCCGAACGCAGGCATTGTGGAGTGGGCATCCCGGCATGGATGCCGGGATAGCCGCGCTGGGCCATGGATGGCCCTTCGCGGCGGGCCCACGGAGCAAGGCCGGAGAGAGGGCATGCCGAGCCTAGGCGAGGCACCGAGTGGTGGGGCAAGCCTTTTTTGCTTACTTTTTTTGGCGTCTGAAAAAAAGTGAGCCGCCGTAAGGGCGGAACCCTAAGCCGCCGTGACCGCAGCAACGGATATGTACCCGGTCAAAAATCCAGGCCAGCTGTCAGGCCGCCATCGCGAGCAAGCTCGCCCACAGGGAATTGCGTCCATCCAATCAGTCGTTTTGCCGTTCGATAATCGCCCAAAACCCGCGAACAGCAATTGAACCGATCCCGGGCCGCCCTTCACCATCGCTCGCACAAAACCAATAACAACAGGTTCGATGCCATGTCCCCACGCCCTGCACCGTCCGGCTGATCCTCGGTCGCTTTAACAACCTGGCCCAACTGTACCGTTCGCACCCAAAAGATGCGGCAACAACTCGCTTCGTCCACAAAAAATAAGAGACAACGCCCATGAAGCCCACACAGCACCTGTTCCCCAGCCTCATTGCCGTCGCCCTGAGCAGTACCGCCCTGCCCGTCCTGGCGGCGGAGTCGGGGTTTGTCGAAGACGCCAAGGCCACGCTGAACCTGCGCAACTTCTACTTCAACCGCAACTTCACCAACGACAACGCCGCCCAAGGCAAAGCCGAAGAATGGACCCAGAGCTTCATCCTCGACGCGAAGTCCGGCTTCACCCAAGGCGTGGTCGGTTTCGGCGTGGACGTGCTGGGGACCTACTCGATCAAGCTCGACGGTGGTCGAGGCACGACGGGCACCCAGTTGTTGCCGGTGCACGACGATGGCCGCCCCGCCGATGACTTCGGTCGCCTGGGCGTCGCCCTGAAGGCCAAGGTCTCGAAGACCGAACTGAAGGTCGGCGAGTGGATGCCGGTGCTGCCGATCCTGCGCTCCGACGACGGTCGTTCCCTGCCCCAGACTTTCCGTGGCGGCCAGGTCACTTCGACCGAAATCAACGGCCTGAGCCTCTACGGCGGCCAGTTCCGCGCCAACAGCCCGCGCAACGACGCGAGCATGGAAGACATGTCGATGAACGGCCGTGGTGCCTTCACCTCCGACCGTTTCAACTTCGGCGGCGGTGAATACGCCTTCAACGAAA